>JBDHHA010000003.1:0-134257 GCA_039589615.1 Gemmatimonadota bacterium
GCGTGATTTGCGTTGGGGCACCACGTGTTCGTACCACGAGCCGCGTGTGTCCGTACGAGGTCTGGAGCACTGACGTGTACACTTCCGGCTCACCGTCGTCCTTGAGGCTGCGGAACTTCACGTCCCCCACGACGCCCACGATGGTGAACCACGACTCCTCTTCTGCTTCGGGGTCGGTGCTGACCCTGTGTCCCAGGGGATTCACGTTGCCGAGGAACCGGTCGGCGAACGTCTGGCTGATGACTGCCACCGGCTGGGTATCGTCCCGATCGCCGGACTCCAGATAGCGCCCCGTCAACAGAGGAATGCGCATCGTCTCGAAATACCCGGGGCCAACCACGCGCACGTGTGCCGCCGGCATTACCGCTTCTGCGCTGCCGACCGCGGGCGAAATTGTGAACGGAATCGTCGTGCTCCCAAGAACCATTGGCATGGGATGGATCGTTCCCACTGCCTCCACGCCCGGAACCGCGCCGATCTTGTTGAGCACCTCATTGAAGAAGGCAATCTGACGGCCGCTATCGTACGTCGAGTTCGGGAGGTCCAGTTCCATGGTAATCACGTCGTCGCTGGAGAATCCCGGATCGACGCGGGTGAGATTGCGAAGGCTCTCGACCAGGAGTGACGCACCCACGAGGAGCGTGATCGCCAGCGCCACCTGCACCGTCAACACGACCTCCCGCAGACGATTGGCTCTCTTCTGTCCGATCGCTGAGCGGTGATCGAACCGAAACGCGTCGCCTTTGCGAGTACGGCCCGCCGCAAACGCCGGAATGACTCCCACAACGACGCCGACCAGCAGGGATACGACGACGGCGAAGGTGAGGACATGCCCGTCGACGCCGATTTCCTGAACCCGGGGCAGGCGACCCCGCGCCGTGACCTGGAGGATTCTGGTTCCCCATGTTGCGGCCGCCACGCCAACGGCCCCGCCGAGGATGGAGAGAACCAGCGCTTCCGCGACGAACAGGTGAATGAGACTGGCGCGGCTCGCGCCGAGTGCCCGACGCACGGCCACCTCGGTGTGTCGGCCGACCGTTCGCGCGATGAAGAGGTTCGTCACGTTGCCGACGGCGATCAGTAGGAGCATCGCCGCGGCCACCATGAGGCCCACGAGCACGGGCCGGGCGTTGCCGACAACCTGCGATTGCAGCGGCTCGATCGCGGCGCTCCACCCACCGTTGGATTGCGGAAACTCTGTGGCAATCTCCCGGGCGACACGTTCCAGGTCGGCGCCGGCGTCCGCCAGGGTCACGTCGTCCGCGAGCCGTCCCAATACGCCGAGGTAGCGGAAGCTGCGGAACTCCCGTTCGTAGTCGAGGGCGATGGGCGCCCACAGTTCGCCGCCTTCCGGGTAATCGATGTGCTTCCCGGCGACCCCAACGATGGTGTGGGGGACGCCGTCCAGGATCATGCTGGTGCCGATGACAGTCGAGTCGGATGCGAATCGCCGCTGCCAGAGCCCGTGGGAGATGACGACGACCTTCTCCCCGCCCACGCGATCTTCGTCTGCGGTGAACCCGCGACCGAGGGTCATGCCTCCACCCATCATCCGGAAGTACCCCACGGAAACCACGTGTCCCTGCAAGCGTTCCGGCGAGTCCCCGCCGGTCATGGTAACGAGGTAGAGTCGCCAAGCCACGAGGTCCTCGAACAACTCGGTTCGCTCCTGCCAATCCCTGAACGTGAGCGGAGAGACCCAACCGGGCCGTCCCTCCGGAAGTGGACTCCGCTCCCGCGCCACCACCAGGCGATCTGCGTTCGGATAGGGAAGGGCGGCCAACAATACGCCGTCCACCACGCTGTAGATGGCGGTGCTGGTGCCGATGCCGAGGCCGAGAGTGAGAAGAACGACGAACGTGAACCCGGGGGTTTTGCTGACGACCCTGAGCGCGTACCGAACTGCGTTGTGGAGTGTGCCGAGTTGCTCTGTTACGCGATGTTGGGCATTGTGGTGCTTGAACGTCTTGCGTGTACGTGTTGCCTTCGCGCTTCTCATCGAGTCCAGCCGCGCGTTTGCAGCGTTGACGGCCAGGTCCCAGAACGCGCGGGCGTAGAAACGTGTGGATGTATGTATGCGCGGCGATCTCCGAAACTCCCTATAGGAATCAAAAAAGAGCTGACGCATCTCCCGCCCGAAGCGGGTGCGGACGGAGCGGGGGTAGCCGTGCACGATGAGGGAGTGTAGCCAACGCGCCGGCCACGGCGGCACGGTATCGAGCGGCGTCATCGAGCTGCCTTCGGTTCTTCGATGAGGTTCCGACTACGGGCGAATTCCACCAGGTGGGCGAGCCGCCTCGCCTCCGCTGCCAGCACCCCTCTCCCTGGCTCGGTCAGGCAGTAATAGCGTCGCCGCGTGTCGTCCATCGTGGGATCGGGGCGCTCCCCCGATTCGGCGATGAGTCCCTCGTCCGCCAGCTTCGCGATGGACCGGTAGAGGGAACCGGCGTCCAGTCGGATGGTCCCCCCTGACCGTTCCTCGACGGCCTTTTTGATCTGGTAGCCGTGGGCGCTCCCGTCGGCCAGGGCGAGGAGGATCGTGAACACCCTGGGGTTGAGGGGAAGAGGCGAGCTGTTGAGGTCGTTGGAAGTCACTTCCTCTCCCTATAAAGGCGTATGACATATATGTCATACGCCTTTAGGTGTTGTCAAGGGGAACCACGGGCCCCGGCGATCACCGTCTTACCGCCAACCGCCGCCGTACTCTAGTCACGTGGCCGGCGTAGCTGGACACGTCTGGGTGTTGCTGTGCGACGGCCAATTCGTGGGCTCTCTCGAAATGCGTCAACGCCACCTCGAGTTGGCCGTCCTGCTCGTATGCCTGGCCCAGACGTGCGTGGAGGTAGGGAATCCGCGGAGACAGCTCGACGGCAAGGGTGAGCATCTCGACGGCCCGATCGAAGTTCGCCTCTCGAATTTGGCGCTGAGCTTCTTGGGATAGCGACCTGGGATGGATCCCGATCTCGAAGCCGTAGGTCTCTGTGAGACCACGGGCATATCGCGAGATGGCATCGATGCCACCGAGGACCACGTTGTTCGGGATCTCCGCCCAATCCAGGAATGTCCACCGGAGCCCGTCATAGAGGGTTTTGTGCGGCGTCGAGGCGTGGTCCTCTTCGTCCCAAACCACGTAGTGGAACCTCAAACCTCTCTGCTCGCTGCCACGCAGAAGATGTGCGAGGCTGTCGACGCTCTCGCGCAAACCGGGGTCGCGATCGTTCCCCAGAGCGAGGAATACAAACTCGTTGTCGAACACGCCGTTCACCAGCCAATGCTCGGCGTTGGTGAGCATGAACCTTTCGTCGCCGTCATAGATGAGCCATGGTGTATTCGCGAGATAGGCATCGAATACGTCGGGCTGCGTCAAAAGCGTGTACAGCGCGAATACCCCGCCCCACGAACCGGATTGCAGAGCGCGGAAAGGTTGGGTGCGAAAGTTCGCATCGATGAACGGAATCAGTTCCTCCCGGAAGAACTCTATGAGTCGATCGGCGCCGCCGCTGCCGGGTCTGCTCTCTATCGCGGTGGGAATGAGATCCCCGGAATCGTAGGTGTCGACGTGAACGTACATCAGTGGTGGCATGTGGATGCCGGAGAGCTCCGCCACGGCGCCGGCGTTGTGGAGGAAACGGGAGTGCACCGAGTACAGGACCGGGTATCGATCATCGCTGTGCTCGTAATCGCGCGGCAGGTAAACCGACAGATCGATCTCCTGCTGGTAGATCTCTGAATAGAGGCTGAATGACTTGCCGATGACGATGTCGTCGCCGAGTGTCTGAGCCGTCGCGAAGGAGGGCGTCGTGGCAGCCAATATGACGGTAAGAATGGGAGCGCGTCGCACGTATCGCATCCTGTGTGGTGTCCTTAAGGGTGTCGACGGTGATTGTCCGATCGTCACCTCCTACCCCGTGACCCGCTGGACGGGCCAAGTATAACGTTTTTTTCATGGTAAACGGCGGAAAAGAGAGGAACCCCTTGTCCACCAAGGGGTATCGTGCTATCATCCCTATGTCAACAAGGGGTATGAAGGAGTCATCATGGGCGGAAGCGATCTCTACACCGGCACGTTGGACGTCCTCATTCTCAAGGCGGTGAGCGGCGGACCATTGCACGGGTATGCCATCGGTTTGTGGCTGCGCCGCACCAGCCGCGACGTGTTTCAGGTGAACGAAGGCGTGTTGTATCCGGCGCTCCACCGGTTGCAGCGCAACGGATGGCTTGCGGCCAAGTGGGGCAAGACCGAGACCAAGCGTCGCGCCAAGTTTTACCGACTCACTACCGCTGGCCAAGAACATCTGGAAGAAGAGATGCAGCGCTTGGCCGAGCACTCTCAGGCAGTGCTGAAAGTGCTGAAGGCATCAACGTCGTAGTCTGATGTTCTCTCGTCCTCGCGCAAGGCGAATGCACGAACTCCCCTCCAAGCTCGACGTGGAAGTGCGAGAAGAGATCCGCTTCTACCTCGAGATGCGTGCACGGGAATTGATGGAAGAGGGACTCCCAGCCGACGAGGCGTGGCGCAGGGCAGCTGAGGCGTTCGGTGACGTCGATGCCGTTGCAGCAGAGTGCAAGAAGATGAATCCACGTGCCACTCGGCACGGACAATGGGGGGAGTTCATGTACCAGGTCATTCAGGATACTCGATACGGTTGGCGCACCTTTAGGCGAAATCCGTTCTTCACGGTCGTCGTCGTCCTCACCCTCGGCCTCGGCATCGGAGGCAACGCTGCGATTTTCAGTGTGATGAACGCGGTCCTTCTCCGGCCGCTGCCCTATGAGGATCCAGACCGCGTCGTGCATTTGTTGGGGACGCAGCAGGGTGTACTTTCTCGCCACGTCTGGATGTCCTATCCGGCTTTCGTGGAGTGGCGCGACCGAAACGAAACCCTTGTAGACGCGGCGGCACAAAGCGGGTGGAATCCCACACTCCTTGGAATGGGAGTGCCGACGCGCCTCTCAGCGGCATCGGTATCCGCCAACTTCTTCGACATTCTAGGTGTCCAGCCTCTGTCGGGTCGGTTCTTTCTTCCGGAGGAAGGGGAACTGGGTCATGACCCTGTCGTCGTCTTGAGCTATGGGCTGTGGCAACGGCGGTTCGGCGGTGATCCCGGCGTTATTGGGCGGACGATCGACCTGAGCGGCAACCCCTTCACTGTGGTGGGTGTGACGCGAGCCGACTTTGAGCCGCCTCTCTTCCAGCCGCAGCTGTGGCAGGCCAGACCGCCGTGGTGGGATGAAACCCAATTGAGTCGGGGCAATCGGAGCTGGCGCGCCATCGGACGGCTCAAGCCCGGCGTGTCTCTCGAACAGGCCCAAGCCGACATGGACGTCCTCGCAGCATGGATGGCGGAACAATATCCGGGGTTCAATACCGCGGAAGGTGTGCGCCTGGTTACGGTCAAGGAGCGCATGGTGGGATCGGCCCGGCTCGCCATGCTCACGCTGTTGGGTGCGGTGGCAGTGGTATTGCTGGTCGCGTGCGCGAACGTCGCAAATCTGCTCTTGAGTCGCGCCGCGGTTCGCGAGCGAGAGGTTGCGCTCCGCGCGGCCCTTGGAGCGAGCCGGCGGCGCGTTCTCGGTCAACTCTTCACCGAGAGCGTCATCCTCGCCGTGGCGGGTGGCACGCTCGGTCTGGTGTTGGCCTGGGTGGGGACCGGGTATCTCGTGTCGCTCGGTCAGGCCGGCATCCCTCGCGTGGCTGCCATTCGCCTCGACGGCGCCGTCCTGGCGTTCACCCTGGGCGTCTCGATTCTCAGCAGTATCCTCGTTGGACTCGCACCGGGTATTCAGAGTGCGAAAGCGAGCTTGACCACCGTGCTCCAGGACGGCGCGCGTGGCAGCGCCACAGGGTCACGGAGCCAGATGGTCTGCAGTGGGTTGGTGGTAGCAGAGATCGCCCTCTCGCTCGTGCTCCTCGCCGGAGCCGGACTTTTGATCCAGAGTTTCAACAACCTTCGGCGGGTGGATGCTGGATTGAATGCGGAGAGCGTTCTCACGCTGCAAACCGCCCCTGCGAGGGCCCAGTACCCGGACCACGGGAGTCTTGCGCGCTTCTACGAAGACGTCACCGTGCGGTTGAAGGCGATTCCAGGAGTGCAGACAGCCGGCGCAATCAGCTTCCTACCGATGACCGGAGGCCAGAGCTGCGGTGCGTTTGCCCGCAATGACCGTCCACCCGAGACGCTCCAACAGCGGGAAGGAGCGGTGGTGTGTGCAGAGGTGCGTGCGGTGACACCGGGCTACTTCCAGGCGATAGGCATGACATTGTTGCGAGGACGGAGCTTCACGAGCGCGGACGATTCCTCGGCCGTGCAGGTCGGGGTGATCAACGAGGCCATGGCGCGGCAACAGTACCCAGGTGAAGACCCCATCGGGAAACAGATGACGGTTCAGGGCCAATCCCGTGAGATCGTGGGCATTGTGAGCGACGTGAAGGAACTTGGACTTGCGGCGGATCCCAGTATGGCGTTCTACAGCCCGCAGGCGCAGGAACTCGTTGACTGGATGCGGCGGACGATGACCCTCACGCTGCGCACAACGGTGGACCCGCTATCGGTCGCAGAAGCTGCGCGAACCACCATATGGAGCGTCGACGAGACGATCCCCATCAGCCAGGTTCGCACCATGGAGAGTGTGGTAACGGCAAATGTCGCGCAACCACGGTTCCGCACCACCCTGTTGGCAATCTTCGCGTCGGTCGCCTTACTGCTGGCGTCGATCGGTATTGCGGGCGTTGTCGGGTACACGGTGGCACAGCGCGTGCCGGAGTTTGGGGTGCGCAAAGCGCTTGGCGCACAGGAACGGGACCTTCTTGCTCTCGTGCTGGGCCAAGGCATGCGACTCACGCTGCTCGGCGTTGGTATCGGCCTCGTCGGCGCTTTCGGCACCACTCGGCTCCTGTCCAGCATGCTGTTCGAAGTACCGGCCATCGACATCGCAACGTTCGCTGGTGTGACGTTGCTGTTGAGCGGCGTCGCGATGCTCGCGAGTTATCTGCCAGCGAGGCGGGCGAGCCGGGTCGACCCCATGACCGCGTTGAGGCTCCAATGAAAGTCCCATTGTTCCGTCGTCGCCAGAGACCGTCGGCGCATGAGCTGCCCACAAAGCTCGACGTGGAAGTGAGAGAAGAGATCCGTTTCTACCTCGAGATGCGAACACGTGAATTGATGGAGACCGGGCGTAGTTCCGATGAAGCGTGGCGCGCGGCACTTGAAGCCTTTGGAGAACCAGATGCCATTGCCGAGGAGTGTGTGGCGATGAACTTACGGAAAACGTCACGCGCCACGATAGGAGTACTCCTGCATGGTATCGGTCAGGATGTGCGATATGCCCTACGCAGCTTGTATAGAACACCGGGCTTTAGCATTGTCGCCGTCCTAACGCTGGCGATCGGCATCGGTGCCAACACGGCGATCTTCAGCGTGGTCAGTGGCGTGCTGCTCCAGCCGTTGCCCTTCGATGCTCCCGAAGAACTGGTGGCAATCCACACTCGCTGGACTCCTGAAAGCGGATACGATTGGCCACAATACCCAGTTGGCTCACCTGAATACTTCGACTACGTGAGCCAGAACAACACGATGGAGCACATTGCGGCGATCTCCACGGAGGCGCTCACGGTCACCGCGGGCATCGGCGACCCCGAGATCGCGACAGGTGCTCTGGTGTCCTCGAGCATGTTTTCCGTATTGCGCACACCGCCTCTCCTGGGACGGACCCTGGTGGAGAGTGATGACGGTGCGATACCGCGGCGTGTGGTGGTGCTGGGATATGACCTGTGGCAAAGGCGCTTCGGTGGTGATTCGAGTGTCATCGGACAGACGCTCGATCTGGGTTTGGACCCCGGCCAGTACGGCACCGGGGGCGAAGTCGTGGGTGTGATGCCCGAGGGGTTCACGTTTCCTGCGCCCGACGTGCAACTGTGGACCCAGCTGCCGCTCGATCCGGAGCGTACGTGGCGCGGTGGCCATTGGTTCTGGATTCTAGGACGACTCGCTCCCGGCGTGAGTTTTGCTGACGCCGAGACCGAAATGGAAACAATCATGGGGGGATGGGAGGTGGAGTATCCGGACCATCACGTGGGGCACTTCCTCTATCCTACGCCGCTACTCGACGACCTGGTGGGCAACGTCCGTCCGGCATTGTTGCTGGTATTCGGTGCAGTGGGGTTCGTGCTCCTTGTGGCATGCGCGAACGTCGCCAACCTGTTGCTTGCACGGGGTGAGGGTCGGAGGCGCGAAATCGCGGTGCGTCGTGCGCTCGGGGCTGGGCGGGGACGTCTTGCGCAACATCTGCTGATAGAGAGTGTCCTGTTGGCAGCGGCGGGCGGGGTGCTCGCGGTTTTGCTTTCGCATGTCGGCACTCGCGCGCTGCTTGCTTTGGAGGGAGGGACCATCCCTCGGGTTGAGATGATCGGTGTCGACTGGCGAGTGATGGTTTTTGTCGGTGTCGTCGTGTTGATCACGAGCTTGCTGTTTGGGATGGTGCCGGCGTTGCGTGCGGCATCGCCGAATCTCTCCGATGCGTTCAAGGACGCCAGCGGCACGGCAACCGGTGGTCCAAGGCGTCAGCACTTCAGACGGTTGCTCACGGTTTCGGAGATTGCCGTAGCGGTGCTTCTGGTGACAGGGGCGGGTCTGGTGGCGAAGAGTTTCCAAACCCTGCTTCGCCAGGACCCCGGGTTTGAGACCGCCGGGTTGCTCTATACACACCTGTCGCTGCCTGCGGCGCGCTACTCTCCGGAGGAGGCGGCAATCTTCTATTCTCGCCTCACGGACGCTGCGAGGGAGCTGAGGGGCGTTCGGAGCGTGAGTCTGGTGGACCGGCCTCCACTGCTGCAAAGCCGGGCACGGACTCGCTTTCACATGCCTGAAGACGAGGAGAGCCTCGACGGCGCCGGTCATACCGCCAGCAGCATCACGGCCGGCGCAGGACTCTTCGAAACCTTCGGCATTCCCTTGCGTCAGGGTCGTCTGTTGAACGCAGCCGACCGAGTTGGCACGGAGTACGTCGTGGTGGTCGACGAGGCGATGGCTCGGCGGTACTGGCCCGGCGAGGACGCCATCGGCAAGCAGATACGGTTTGCCAGGACCGATGGCCCGTTCCATCGGGTTGTCGGCGTCGTGGGCAATGCGAAATTCGATGAACTGGGCGCGGAGAATCCTACGTTCTATCACCCTTACGAGCACTTAGCCGATTGGATGGGATTCCACGCGCTGAGTATGACGTTGGTGGTTCGCGCGGAGGCCAACCCGCTTGTGAACGCCCAACCGATCCGGGCGATCGTGCAGCGACTCGATCCTGACCTTCCCATCGTATGGATGCGGACCCAGGACGATATCGTGGCGAGATCCGTCGCCAGGCCACGATTCATGATGACCTTGCTCGGCGTGTTTGCAGGCGTGGCGTTGGTCCTGGCAGCGGTGGGTGTGTACGGTGTCATGTCTCACGGTGTGGCACAGCGCACAGGGGAAGTCGGTATCCGCGTGGCATTGGGGGCTGCGAGCCGCGATGTAGTACGCCTCGTGGTGCGGCAGGGAATGGGGCTCGCCCTGGTGGGCGTTGGCATCGGTCTCGCCGCCGCCTTTGCCGCGACCCGGGTCCTCACGGGATTCCTGTTCGAAGTCAGCCCGACCGACCCGTGGACGTTTGGCGGCGTGTCGCTTGTGGTCGCCGCAGTGGCGTTGCTTGCGTGCTACGTTCCAGCGCGGCGGGCGAGCAGAGTGGATCCGATTGTGGCGCTGAGGACCGAGTAATGTTCAGGTTCCTCCGACGCCGACCTAAACGAGACACACCCAGCCTCCCGACCAAGCTCGACCTCGAGGTTCGCGAAGAGATCCGCTTCTATCTGGAGATGCGCACTCGTGAGCTGATCGACGAGGGTCTGAGCCCTGATGAGGCACGCCGCACCGCCATTGCCGCGTTCGGCGAACCTGAGTCCGTTGCGGCAACCTGCGTCGCCATGGACTCCAGGGCCGTGCGATCCACCAAGTCCCAGGAGCTTCTACACGGGACCCTCCAAGATCTCCGGCATGCTCTGCGGTGCCTCGGCAAGTCTCCGGGGTTCACGATCGTTGCCGTGTTGACGCTCGCCCTCGGTATCGGGGCGAACATCGCGACGTTCAGTTTGATCAACAGTGTGGTTCTGCACCCGTTCCCTTTCGAGGGAGGGGATCGTTTGGTGCAAGTATGGCGCTTCGGTGAGCAATTGGGTTCGTTCATCGATCTCACCCCCACCCCAGAGATGGTGGATGCCTGGAGTGATCAGGCAAGGTCACTGGACGCCATCATGGCCTATGGCGAGGAGGAGTTCTTCTTCACGGGCGGCGACGAGCCAGAGAGACTGCAAGGCGTCGATGTGTCGCCCGAAATGTTCTCCCTCCTCGGCGTGCGGCCGATTCTCGGACGCTCTTTCACTGTGGACGACGGAAGACTGGAGCATGAGCGAGTCGTCTTGCTGTCCGAAGGTTTCTGGCGGCGACGCTTCGGCTCGGATTCGTCGATTGTGGGGCGGTCGGTCATACTCGACGAGACACCACACACTGTGGTCGGAGTGTTGCCGACGGCCGCGGTGCGCACGTTGGAGGCGGCATTGTTTTATGGCGACCCGAAAGCCGTCTGGGTCCCCATGCGCGACGGTGTGCGGCACACGTGGAATACGGCCCCATATATCCTCGGTCGGCTGGCTCCCAGCATCGAGATTTCCGAAGCGCAAGAAGAGCTGGAGTTGATTCAGTCCGGTCTCGAGGAGAGCGGCGTGATGGAGGCTGGTTGGCGTCCGCTGTTACTGTCGCCGCACGACGCCATGGATGGGAATTTGCGTACCGGGTTGTGGATCGTGTTCGGCGCGGTGGGGTTTGTGATGCTCATCGCATGCGCCAACTTGGCGAACATGTTGCTGGCCCGCGGTGTGGCGCGTGGCCACGAGTTTGCCATTCGCGCGGCGTTGGGCGCTGGGCGGTCCAGAATTGTCCGGCAGGTGCTGACGGAGAGTCTCATGCTGAGCGTCCTCGGCGGCACCGTCGGTGTGGTGTTGGGCATCTGGGGGGTCGATGCCGTGGTTGGGCTCGTGGGCAGTGAGCTGGGCGAGCTGCGCAGCGCCCGTGTCGATCCCATCGTTTTTGCCTTCACGGTGGCTCTTACCCTCGGCACTGGCCTTGCGTTCGGCATCGTGCCGGCCGTTCGCGTGCGACGGCTGAGCAACCAGGGTGCGCTCTTACAGGGGCGGCGTGGGGATGCGTCGCCGTCCGGACGCTCAGTGCTCCGGCAATCTCTCATCGCCGGGGAGGTGCTCCTCGCCGTGGTGCTGGCGACCGGGGCGGGCCTGATGGTGAAGAGCTTCATCCGGTTGAACCAGGTGGACCCCGGATTCGACCCCGACGGACTCGTCACAATGCAGCTGACGCTGTCGTCGGTGCGGTATCCCGACATGGAGCAGCGTGCAGCGTTCTTCGCGAACGTCGCAGAGCGGGTGCGGCAACTGCCAAGCGTGGAGTCGGTTTCGTGGGCGAGGGGTATGCCGCCGAGGTTACCGGCCCTTTTCGGGATGGTCGAGATCGATGGAGAGGGACCCGATGACGCGCAGGGATCCCCGGTGCTGACGGGGAACTGGGTCTCGGCGGACTACTTCCAAACGGTTGCCACACGCATCGTTGAGGGAAGGAGCTTCGTGGAGGGCGATGCGGGTGAAGCAGTGGTTGTCAATGAGGCGCTGGCACGACGGTACTGGCCCAACGGAAGCCCCCTTGGAAAACGTGTGCGCCTGGAGTCACAGTACCGGTCCGTGGACTGGCGAACCATCGTTGGCGTGGCGGAGAACGTGAAGACGTTCTGGCTTGGGGACGACCCGAATCGCATGCAGATGCTCTTTCCCTACGCGGATGCCAACAGCGTGCGGGGGACCATCATCGCTCGATCATACGGGGATCCTGACCTTCTCATGCCGTTGCTCAAGGAACAAGTGTGGGCAATCGATCCCGGGTTGCCGGTCGACGAGGTGGCTGTAGCGGAGACAGTACTCGCCGCGACGATTGCGCGGCCCCGTTTCAATACGCTCCTGCTGAGCTTCCTCGCGGGGCTGGCATTGCTGTTGGCGGCCATCGGTGTCTACGGTGTCATTGCGCTGTCGGTGACTCAACGGACGCGAGAGATAGGTCTCCGGATGGCTCTCGGCGCCCAGCGGACTGACATTCTGCGGCTGATGGTGGGCCACGGTCTCAGGCCGATCGTGATCGGAATGGTCGCGGGGCTGGCCGCATCGATTGGGCTGACACGGTTGTTGGAGAGCCTGTTGTTCGAGGTGCAGCCCACCGACGCCACGACGTACGTGCTTACCATAGCATCCCTGGCCATCGTGGGAGTCACCGCCTGCTACGTTCCTGCCCGGCGGGGTATGAAGGTCGATCCGATGGAGGCGCTGCGCGTGGAGTGAAGGCGCAGCGCCCGCCCGACTAGCGACGATAGACGAACACGTCCCCCGGATGCTCCGCCGAGTACACGGTGGAGTTGAAGCCCCAAGCTCTCACCTTTCTCGCCATCTCGGGATACAGATGTTCCCGGCGATTCGGGTCCAGCACGAAGACCGCACGGGGGTTGAATCTCTCGACGAAGGTCTTGAAAGCAGACTCTTCTTCGTCCGGCTCGGCCATGGGAAGGAAGGCCATGTCGATGCGGTCCGTACGCTCTGCGAGGGCCTCTAGCTTTTGCCTGTAGTCGTCGAGGCTCTCGGCGCGAAAGCCGGCGTAGTAGATGGTCAGACCGTCGACCGAGACGAGATAGCCGAGTGACGTCATGGTCTGGGTGACCTCAATGGTTGCGACCTGGACATCGCCGATCGCGGTTTGCCCGCCGGGAGACAGATAGACCGTGTTGCCGGGCCACCGCCAGGGTTCGCGTTCGTTGTGCACATAGGTGACATTCGGCAGTGAGCCTTCGATCTCGTGGATGTAGGTCCCTGGCTCACCGATCTCACCGTGGTATGTCGTGTACATTGCCACGACATCCAGGTGGCGGATTTGACTGTCGGTGATGAAGCCGTTGGACAGGGAGGGCTCCGGTGGCCGCGTGACCCCCCACTCTTCAGCGTCGAACACGAGGATGTGGTTGTGTGTTCTTATTACCCAGCCGCGGTTCGCCAGATACCAAGCAGCTGCTTCTCCTCTGTCCATCCGCCTCGTGAGATGGGGTGACACCCCGTAGCGTTCTTCCATATCTGCGGACTCCGCCGCGCCGTGCGCAACGAGCTGGTTCGCCACACTCTGGTGCCCGTACCTGGCGGCGTAGTAGAGCGGCGTCTTGCCGTTACCATCGGTCGCGTCGACGGCAAGGCCGTGCGACAGGAGCACGGAAACGACATCGACGGATCCGCTAAAGGCCGCCAGGTGAAGCAGGCTTCTGCCGGTCTGCTCGTCTACGATGGCGATGTCTGCTCCGTTGGCGAGCAAGGCCTCTACGACCTCGGCTGCCGCTCGTTCCACCGCCCAGAGCAGCGGCGTCTTGCCGTCGGCGTCTCGCGGGTCCACCGCGGCGCCGTTGGCAAGCAAGAGCCTGGCGATCACGGGCTTTCCCGTTCGGGCCGCAAAGGTAAGTGCCGTCGACCCTTCCCGCTCGGCGTCGACATCCGCTCCCAATTCGATCAGCAATTCGGCCAATGCCGAATTCCCCGAGAGCGTCGTCCTGAGTAGCCTGGTAAAGCCACGCATGGTGGCGCTGGGATCAAACTCGGCGCCGTGAGACACGAGATACCGAGTGAGGTCGGCGCTGCGCTCCGTGCCGATCCCGCCCCGAACCTCCCTCTCGAATGCAAAGTCCACCGCGGCGAGGCCGTACTGGGGATGTCGAGCATTGATGTCGGCACCCCTCGACAGCAACGCGTCCACGACATTCCCATGACCGCCCCGCACCGCGAGGTGCAACGGCGTGAACCCCCGTTCGTCCGGAATCTCAACGAGTTCCGGGTTTTGCGAGAGGATGGCTTGGACGCGAGCCAGGTCGCCATCGGCGGCCGCCGCGTGGATGGTTTTGTCCTGTAGCTGTGGGTGCCCGACCAATGCAATCAGCAGAAGGCCGACCAGCAGCTCGAACTCTCCGATTTTGGCCACCTGTACCTCCATGAGTATAAATTTTATACCGCGATATGAGTATACAATTTATGCTCTTGTGCCGCAAGACCACGCTTTATGGGTGTTCATTAGTTCACTCTTGAGGTTGGCGACGTGCCTCGTGACCCGCCGATTCGATCCGCAGGTCGTTACGCGTCAGTTTCGCACGGACGCAGGGTGATGTGGATTTCTTGTTCCTCTTTGTCCTGCCCGACCACCAAAACGCGCACGACCCGAACCGTGGGGCACTCATCGGTGGAACCGTCGGCCGGGCGTAGCTCGATGGCGCCTTCCTTATAGAGCGTGCGGAGGTGTTTGATGAACTCGATCTGCTGAGGTCCGGCGTCGAGATCAATCTCCAGCGCTCTTGCGTCGGCGGAGTCGATGTGCAAGTGGATGCCCTGGATATCGATATTGACGGTGGGCGAGGCGGCAGTGTCGACGGGGACGGCACGGTCCAGATCGGTGGCGGCAATTTCAACCGCGACGGATTCGGCGAGGGCCACCTGGTCCGCGGCCGTCGTGTCATCCACGGCCACCGGCGACGGGGTCTTGCACCCGAGGGCGATCAACAGCGCCCCCACCGACGCCGCACAGAGCGCCCGCACATACGCATTGCGCGTGTGATGCATCGTCATTGTGGTAATCCTCCGGTCCAGAGTCGAGTTGGCGTTGGACAGTGCGACGGCGGCGAGAGGTGACGGAGGGCGGCGGCGGCTCATGGCGAGAAGCAGCTGGCCGTAGGCACGGAGGTCGACACCCGTCTTGATGACCCGGTGATCGCAGTCCAATTCCATGGCCTCCCGCAGCCGGCTCATCTGCCACCAGAGAGCGAGATTCCACGGCTGCAGGGCGAGGGCCAGCACGGCAAGGAAGAGCAGCCGGGAATCTCCCGTGCGCTGATGTTCCTGCTCATGGCGGAGGACGAGCGCGCGCGCGTCGTCATCCAGGATGTCGATCCACGTGGGGACGACGATCACGCTTCTCAGCAACCCCACTACGGCGGGCCCGAATCCAGCTGTGCGTCTCACAGATATGCCGTGGAGTGAGTCGGGCGCATAATCGCGGACCTGCTGGGCAACACGACAGTGGGTGACGACGATGAGGGTGGTCACGAGCATGGAACCCGCGAGCCAGAGCAGAAGCAACGGAGTGTGAAATGCCTCGAGCCCCTCGGACTGGGGGAGCACGGCGGGTACCATGGCATCCATCGCCACCACGATCCTCGGCGCGTCGGGGATCGGTTCGGCCGGCGTGGAGCGTGCGAAGACGGGAAGTACGATCGAGGCGACCATGGCCCCGGCCCAGATCCCGCGAGCCTGGAGGCGGGCCAATCGAAACGCCCGCTCCAGCAAGACGGCGCCGATCCCAAACAGGGTCGATACCGTCAGCGCATACATCATCCACGCCGCGATCACTTGTCCAACTCCTTCAGGCGCGCCTCCAGCTTGGCCTGGATCCGCCGGATCTCGTCGGCGGAAATCTCACCCTCCGACACCAGCCGGTTGACGAGCAGCTCCCGGGAGCCGTGGTACACCTTATTGAGGATGCGCAACAGGGCCGTGGAGGCTGCGTCGTCGGGCTCTGTGAGCGGATAGAATCGGAAGGCCTTGCCCTCCTGCTCGTGCCGCACGTGTCCCTTGGCCTCCAGGGTTCGAAGGACGGTGTTGACGGTGGAGTGGCTGAGGTCGTCGGGCAGCCGCTCCAACAGCTCGGTCACCGTGGCCGATCCCTGGTGCCAGAGCACCGACATGAGGTCGAGTTCCCGCTTGGTCAGATGGCTCATGGTTTTATCTTTTACAAACATAAAATGTACAAGTTCCCGCCTCGACGGTGAATATTCCCTCACACCCGCCTCTCCGATGCTTCATAGCTTCCCGCCTTTCCTTATCTAATAAGTGGCCGCCTCACCGCAGCTTCGTGGAGAGACAGATGTCGGAGCACAGAGCCCGGGTCGCATGGAACCGGGGCACCGAGCCGTTCCAGTACGAAACGTTCAGTCGAGACCATTCGTGGCAGTTCGGCGGTGGGATAGAGGTGATGGCCTCGTCGGCGCCGGATTTCTTCGGCAACCCAGCCCACACCAATCCGGAGGAGGCATTGGTGGCCGCCCTGGCGGGGTGTCACATGCTCACGTTCCTCGCCATCGCCGCCAAGAAGCGGCTCGTGGTGGACAGTTACGCCGACGAGCCGGTGGGGACGCTGGAGAAGAATGCCGAGGGCAAGGTGTCCATCACCCGTGTGGTACTGCGGCCAAAGGTCACGTTCGGAGGAGACCGCACGCCCACACCTGAGGAGTGCCGCGGCATTCACGAAAAGACCCATGCCCATTGTTTCATCGCGAATTCGGTGAACTTTCCCGTGGGCATGGAGTCTGACTGCCTGAGCTGCACGGACCTCGCAGCCCCGGAGTCGGTGGGGGCATAGGGAGCGGCTGGCTGCTGGTGTATAATTAAATCTTCAGGAAGTGACTGTGAGCGAATCCCCGGAGGGACCAATGAAATCTTCCACGACCAGCCGTCGTGCTTTCTTGACAGCCGGATTGGCGCTGCCGGCGGCCGGTCTCCTGCGACCGACGCGGGCTGCCCCTGTCCAGGATCCCCAGGATCGCATGGAAGGGGCCCCATTCAAGGAGGGTGGGGAGCGTTTCGACCCGACGCCCGGACAGCTCTTTTCCACCCCGTACGACAACGACCCTTTCGTTATTGCCGTGGAAAGCAGGGTTCGGTGCATCTGTGGGTGTAGCCACACGGTATACCAGTGCCGCATGGTCGATTTTAGCTGTGGCTATTGGCCGGAGCACCACGCCACGATGGTGCAGCAAGCCACCGCCGGCATGACCGCGGAGGAGATCATTCAGGCGTACGTCACGGAGCACGGTGAGGAGTTCCTGATGATGACGCCGGAGGGCTTCAACCTGGTGGGCTACGTTCTTCCCGGCACGCTCATCGCAGCTGCGGGTACGCTGTTGGCGCTCTTCCTCCACCGGGCCCACAAGGTGGCGGCTGTCGCTTCCGCCTCGGGTGCCGACGTGGAGATCGACGTGGGACTGTCGGAGGACGAGAGACGACTCCTGGAGGACGAGCTGCACGATCTCGAGGTGTAGGCGGGCAGCGGTCCAGAGTCATCAGGCCCCTCACGCTCGACCAGGCGTGGGGGGCCTTTCACTTGCTCCCACCGTCCGGGCTGACGGTGTCCCGATCACCCACCAGTGAGCTCCCGATTGAGAAAGGCCCGGGCCATGGTCCAGTCCCGCTTCACCGTAGCCGGGGAGATGGAGAGGGCTGCCGCGGTCTCGGCCACGCCCATGCCCCCGAAGAACCTGCACTCCACGATCTGCGCCTGTCGCTCGCTGCGCTGCTCCAGTTTTGCGAGGGCTTCGTCGAGTGCGATGAGGTCTGCGGGCCGGGTTTGGGCGGCAACCAGCGCGTTCTCGATGGGGACGTGCTCCACACCGGCACCGCGCTTGTCGGCCTTCTTCATGCGGGCGTAGCTGATCAAGATCCGGCGCATCGCCTTGGCACTGGAACCGAAGAAGTGCGCCCGGCCCTGCCAGTTGATCCGGTCCAACTGGGCGAGCTTCATGTACGCCTCGTGGACCAGCGCAGTGGGGGAGAGGGTGTGATCGGGCCGCTCCCTCCGCAGCTCGCGCTCGGCCACCCGGCGAAGGTGGTCGTAGACCTGGGGGAAGAGCCGATCGAGGGCGCTCTTGTCACCGTCGCTCAGGTCTATCAATGCTTGGGTGATGTTGGAGGTGTCCTCGGTCATGGTGCCAACGTCTCGCTGCAATCCGTTGAGGCCCAATTAACGCCTCGATGAGCGTCCTCGCTAGAGAGGCGCGGGCCCCATCGACCGGAGCTCACGGGTCGGTGGTGCCAGGCTGGTAAGTCGTTGCCACTGAGTGTGATGGAGCGACGTGCTACGCCGGGCATTGCGTGAGCCCGCTCGTCCCCTCCGGAGAGCGCCTTGCCGGGCGGCAAGGGTCGTAGCACGTCGCATGGCCATAGGGCTGAGAGGCGCCAATTACCCTATTAACGAGCGAACACGCCTATCCATACCAATCAGTTGTCTTAGTAGAGCCGTCCTCAGTCGTTCGTATTAGGACGACACCTCATCACCGTTCGGGTCCGGAAATGATGAAGACGACGCCAAAATTGGTGGCGGTCGCTGCCGTGATCGTGGCACTGAGCTGGGAAGACGCGGGCGCGCAGGGTGCCCACCTCCTACTGGTCGCGCCGCCGCTCGCCACCGATCCGGCGGACTCGGTATTCGCCTTGGCGTTGGCGGACGATCTGCGGCGAGCGATTTCGGGCTCTCCCGAGAGGCGAATTGTCACCTATCGGGAGATGTGTACGGTGCTGCGTGCCTACAACTACTCGTGCGACAGTCTCATCAGGGAGGCTGAGACGGAGCAGCTTGCCCTAGCGTTTGCCGCCGACGCGTACATGACGGGCCTGATCACGAGGGACCCCGATATTCTCTTGGAGCTTCGCATCAGGTCCCGTACGCGAACCGGCTACTCCGGATCGGTTGAAGTTCGGGGCGGTGGGGTTTTGGAGCCCGACAGCATCATGCCCGCGGTGCGGGCGGCGCTGCGGAAGCTCTGGACCGCCGCCGCCCGGGCCCGTGCGTGCTACGATGCTCGCGATGCGGGTCTGTACCCGGAGGCGATCGTTCATGCGAACGAAGCTCGGGCGGTGGTGCCGAACCACGCTGTGGCGTCGCTCTGCCAGGCGTCCGTGTTCGAATTGACGGACCAACCGTTGGACAGCCTCATCTGGGTGTACCGCCAGGCCCTGAGTGGTGATTCGAGCTTGACGGACGCCCAGCGTCGGTTGGCCATCCTCCATCTCCAAAACGGAGACACGCTGAGCGCCACTGTGCTTCTGGCTAAACAACTGCGCCGCGAGCCGGACAACACGAACCTCCGCACCCAGGTCGTGTGGAACTGGATCTCGGCGGGCGAGCCCGACTCGGCCCTCGTGGCGGTGCGTCCTGGAACCGCCCACGCGGACGAGGGTCTGGAGTTACTCCGCATGATCTCCCGTGTGTGCCTCGACCGGGAACTGTGGCGCTGCGAGTTCGAAGCGTTGAAGCGGCAATACCAATTGGATCCCGGCTTGGCCGGTGACACGACGTTCTACTACCGGATCATCGGTGCGGCGCAGAACATCGGTGATGCCTCCGGGATTCTGCAATGGACCATGGAGGCGGTGCAACACGCACGGCAGACACTCCAGGAGGCCGAAGAAGCCGCCCGTCGGGCCCGCCGTGCGGTGTACTCCCTCTGGATGGCTCACGCCGGGGCGTTGGGTGGTGCCGGAGATCGCGACTCGGCGGTCGGCGTGTACGAGCGCCTCTGGGCGGAGGACACCACCGAGGTCCGACCTCTTCTCGCGGCAGCGGCGGCGTTGGCGGACGCGCGATTCCTCGCTGACTCCAGCGTGCCCCTCGATGTGGAGGCGCTGCACAGGGCGGATTCCTTGCTGGTCATGGTAGCGGAGCGAAGAGGTGACCGCCCAATGCGACAGACGATTGCGACGGTGTATTTCAACGCGGCCACCCAACTCGTTCAGACCCGTCGGGCGCCGGCGACGGCATCCTCGTGGCTCGAGAAGACCATCCGCTACGACGAGGACGGCCGGATGCACGAGAGAGCTAACTCGTTGAACGGCCTGGCGCTGTTCTATGTGGTACAGCGTCTCGACGCGGAGATTCGTGAACAGCGGAGCTGCGAATTGGTCGATGGAATGGAAGAGACGATCGCCCGGTCCCGGGAAGCAACGACCACAGGACGGGCTGCGTTTCCCGATGTTGCCAGTCAGGTCATCAACGCACTCGATGCCTACGCAGCCTTCATCCCACAATACCGGGAAGCCTTGGGGTGTCGTGGGTGAATCAAGACTTCTTCAGGATGAAACCTTCAATGGGAACCGTCGTATCATCTCCCAAGATCGAACGGTCGGAATGACGGTGGATCAAGTCGATTTCGAAATCCTGCCTCGCATTCGAAACGGCGACCAGGCTGCCCTGGCCCTGCTACTCGATCGCTATTGGAAACCCGTCGTGCGTTACGTGGCTGGGTTTCTTGGGGGGGTCGACGCGGCGGAAGACGCGGCCCAAGAGGCCTTTGTCCGCCTTTGGGAGCGCCGCCGGACGTTGAAGCCGTCAGGTTCGGTGCGGGGACTGCTCTTCCGCATGGCCCGAAACGCTGCCCTGGACGAGGGGAGGCGCCGTGGCGCCCGAGAGCGGGCCGACGGCTACGCGCCCGAGGTTGCGACCTCCAGCCCCGCCGAAGACCTCGAAAACGGCGAGCTCAGTGGCATCGTCGCCGCCGCGGTGAACGCCCTTTCCGAGCGACGCCGGGATGTGTTCCTCCTCGTGCGGCACCACGGGTTGTCATACAAAGAGGCCTCGGAGGTGTTGGATCTCGCTCCCCAGACGGTCGCCAACCACTTGAGCATGGCCCTGGCCGACCTGAGAACGGCCCTGGCGCCCCACTTCTACGGCCGCTCTCATCCCACCCCGGCCTCCGAGGCCGACTCGGCCAAGCCCCGAAGCGCCTGAGACGTCGTTGGTAGAAGGGCGTTGCCGCGTCCGTATATGGGGTGACTTATACGGATGACGGTCCAGTGGAAGAGTCCATTGTCAGAGTTCTGAGCGGTGAGGCCGGCGAGCTGGAGGCGTTGAAGGTCGAGCGCTGGCGCCAGGCGTCCCCGGAGAATGAGCGGACGTTTCAGGAATTCGCCCACACCTGGAATCTCACCGGCCTCAACGATACCTGCGAGGCCATTCCCCCCGTTCCCTCGGCGAAGCAGATCGTCGATTTGGTGGAGCGACGTAAGCGTGGGGCGACTCCGCTGCCTCGTCGCCCGCAATGGCCCCATTACGGGTGGGTGTGGGCCGCGGCGGCCGCCGCCGTGCTCGCCGTGGGCGCCAGGGTCTGGATGACACGGGACGCTGGCGTCACCTATTCCACGGGACCCGGGCAGACCGTGACCGTGCCGCTGGCGGACGGCAGTTTCGTGCGGTTGGCACCCAACAGCACACTTCGCCTCCACGATGCGAGCCAGCGTGCGGTGGACCTGGACGGCACGGCGTTCTTCGCCGTGGCAACCGATTCGACCGATCCGTTTGTCGTGCGCACGGCCAGCGGAAGTGCCGAAGTGCTGGGAACCCGGTTCGAGATGAAGGCCGATGCCGATTCGCTCCGACTGGTCGTGGTGGAGGGCCGTGTGCGTCTTGCAGGCGCAGGAGAAAGGGTGGAAGTCGGAAGGGGTAACGTGAGCCGCATCGTCGATGGTGCGGCGCCAACCGCACCGCAGGGTGTGAACGTGTGGGAGATCCTCGATTGGCCGGAGGGACTCCTCCTGTTCCAGGCGACGCCGTTCGCCCAAGTGGCCGAGGAGGTCAGCACCTTTTTCGACATTCCGTTTGCCGTCGATGACTCGGTGCTAGCGCTGCGATCGGTCACCGCCTGGTTCGGGGACGAGCCCCTGGAGGACGTCGTGAATACGGTCTGCCGGGTTGTAGGCGCCCAATGCACCATCGGTGAGATTGTTGAGGTGGACCGATGAGGCCGGTCACGCGCTTGCTCACCGTGATTCTCACGTGCGCCGCAACATCGACCGCGATGGGGCAACAGATCGCCGATCGCACCACCCGGATGCTTCTGAGACGCCAGGCACACCTCGACGTGCACAACGTGGCGCTGGACGCGGCACTGGGTGAGCTGCAGCTGCGATCCGGTGTGTCCATTGCCTTCAGCCCGGACCTCGCACGTCAATATGGATCGGTGAGCTGCTCCTGTGAGAGCGTGACCGTGGGTGCGGCACTGGATTCCTTGCTGCGCGGGACACAACTGGGCTACGCCGAGACCACGAACCGCGTGATTGTCGCACCCGTTATGGAGTTGCACGCCACCACCGGAGCCATGAACGGTGATGTTGTCATCGGCCCGCAATCTTCCCAGCAGGCAGCAACACTCGTCGGGTTCGTGCGCTCGGCCGCGGACAGCCAGCCCATCGTCGGAGCGTGGATCCGCGTTCCCGGCCGCATGGGCGACGCCCGCACGGACGCCCAAGGGCGGTTCACGGTCTTCCTCGACGCGGGGCTCTATGATCTAACCGTCCGGGCGGTGGGGTACGGGGCCGCCCGCGTGATGGGCGTCCGCGTGGGATCGCCCAACGCGGAACCGACCATCGTGCATCTGCAGCGGGCCAACATCCGCCTGGCGGACATCGTCGTGTCGCCCAGCACCTACGCCATTCTCGATGCCGGCGATGTGATCACGCAACAAACGATGACTAGGGAGGACATCCGTACTCGGCCCGGATTCGGGGAGGATATCTATCGTGCGATGCACCGACTTCCGGGCGTCGCCTCTGACGACATTTCCGCAAAGATACACATTCGTGGTAGTTCCAGTGACCAGGTATTGCAGACGCTGGACGGCCTGGAGGTGTACGAACCGTTTCACCTCAAGGAAATCGACGGTGGGTTCAGCATTATCGATGTGGAGTCGGTGAACGACGTCGATCTCATGACCGGTGGGTTCACTGCCGAGCATGGCGACAAGTTGGCCGGTGTGTTCGGAATGCGCACGACGACTCCCATCGACCGCACCACCACCACGCTCGGCCTGAGTCTCCAAAACGTGTCGGTCAAGAGCGAGGGGGGCTTTGGCGGAGGCAAGGGGCGATGGCTCGCGTCGGCACGCCGGGGGTATCTGGATCTCATCCTGGCAATCACTGATGCGACGGATCCGGGGGTAGAACTGTCGCCGATGTATTACGACGTGTTTGCGAAGGCTCAGTATCAGCTCAACCCCAACCACCTCGTGTCATTCCACCTCCTCCACGCGGGAGATGACTTCGCCGTCGTAGAAGAGGACGCGACTGAACTCGACAGCAAGTACAACAGCAACTACGGCTGGGTGAGTTGGCACGCCGGATTCACGGATGCCCTGACTGCGGAGACGATGCTTTCTGTTGGGCGAACGAACCGGACCCGAGACGGCAGGGACTTCTTCGATGGCGGGGAGGGTGCCCAATCACTGCTGGTGGATCACGATGAGACGTTTGACGTCATCGGCATCAAGCAAGATTGGAGTCTCATGGCGTCGGATAGGTGGCTCATCAAGTGGGGCTTCGACCTCAAGAGGGGGTTTGCGGAGTACGACTACTTCCGGTGGTATACGGATTTTGTCCCGGAGACCGAGAACCCCTTCGCGCCGCAGTTCTATCCGGTGACCGATACACTCGTGGTGACCGCAGATCCCTCCGGAACGGAGGCGGGTCTCTACCTGTCAAACAGGGTGCGCCCCGTGGAGGCCGTCACCGCCGAGGTGGGCGTGCGATACGACTATCAGTCGCACACCGACGACGAGATGGTCAGTCCACGCGTGAACCTGGCACTGCAGCTCACTCCTCAGACCACGTTGCGGGGTGCGTGGGGGTACTTTTTCCAGTCACACGGGCTGCATGAACTCATGGTGGCGGACGGCGACGATACGTTCTACGCTCCCCAGCGCGCCGAGCATCGCATTGTGGGTCTAGAGCAGCGGTTGCGAGATGGTACGTCCTTCCGCGTCGAAGCATACCAGCGCTTGGTCACCGATCCCCGGCCCGAGTACCGCAGCCTCGAGCCACAGTATGAAACGGTTTGGGAGGAAGGGCCCGACGACCGCGTTCGCCTCGATCCGACCCGTAGTGAGGCTCGGGGAATCGAGTTCTTTGCGAAGCACGACGTCGGCGGGAAGTTCGCGTGGTCCGCAGGCTACGCGCTTGCCGAGGCCGTGGACGAGATTGATGCCGAGTGGGTGCCGCGGCCGTACGATCAGCGACATAGCGTTCAGTTCGACTTCGCGTATCGACCGAATGCCTTGTGGTCGTTGAGTTGGGCGTGGCAGTTCCACTCGGGGTGGCCAAACACGCCGCAGACATGGACCCTTGACTCGACGGCCGCCGAGTACACCTACTTCACGAGGACTTTCGCGCCGCTCAATGGCGACAGGCTCCCGGCGTACCACCGGCTCGATATCAGAGCGTCCCGGCATTTCCCCGTGGGGCGAGGCCGGCTTTCTGTCTTCCTCGACATCTTCAATCTCTACGATCGGGAAAACGCCAAGGCGTATGACTACAGTCTCAACGGCGTCAGTCCCGGCACTCTCAACGTGGTGCGGTGGCAGCACGACTTGATAGGCGTATTACCGACCATCGGCGTACGCTGGGAATTCTGAGGACATGACCATGCAATCATTCAAGTCACTCCGGTTGTCGGCTTTGGCCATGGTGTGTGCACTCTCGGGTGTCGCGTGCGATCCGGAAACGGGGATTGTGACGGACGTCATCGTGATCGACTCGCTTCCAGTCTCCGATATCGTTACGCGGTCGATCTATTTGACGATGACCGACGGCGTGCAAATCGCAGTGGATGTGATGACACCGTACCCGTCGGCGGACGGGGAGCGTATTCCCGCCATCGTAGAGATGACACGCGGTTGGCGAGCCGAGGCGGGAGCGGAAGCCCTGGATCAAGACATTGTCGACGCAGTAGCCCGGCGGTATGCGTATGTGATCTTCGACGAGCGGGGAACTGGAGCCTCCTACGGAGTGTGGCCCTACCCTTGGGCGGAGACCGCCATCGCGGACTATGCGGAGGTGGTGGATTGGGTTGTGCAGCAGAGTTGGTCCAACGGGCGAGTGGGAGCGTCCGGAGATCTCTCGGCACAATTGGTGGCGGCGACGGAGCACCCAGCCGTGCGGGCAGCCGTGTCCCCGTTCAATCAGTACGACTTGTACTTCGACATTGCGTTTCCAGGGGGCATCTTCTTGGACTGGATGATGGCGAATTGGAGCGGATTCGCTCAATTACTGGATCGGAATGAGTATCCCGGCGACCCGAGCCGGCACGTGAAGCGGGTCGATGACGATCGCAATGGCTCGATGCTCGCGGAGGCCGTGGCGGAGCATGCCGGAAACGGGGACATCTACGCCGCACTGAGCCAGGTGGCGTACCGGGACGAGGTGACGTCGCTCGGAGTATCGACGGACGAGTTGAGCGTGCACGGCGAGAGCGAAGGACTGGAAGCGTCCAACGCCGCGATGTACTCGTGGGCAAGTTGGCTGGATCACTCCACCGCCCACGCGGCCATCACCCGGTTTCGCACGCTCAGCAATCCACAGGAAGTGACGATTGGGGCGTGGCCAAACGGAGGGGGCGCAAACGCCAGCCCATTTGGCGAGGTCGGCGATCCGCCGTCCCCGGATCGTTTCACCCAATGGCGCGAAGTGCTGAACTTCCTGGACCGGTACCTGAAGGACGACGCGCCCGCGGGCAGTGAAAAGGTGCTCTACTATTACACCATGGGGGCGGAAGAGTGGGAAAGCACCGCGGTGTGGCCGGTTCCAGGGACTTCAATAGAACCCTGGTACCTCGACGCCGGCAATGTACTCTCGCCGGCCATGCCTACCGCGGCCAGTGGCAGCGATCTCTACAACGTCGATTTCACCGCCACGACCGGAGAAGCCACGCGCTGGCACACCGCGTTGACCGGACCCGTCGAGTATGCCGAGCGGTCAACCGAGGATCGCAAGCTCCTCACGTACACGAGCGCCCCGCTGGATCAAGATCTCCAAATCACCGGATATCCTGTCGTGACCCTGTACGTGAGCTCCACACACGCCGACGGCGCGTTCTTCGTTTACCTCGAGTACATCGATGAGTTCGATCGCGTCAAGTATGTCACGGAAGGACAGTTGCGGGCGCTGCATCGGAAGGTCTCCGATGAGACTCCACCGTACGAACTGTTGATTCCGCACCATTCTTTTGAAGAGTCGGACGGCGAGCCATTGATCCCGGGAGAAGTGGCCGAGCTGACGTTCGGCTTACTGCCCACGTCGATCCTGCTGCGAGCCGGCTACCGTTTACGGGTCGCCATCGCCGGCGCAGACGACGGGCTGTTCGTCAGGGTGCCGGCGACCGGAGATCCGGTGATCACGGTGGAGCGCAATGCGGTGTACGCGTCCAAGATCGAGTTGCCGGTGGTGCGATAGCCGAGCGCGTATGGCAATTCACGTGCCTGCCGGTACCCCGTACATCTGATCCGGCGTGAGGACCTCTGGGAGTCGTGTGCGCAGCGTCCGCCGCACGCTGTCGCACATGTGACATGCGTCCGCGTACCGCTCTCGACAGGGGACGTCGTATTGGAGCGCCAGCTGCACTGGCCCGCCCTCCAGCAGCGGCCCCGTGATGGGGTGGGCATCGGGGTCGTAGATCCCGCTGATTTCCCGGAGCGGTGTCTCGAAGAGATTGCCCAGCGAGATGCCCTGGCAGATGTGGACGTTGCCCAGGGGGTCGACGTGCACCCGCCCCGGTTCCCGAAGATCTTCGTAGGGGCATTCTGTGAATTGCTCCGACGACAATCCCTCCACGCCCCCTGTCAGCTCCGCAGCGGCGCGACCCCGGTACATGACGGCCGATTCGGATTGTGGGAGCTGGCCGACGGCACCTGGTGCATCGGTGGCGTTCGCCGGCTGTGCAACCGCGATGACGCCGAACGGTATCCCGAGTTGCGTCGCCGCGGCCCGTGCGTGCTCGGCTTCCGGGCTGGAAGGTTCCCGATTGTGGAACAGGTCGCTGCTGACGGAGATATCCTGTACCAGTCCTACAAAGGGTCGCAGAGATTGCACAGCATCTTCAGGCGATGTGGCCCAGTATCCGTTGGAGACGATCCCAACCTGAAAGCCTCGCTCGGCGGCTTCCCGAGCACCGCCCAGCAGCGTGGCATAGTAAAGGAAAGGCTCTCCACCCTCGAAGTAGATCCACTCGACGGTGCCCAACTGCTCTGCCTGGCCGAGGATGTCCCGAATCTGCCCGAGAGTCATCGCACCCTTCTGCCAGGGGCTCCCCCAGACGAAGCAGTGGTCGCACTCGAGGCTGCAGCGGTAGGTCAGGAGGAGGTGAAGTCCCGTGAGTTTCATCGTTTGGATATGGCTTGCAGCTCCCGCACAAGCTCGCTTCCGTGCACCAGGTTGTTGTGGCCGATTTTCACGACGCGACCGTCCTCCAGGGTCACGGCGGTGACGTGGCTCCGCGCCAGAGCGCTATAGGTCTCCTTCAAGGATTCTATGGCGTCGAAGGGAATGACAGTCTTTCCGCCGGTCACCAGTTCCCGCAAGCGCCGCACGGTGATCTCGCCGTCACCCAGCTCGACATGGGTCCACCCCAACGCCACCGCGCAGACACTGGCGACTATTCCCAGCAGACAGTACACCACAATCTGGGAAGCGTCCTGCGTCAGGATCTCGGTGAGCGTCTGGCCGTTACGCCGGGCCGAAACCACCACCGCGACGAGCACCAACGCGATCCAGATTCCCGAAAAGACGGGAATCGGCCAGTAGGCCGTTCGAAAGACGCGTCGCGTCATTCCTCTTTGATCAACTCGTAGAGCTGGACGTACTCCACGTCGAACTCGTCGCGTACCCGCCCCAGGACCCAGTCGTCTCCCGCATCCATGAGGTCGAACCCATCGGGCAACCGCAACGTGGTAAGCCAGCGGCCGTCCGGGTCGAACACGGTCCAGCGGCGTTGCTGGGACTCGCTGGGCCGCTCGTACTCGATGACCCAGAGGTTGCCGGCCTGGTCGAACTGAAGGTACCAGCCGAACCTCGGCATGGCCTCGGGAGGAGGGGGGAGGTCGCGA
This sequence comes from Gemmatimonadota bacterium, assembly GCA_039589615.1. GTDB lineage: Bacteria > Gemmatimonadota > Gemmatimonadetes > Gemmatimonadales > GWC2-71-9 > B3T1B10. The sequence goes on from JBDHHA010000003.1 coordinate 27,799, forward strand.
AAGTACCGCGTCAGTTCTCGACGCCCATCTTCGTCCCGGTTTGCCAAGCGGGGGGCCCGTAGCGCGGCAACGTCATCCTCGGTCACAGGTACCGGATCGTGATTCCGGCGGAATATCGCCTCGAGGACGCCGTCCGGACTGTAGATCTGCATCTCGTACGTGGCGTTATCTGCGACCACGAAATGGTCGCCGCTGGCGATGAACTTGGTATACGTTCCGAATTCCCTTGGCCCCTCAATGAACCCTTCGCCGCGGAGTCTCCTGTGGATCGTAATCTCACGCCCGGCAAAAGGGCCGAGTACCACTGGCTCGCCGCCCTCCGGACCGTATCTGTAGGTCGATTGCTGCTCCCGCTCGACGCGGGCTGGTCCGTCCACGCGGGACAGGGAGAACGCACCAGGCGCAAGGAGCAAGTCACCGTTGGCGAACGCGCCCACGGACATCAACCGGAAGGACCCCGTCGGCTGCTCGATGCTAAAGGACCTCACGAATCGCCCGTTCTCGTCGAGAATGGAGCCCTTCAACTGGAACATCTCAAAGGCAAACAGCGTGTCATGCGGCAGCCTGGTGAACTGTGAGATTCTCCGGAACTCCCCTGGCCCGTCGCCTGGACCTCCAACGGCGTGCAGGAAGACGCCCTCCCGATCGAAGAATCGCAGTTCCTGCGTGTCGTCGGCCACGACGATCCGGCCGTCGCCGAAGCGCTGGGCTCCCACGATGGACATGAACTCGTACGCCTCGTCTCCCTCCCGGGCGCCGATGGAGACCGTCGGTTCCGCAGCAACTCGCCACGGGGCTGCCCACACCGGATTCCTGCTCTCGACGATTCGGACGCCCGCGCTGTCGCGAACCAGCGGGCCCACCTGTTCGGTGCGATCGGCACAGCCCGACACCGCCGCCACGGCCGTCAACAATAGCGCTTTCCGATGGTTCATCAATTCCTCTTCTCGATTCGGTACCTGACCACGTACTGCACGTCGAATTCATCCCGCAAGACGCCCAATAGCCCGCGGGATGTGAATGCCCGGGGCGTGAACCGCTCGCTCAATGTGAGACGACCCTTGATAAGGCCGTCGACGCTAATCAGATCCCATACGGTGGGATTGTCGGTGCGGAAGGGTTCCTCGTCCAGATCCAACCGCTCCACGATGGTCTCCCCGCCGGGGGAGACAAACAGGCGGCCTATCACCGGGCGGTGGTCGGGGCCTGGGAGTTCGAGGACATCTTCCATCTGGATCTGACGAGAAATGGCGAACTCACCGCCGGAGGGACGGTTGGCAAACCGCTCTCGCTGCACCTCGAGGTGCATGTCCTCCAGCTCCTTCGTGCGCGGCAGAAGGGGGACGTTGGCTGTGATGCGGCGCGCCAACCTCATACCGGGACGCTCAATTGCGTCGAGGGGGGTCCAGGTCTCGATCTTGTAGCGGCCGCCGCGGGCAAAGTGAATCCGTCCGTCGCCGCTCACCTTGTGGTATGGCGTGGGTTCGAGGAAGGGCACGACGTGAAAGGCGCCATGCAGGCGATGCCAAGTCTCGCGGGGATATGCGAAGATCGTCGTGCCGCGGGCTCCCGTCGCCGGGTCGAGTTGCTCGATGTAGGTAGTGTCGGCAAACGGACCCGTCGTCTCGCGATTCGTGCCGGCCCCAGCCCGGCGCATGTCGTCCGCAAATGTCGAGCGCGTCTGGACCAACCATCCCGCGTCGGTCACGTCCAACTCCCACACATTGGGGTTTCGCCCCAAGAGGTCGGGACCCACGGCCTCGATGAGTTCGCCGTCAGGATCGAATGCCTGAATGAGACGGTCCACGGTCACGATGGTATCCACGATGAGACTGAGATACCAGGGGCCCGTGAACCTCCCCGGCCCTTCCCCCACTCCGCCGAACTCGAACTCGAAATCACCCTCAGGGGAGAACTTCCTCACCACGTGATTCCCGGCGTCGGCCACGTACACGGATCCATCTACGCCCTCGGCGAGGTGGAGGATTCTGGCGAACTCCAACTCGGGGGGGCCGTCGATTGCGCCGATTCTCAGGTCTTCGTGCAAAGTGAGGTCCAGGACGTTGGCGGCGAACGTGCCGCTCATCTCGATGAGCTGGACGCCCGCGCTGTCACGCACGGAGAACCCTCCAACATCCTGTACGCCTCCACACCCTACGAGCGCGACGCCATAAAAGGCCAACACCAACGCGGTGTACTTCATGACCACCCCTCCGTGTTGGGGTGAGAAATGATCAACCCATCCAGAAGCCTTTGCGGTGTGTGACGCCGAGAATCTTCTGGCAACTGGGGCAGAAGTAGACGTAACGCTTGCCCATGAGGCCGCGGAGTGTTTGGAACCAGAGTGTCTCCAGTGCGTACTCGCAGTGGGGGCAGACCGGTAGGACGTCGGGCCGCTCTTGGATGTCGATCATGCGTACTCCCTGTATGGATGGAGCCAGGAGGGGACTCCAGGAAGCTAGCGCTTTATCGGAGGCTTCGTATATCCGATGAGTGTGTCAGGTGCACCCGCACGGCCGGCCTATACAAAGGCCGACCATGCGAGCATCGAGAGGTTATCCCCCGGACTCCAGCGAAGGTTCCTTACTCCACCCGCAGCGCCCTCATGGGCTCGATCTTGGTGGCCCGCCGAGCCGGAAGGTAGTTCGCGATGAGGCCGATGGTGCCCAACACCGCGGGCACGCCCACAAAGGTGACGGGATCGAGGGCGCTGATGCCGATCACGAGACTCTCCAGTAGCTGGCTCATGCCGGCGGCACCTAGCAACCCGACGGCACCGCCCAGGAGCACCAGCTTTCCACCTTGACTCAAGACCATCAAGCGGACGTTTCCGGCCTTGGCGCCCAGGGCCATCCTGATGCTGATCTCGGCCGTGCGCTGGGAGACCGAGTACGACATGACGCCATAAATCCCCACGGCCGACATGGCGAGGGCGAACACGGCGAAGGTGACGAACAGCATGATGAGGGCGTAGCTCGTGAGCCGCCCGTCACGCAGCGCCTGCTCCATGGTTCGTACGTCGTCGATGGGCTGGTCGGCGTCGATTCCCCAGACTTGTTCCCGGACCGGACCGGCCAGGCTCAACGGGTCGCCCGGTGTGCGCAGCAGCACGGCCATGTTCGACCCGACGTTCTGATCGAATGGGAGGTAAAGGGCCGGTTGGGGTCGCTCGTCTTGTGCGTCGTTGCTTGCCAGGTCTCCCACCACGCCGATGATCTGGATCCAAGGCATCTCGCGACTCGACACTAGCTTGATGCGCTGGCCGATGGGGTCATCCTCACCCCAGTACCGGCGCGCCAATTCCCGACCCACCAGGGCCACTTCGTAGGACTGGGCGTTGTCCTGTTCCGTGAGACCGCGACCCGTGAGGAGCGGGATGCGCATGAGGTCGAAATACCCGGGGCTCACCACCCACGCCTGCGCGGATGGCCGATCCATCTCCTCTTCCACGACCTGGCCCGCGATCTCGAACGAGCGGATGGGAGCGCCGTCGACGAAGGGCCGGCTGCGAGACAACACGACACCGTCCACGCCGGGGAGGCCCCGCGAGCGTTCGAGGACCTGCTGGAAGAACTGCCGTCGGGCGTCATCGTCCTCGTACTTGGACTCGGGAATGGCGATGCGCATGGAGAGCACCCCGGTGGCATCGAACCCGAGCTCCCGTTGTTGCATGTTGATCACCGACCGTGCGAGGAGACTCGCCACGACCATGAGCATGAGGGCGAGGGCCACCTGGCTCCCAACGAGCACCCCGCGGATGCGGTTTCCCTTTCGCCCTCCCGCCCGGGTCGTGCCGTCCTTGAGCGCGCTGGTCACGTCGGAGCCCGCGGAGCGTAAGGCCGGAAGCAGTCCGAAGGCCAATGGGGTCACGAGGGTGATGACCAGCGTGAAGAGCATCACGTTGCCGTCGAGCGTCGCCATCTGGAAGGCCGCCTCCCGTCCATTGGTCATCCAGATCAGCGACTGCATCAGCACGCGGGAGAGGCCCAGGCCGATCGCGCTGGCGGCGATCCCGATGACGAAGCTCTCGGTGAGCATCTGGCGGACGAGGCGGAGACGGCCCGCACCCAGCGCTCGGCGAACCGCAACCTCCCTGCCGCGAGCCGTGGCCCGGGCGAGGAGCATGTTCGCGACGTTGGCGCAAGCAATGAGCAGCACGAACGTCACCGTCATGGTGAGCAGCAGCAACACCCGTCTGCCGTCGTCGTTGACCAGCGAGTCCATCGCGTAGAACACCCGCGATTCCCACCCTTGGTATATCGCTGGAAGCTCCTCGGCGATGCCGGCGCTGATGCCGGCGATCTCGCGAGCCGCCTGTTCGGCGGTGACTCCTTCACCCAGACGCCCGGTGACGAACAGCATTCGTGCGTGGAACGTCTCGGCGGTGCGGTCGAGGACGAGGGGCACCCAGACCTCCGCATCCCCCAGGCTGGCAAATTCCATGTCGGGGGTCATGATGCCGACCACCGTGTGCTCTGCGCCGTCGAGACGCACCGTCGAGCCGACGACATCGGGGCGGGCGCCGAACTGCCGGGTCCAGAAGCCGTGGCTCAGCAGGGCCACGTTGGGGCCCCCGGGCTGGCCTTCGTCCGGCGCGAACGTCCTCCCCACGAAGGTGCCGATCCCCCACGCCCGCAGGAAATTGGTTGTGACGCTGAAGCCGTCGACCCGAAGGGGTTCTTCGTCGCCGGTGAGGATCCACTGTCCCCCCTGCCACGCGGCGAGTTCGGCGAAGCTCTGGCTGTTGTCGCGATACGCCAGGTATTCCCGGGCCGTGAACCCGCCCATCTCGACACCGAGGCGCTGGTTGGCGGACCGTAAGATGGTCACCGTTCCCGGGTCCTCCATAGGGAGATCCGCAAAGACGATCACGTTGACGAGGCTGAAAATCGCCGTGTTCACCCCGATGGCGAGGGCCAGCGTGATCGTGGACACGACGGCGAACCCGGGGCTCCGCAACATGGTGCGGAGGCCGTAGCGAAGATCCTGTAGCAGCTTTTCCATGCGACTGGCTCGTGGTTTCTCTGGTTTCTGAGGGTTGCGGGAACGAAGAGCGATATTGGGGCCGATGGAGCGGATGACCTGCCGCCAGTACCAGCGCCAGGCACCCAAGGGGCCGTGATCGGCCCGGCGGGCGAGATACCCCTCTCGCAGGTCTCCCAGCTGCTGATCCCGGTAGCGGCTTGGGAGGACCCAAGAAAGCAGGAACTCGGCCACCCGCGGCGGCTCGTCCAGCCGAGGGGTCATTGCCCGAAGGCCTCCGGGTCCAGTTCCAGCCCCTCCCAGAGGCTGGACGCGATTTCCCGGGATCGGGTCAGGGCCAAAACGCCGGGCCGGCGGAGCTGGTAATACCGCTTGGCTCGTCCCCCCCGCTCCGGGGTGGGATCTCCCACGCGCGACGCCACGAGGCCCTTCTTCTCCATGCGGTCGAGGGCCGAGTACACCGACCCGATGGAGGCATCCTGGCCGGTGCGGTCCTCAATCTCCTCCCGGATGGCCATGCCGTAGGCCCCGTCCCTGAGCCGGGCCGCGGCCAAGAGTACCACCTGTTCGAACTCGCCGAGGAACTCACTCTTGGGCATCGTCTCTCCATTTTTTCGCTAAGCGTGAGGATATCCTATTTAGGATCTACGGGTGCTCCTTGCGGGAGGTTTCAGCCCTGACGGTGAGCGGTCGATTGGAGGGGTTGAGTGGCTGGTGGGCTTCCAGTGGGGCCGGCCGCCGGGGGTGAGATTCCTTCGCTGAAGGGGTGGGGGACGAAACGTTCCGCGGCACGCTTCGTAGTGAGAGGAGGCCCCGTGTGGTAGGTCACAGAAGTCTGCGGGGCACTGCTTAGGGTTGTCACGGAGCTGTTGCAGGACTTGTGACGCCAACGTGAGAGGGACGTATGCCGGTACTGTTCTGGATTGTTGCATTCGGGTTGATGATGGGCGCGCTCACGGAGATGACGTACGACGCGCTCAAGGAAATGCCCACCAAGCGCTAGCCTCGGGTTGCTTCTTCCCCCAACCCAGGTCGGCTCCGTCTCGAGCGGTAGCACGCCCATATTCCTACAACCAAGACGAGATAGAGCACCGGAACGATCAGGAGCAGGTCGATCCGGATGGGCGCGACCACCGTCTTACTCCAGTAGTACATCCTGATCTCATAGACACCGTAGGCCGCCCACGTGGCAGCGGGCAGCAGTAACGCGAGCTTACCGCCACGCCGGCCCGAGGACCGCCGGCGGTAGTAGCACGCGCCGAACGCCACGGCGGGGATGAAGGCCAGCGGCGGGAATGCGAGGATCGGGAGAAAGGCGGCGAAGAGAAGATCCATGGCGGGTCAGAACAGCCCGCCGAAGCGAAACCCGACTCCCACGAGGACGAACAAGACCGAAACCACTGTGATGGCGATGATATGGAGTGCCATGCTCGTCAGGTTCTTGGTGCTCAATTTCGGGATGATCCGCAGCCGGGCGTCGAGTGCCAACGCGATCGTGACCGCCAGCAAGAGGAGCTTGACACCGACCTGTCTCGGCACGCCGGCGTCCCAGGACAGCCACAGACTGTGGTCGGGCAGCGCTCTTTGAGCCAACAGGAAGCCGGTGACGACCTGGACGACGAGTGCCGGCATCCCCACCCGCTCGTAATGCGACTCGAAACCCGCGAGCACTTGCGGGTCACGATTGCGCAGCGCCTGTGGCAGGAAGCCCAAGACAAGGACGAGGTGTCCGCCGGTCCAGATTGTGGCCCCCAGAACGTGCAGTGTGACGAGAAGTTCGTGCACAGTGACCTCGGATCAGAGAGCCTCCAATGTAACATCGTGAATAAACTCTCATCGAGCGATCGCATCGATTCGACGGTTGGCTGCGTATAATCAGGCAAAGACTTCCTGCCTGTGCTGGATGTGCAGTCCAATAGAGATTTGCCCGTGAAGCGATCGTTGGTGAGAGTAGCGCTGCTTCTCTCCGGTGCCGCGCTGTTGGGGACAAGTTCCCGGACCGCCGGTGCGCAAACCCCTCATGTCATTCTCGTGGTCCCGCCCCTGCCGAGCGACCAGGCCGATTCGGCCTTTGCGTTGGACTTGGCGGAGAAGCTGCGCAAAGCAATCGGACGGTCGTGGGAAAGAAGGGCCGTTCCGTTCCGCGAGATGTGCCGGACGATGAGGGCGTCCGACTACTCCTGCCGAAAGCTCATGGACGAGGATGAAGTGGCTCATCTCTCGTCAGCCCTTGGTGCCGACGCGCACATCACGGGGAGTTTCACGAGAGATCCCAACTTTGTTATGGAGTTGCGGGTCACCTCCCGGCCCCGCGCCGGCTACGCCGGCTCATTCGAGGTGCGCGGCGGCCGGTGGGAAAAGCCCGACAGCGTCATTCCCCTCGCCCGTGAGGGTTTCGACGCGCTGTGGATTGCCGCCGCGATGTCGCGGGCGTGTTATGAGGCCCGCGATGCAGGTCTCTACTTCGAGGCGATCCGCTTCGCAGAGGGCGCACGTGCCATCGTGACTAACCACTCGACGGCCGCGTTGTGCATGGCCTCGGTGTTCGAGCTGACGAACCAACCTCCGGACAGTCTCATCAAGGCGTACGGTTGGGCCGTGGCGGGCGACTCGCGGTTGCACGAGATGCGACGTCGACTCACGCTGCTCTACCACCAAAAGGGTGATACGCTCAGCGCCAGTGTGCTGTTGGCCGAGGACCTTCGCCGCGAGCCGGAAGACGCGAACCTACGGGCGCGCGTGGCGGTTAATTGGATCGCGGCGGGCAGACCGGATTCGGCGTTCCGCCTCCTGTACGCGGCAGACGGCATGCGGGCCGAGAATGTGAATCTTCTTCGCGTTGTTGCGCGGGCGTGTCTCGACCGGGAGATGTGGCGATGCGAATACGAGGCGTTGGCGCGTCAGTACACGCTGGGTGCCGACCTGGTAGGGGATACCACCTTCTATTTCCAGATCATCGGTGCGGCTCAGAACGTCGGTGACGCGAGGGCGGTGCTCACGTGGACCACCGAGGCCCTTCGGCATCTGCCACCTGTTGGTACTACCGGCCGGGCCGTTCGGTCACTCTGGATGGCGTACGCCGGCGCGCTTCGCGATGCAGGCAAACGCGACGAGGCGGTGGGCGTGTATCTCGACCTCTGGAAGAGTGACACGACCGACATCCGCCCGGCGTTGGCCGCGGCCGAAGCGCTGGTGGATCCTCGGTTCCTCAACATTGATTCAACGATCCCGCTCGACACGACGGCCCTCCGGACCGCCGACTCGTTGCTCACGACTCTGGCCGAGCGGAACCGCGATCAGGCCGTGTCGCAGACTATCGCCACCATCTACTTCGCGCCGGCCGCGGCGCTGGTACAGGGTAAGGTTGCGCCGGCGCTTGCATCGGTCTGGTTGGAGAAGGCTATGCGCCACGACATCGACGGTCGCATGGACGAGACGGCAAGTTCCCTGAACGGCCTGGCGCTTTCGCACGTCGTGCAACATCTGGACGAGCAGATCCGCGAGCAGCCCACTTGTGCGTTGGTCGATCGAACAGAGAGAACCATCAATCAGGCTCGCGCGGCGACGCTGGAGGGACAGGGCGCGTTTCCGGATGTGGCGCGGCGGGTGCTGCAAGCACTCGAGGCGTACGAATACTTCATTCCCCAGTACCGCGAGATCCTGCAGTGTGGCAAAGGAGTGACAGGGCGCTTACTCGTGCCGGATCGCTTCGATTGGTGACAACTTCGCCGCGCGCCGCGCCGGATAGGTGCCAAAGACCACCCCCACGACCACAGCGGCCACGACGGCGACGAGCACGGTTCCCCACGTAAACGCCGCGTACACCGGTGCTTCCGTTATCCGGCGGATGGCGAACGTGATCGTGAATGCGCCCGTCAAGCCCAACACGACCCCCAACCCGCTCCCCACACCGGATATTGCCACCGATTCGAAGAGAAACTGCAGGAGTATGTCGTTCTTGCTGGCGCCGGTGGATTTCCGGATTCCGATTTCGTGGGTACGCTCGGTAACGGACGCGAGGAGAATGTTCATCACGCCGATGCCGCCCACCAGAATGGATATGCCCGTGATGGCTCCCATGACGAGCTTGAATACCAGGACGCCCTGTTGGGCCTGCGCGAGGCGGCCGGTGGACGTGGCAATATTGAAGTTGGCTTCGACGGATCCGAACTCCTCCTCGAGCCATCGTCGTGTGTGCCGCTCCGCCTCCTGAACGTCCTCGATTTGATGCGCCTTGACCATCAATGACGGTGGTCGAGGTATCCGCCCCCGAGTGAGGAGTGAATCCGCGGCGGTGAGCGGCACGTAGGCCACCGGTCGGTCCGCGGTTCCGCCGGACTCCAGGATGCCGACGATTTCATGGCGTGTGTCGGCTATCAGAAGTGTCCTACCGATTAACGAGGCGACAGGCTGCTCGCCGCTGAGCGCGGTGGCGAGGCGATCCGATATGGCGGTTACCGGCAGGTTTCCCGACACCTCATGCGCGTCAAAGAAGCGACCGACTGACGGAGTGATGTCGAGCACGTTGGGGACATTGGCAGTGGTTGCAGCAACGTTGGCCGCCAACCGCGTGGTGTCGTCGGCGAGGCTCACGGGTGCGGCTCCACGCACGGCGAGCACGACAAAGGCGATATCGCCCAATTCACGTTCCAGCGACCGGGCGTGTTCCGGCGTGATCTCCGGGTAATCGTCGCGCCGCACGATCACGGTGTTGATGCGTTCGGTGGTGCGGGAATCGACGACGACCGTCTGGAGATCGGTGGTGAACTCGATCTGCTCGCGGGAGTACCGCTCCAGGCCGTCTCCCAGGGCCAGAATGGCCACCAGCGACGCAACGCCGATGATGATCCCCAGCGTGGACAGCACGGTGCGCATGGGATTGACCCGTAGGGTCTGCACGCCGATGGCCATGGAAGCCAGTGAGGAGATTTTGAGCATATTGCCGGTGGGAGAACGGCAGGCGGCGGGCATGTGCGCCCGCCGCCTACGGTCTATTTACTGGCGTATCCCCCCTCCAGCGGGAGAGGGATTCCTCGTCCCCCGTCGGGGCGCTGGGCCCGGCTGGCCAGCGGCGTGAGCGCCAGGACGGGCAGGACGACGATGGAGGCGATCGGAAGGCGACGTGCGTTCATCGTATCCTCACAAGGGATGAGCGAAAAGAGAGAAGCCGCCCTGCGGGCCCACCGGCTCGAGGGCGACGTGCTGCAATCTGGCTCGAAGGGGTTTCCTACTCTTTTTCGACGACCCAGCCGTCCAGGAGGTCAATGATGCGATTGCCGTAGGCGGCGTTCACTTCGGAGTGCGTGACCTGGATGATGGTCGTGCCCTCCGAGTTCAGCCGCTTGAACAGCTCCATGATCTCCCGTCCCTGCGTGGTGTGCAGGTTCCCCGTGGGCTCGTCCGCCAGAATGAGCTTCGGGTCGGCTATCACGGCACGCGCAACGGCCACGAGCTGCTGCTGGCCACCGGAGAGCTGGCTGGGGTAGAGATCCTTCTTGCCGACGATATGAAATCGGTCGAGGGCGTCGGCGACGATGGCCGCGCGCTCCGATCGCTTCACGTTTCGGTAGGAGAGGGGAATGTCGAGGTTCTCGTATACCGTGAGGTTGTCGAGGAGGTGGTACTGCTGAAATACGAATCCGATGTAGCGTTTATGCAGCTCGTTGCGGTGTTTTGTCTTGAGCTCGTGAACCGGATTGTCGTAGAGCCAATACTCCCCGTTCCAGGCTCCGTCGAGCATGCCGAGGATACTCAGCAAGGTTGTCTTTCCCGCGCCCGAGGGGCCCATGATGGTGATGAACTCCCCCTCTTGGACCTCGACGTTTATTTGGCGCAGCACGTAGGTTCGGCCCGCGCCCGACTCGTAGAACTTCTCGAGATTCCTCAGCTTGATCATTGAGAGCCTTATACGGCCTGATGGTTGTCACGAGACGGGCGGCTGCAAGGGGGCCCGTCTGACGGCAGGCCCAAAACATACTGCTCGCCCCGTGGGATTGCGACCTGTGTGTCCTGAGAACATGCCGCCTCGAACCAAAACGGCGCCCCCAAACTGGCTGGAGGCGCCGCTCTCCGACTGGCCCTTCGCACCCCTTACTGCTGAGCGCCGGCGTTCTCCTCGACGACCCGGCCGTCGAAGAGATGGATCGAGCGCTCGGCGCAGTGCGCGTAGCGCGGATCGTGGGTCACCATGACGATGGTTGCTCCCTCCCCGTGCAACTCGCGCATGAGGTCCATCACGGCTTCGCCGTTGGTCGAGTCGAGGTTCCCAGTGGGCTCGTCCGCCAGCAGGAGCAGTGGGTCGCCGGCCACCGCGCGGGCCACGGCCACGCGCTGCTGTTGACCGCCCGAGAGCTGTGACGGATAGTGCTTGATCCGGTGCGCCATGCCCACCTTCTCCAGGGCGTCGTGAACCCGCTTCTTGCGCTCTGCTCCTGGCATGCCGCGGTACGTCAGCGGCAATTCGACGTTCTCGTACACGGTGAGATCGCCGATCAGGTTGAACGCCTGAAAAATGAAGCCGATTTGCCGGTTCCGGATGTACGCCCGCTGGGAGGCCGTCAGCCCCATGGCGGGTTCTCCGTCCAGCAGATACGTGCCGTCGGTGGGTGAATCCAGCAAGCCCAGAATGGAGAGCAGCGTGGTCTTGCCACAACCCGAGGGTCCGGCGATGGCCACAAACTCACCCGGCTGGATGCTCAAATGGATTCCCGACAACGCGTGGGTTTCGACCTCATCTGTGTAGAACACCTTCGTGATGGCGTCGAGCTCGATCAATGGCTTGGCGGAAGCATCCATAATGATGTGTTACTCCTTACCGTTTGAGCCGGCCGTCGTGGCCTCGCTCGGGTTCCGTTGTGTTTCGACTGCTGAATCAAATAAGAAGCGCGGCGTGCTGCTTCGGGCATAGCGTGGACCCAACTCGTCCCCTCCGGCGAGAACCTCGCCTGGCAGCAAGGCTAGCAGCACGCCGACGTGTTCTGTGTCTTTGTACCTCAGTACGTCCCCCAAACTGTGGAGGTTTCAGGCTCAGCGAAGCCGAACCCGGTCGAAGGCATCCCAGCGGGCCATGTCCGACAGGATGACGGAATCGCCCTCTGCCAGGCCGTTCTGGACCTCGACCTCGTTGACCGAACTCACCCCCAATTGGACAGTCACCCTGACGGCTTCGTTGGTACCCTGGACCAGCCGGAAGATCCCCACCTTCTGCTTGGCCGAGCCGAAGGCCGGGCGTCCCATATGGAGGACATCCCCCAGGCGCTCGATTTCCACCGTGCCGTCCACGCTCAGATCCGGACGGGCGCTGGGGGGCAGCTCGTCGATCTCCAGCCTCACTTCCACCCGCACCGTGCCGTTCACGGCCGCCGGATCGATGTGCTGGACCCTTCCCGGGATGGTGTCGGTCCGGGTGTCGATGAAGGCGAACTGTCCCACCACCACATCCTGGACCTGGGTCTCGGGAATCCGGAGATCGGCCCGGAGGCGGCCCGGCTGCACCACCACGGCCATGAGCTGTCCCGAATTGACCCACTCCCCGGCTTCGAGGTTGAGCTCGCGGATGACCCCATCGGCTCCCGCCGGCACGTTCATCTGGGCCAGCTGGCCCCGGCGGAAATCCCTCATTTCCTCGAGCCGCGTGATCTGTCGCTCCTCGACGTCCAGTTGCTCCTCCATGGACGAGGTCATGATCTCGAGCCGGTCCTCCTCGATGGCCAGCCGGGCCTCCAGCTCGATGGCCAGCTCCCGGGACGCCTGGAGCTCCGACTCGGAAATGAGGTTTTGCTGCTCCAGCTCCTCGTTCTGCTGGATGGTGCGTTGCGCCGCCAGATATTGGGTCCTGATGTTGGCGACGACCCCCTGCTGGGCCAGGCGGCCGTTTTGGAGGCCTGACTTCAGGGCAATCAGGCCGGCCTCCGCCTGGGACAGGGACTGCTCGGCGGCCAGGTATTGAAGCTCGATGTCCGGATTGCTCATCTTCAGGATGACCGTCTCCGCGGTGACCGTGTCGCCCGGAAGGTGCAGCTTCTCCTCGATGCGCCCGGAATTCAGGGCGGAGACGAAGCGCATCCCTTCAGGGACCAGCGTCCCGGGGCCCCGCACCTGCCGGACGAGCTCGCCCCGCTCCACGTGGCCGAACCAGATGGCGGCTCGGTCGACGCCGGGAGCGGCCGGCTTCAGCCGGGACAGCCCCACGGTGGTCGCGATGACCGCTACCACGGCAAACCCGCCGAGGATGTATTTCTTGGGACTCTTCGTCTTTTCTCGCGGGATGTCCATTTCGTGGCCCTCAATGACGTGGAGACGGTGGTGTCTCTCGAGCACACGGCATTGCAGAGAGCGTGCCGGAAATTATCACGTCAACTAAATCATTCTATTTCAATGATTTACAAACACCCCAGATGGACCGCCACGCCCGCTCTTTCAGTTCGGATGTGGGATTGTGGTCCCACAAGCGGACAGGCCGTGGCTGGCCCGTTCCGCGTTTCACCCTACGAAACGTGGGGGTGAAAGTGTCGGGGATCTTCCGCCGGTTGGCCTTTCGGCCATCTTCCACGCAAGGTGCAACCGGAGTAGGCATGAGACTCACACCGATAGTCTTCTCTTTCGTCGCGGTGGTCGCGATCGCGTCACCGGCCCGAGCCCAGTACGACCTACTGATTCGCGGCGGCAGGGTTCTCGACGGAATGGGCAATCAGGCCGTTGTGACGGCGCTGGCGATCCGCGGGGACCGCATCGTGGCGATAGGCCCCTTGGTGGGTGCAACGGCCCATGTGGTCGTGGATGCCGCCGGCCTGGTGGTCTCTCCCGGATTCATCGATCCCCACTCCCACGCCGGCGGTGGGCTGGCGAGTGAACGATTGAGTCACGCCCGGCCGCTCCTGGCCCAGGGCGTCACCACCGTGGTGATCAATCCCGACGGGGGCGGTCCGGTGGACCTGGTGCAGCAGCGACGCGACCTCGTGGAGCACGGGCTCGGCGTCAACGTGGCGCAACTGGTGCCCCACGGGTCGCTGCGCCAGGCGGTGCTGGGGATGGAGGACCACCATCCCACGGCGGCCCAGCTGGACAGTATGGTTCAGCTCACCCGGGCGGGCATGGAGGCGGGGGCGTTCGGGCTCTCCAGCGGATTGCACTATGCGCCGGGAAGCTACGCGGCCACCGAGGAGGTCATCGCGCTGGCTCAGGTGGCGGCGGCGTACTCCGGGGTGTACACCAGCCACATTCGCGACGAGGCCGACTACAACATCGGCGTGGTCGCCGCGGTGGACGAGGTCATCCGTATCGCGCGGGAGGCGGACATCACCGGGGTCGTAACCCACGTGAAGGCACTGGGACCCCACGTGTGGGGGGAGTCGCGGACGATCATTCGGCACATCGAGGAGGCCCGGGAGGCAGGTCTGCGGGTGTACGCCGATCAGTATCCCTACGAGGCGTCGGGGACGAGTATCACCGGGGCGCTCATCCCACGGTGGGCGCAGGTGGGCGGGCGGGGCGTGTTGCGTGAGCGCCTGTTGAACCCGGACACGCGGGCACGTGTGCGGGCCGACGTGGTGGCCAACCTCGAGCGCCGAGGCGGCGCCGGGCGACTCCAGTTCTCCCGACACGAGGCGGATCCGTCCATCGAGGGGCGGACGATGGAGGACGTGGCGCGGGAGCGCGGGATGGAGCCGGCGGACCTCGTGCTCCAGCTGTTGCAGGCGGGCGGTGCCGGCCTGGTGTCTTTCAACATGCGCGAAGACGACGTTGCCGCGCTCATGCGCCAGCCGTGGACGATGACCAGCTCCGACGGCGGCCTCACCGCGATGGGACGCGGCGTGCCCCATCCGCGGTACTATGGGACCTTTCCCCGCAAGATCCGGAAATACGTGCGCGAAGATGCGGTGATGGATCTCGCCGCGGCAATTCGCAGCATGACATCGCTTCCTGCGTCGGTGTTCGGCATGTCGGACCGCGGGGTGATTCGCGAGGGCGCCGTCGCCGACCTCGTCGTGTTCGATCCGGACGAGTTGACGGACAACGCGACCTATCGCGATCCGCACCAATTCTCAGAAGGTGTGGAATACGTCTTCCTGGGCGGGCGGATGGCCGTGGAGCGGGGGGAGTTCAACACGGAATTGTACGGGAAGGTGTTGACCCGTAACTGACGTTCTGATGGCTGGCTGTATTACAGTGATGGCCACGGAATCCACGGAACGCACGGAACCCTTCCTCGACGGGTTGTTGGTTCACCCAACCCCACCTGTCGCCGGCGATGCGGCGCAGACAGGGGTTTGTGGGAAGGGACAACCAAGGCCGTGGTTGGGTGGGGCTTTCCGTGGGTTCCGTGGCCATTTGCACACACCCTAACCTTATCGAGGTGCTCATGGTCGGGAAGCGACTTTGTTTTCTCGTATGTATTGTCGTGGCAACCGCCGCCGTCGCAAGTGAGGCGACGGCTCAGACCAAGGTGGTGCGGGCCGACCGAATGCTGGATGTCGTTTCCGGCCACATCGTGACGAGCGCTGTGATCGTAGTCGAGGGGGACCGGATCTCCCGAGTGGGCGGCGGCGTTCCTCAGGGGGCCGAGGTCATCGATCTGGGCGACGTAACCCTGGTGCCGGGATTGACCGATCTGCACACCCACCTCACGGGAGACCTCGAAGGAGACTGGACCAATCGGGGGGTGCGGGAAACGGACGCCGACGCGGCGCTTCGGGGTGTTCGCAACGCGCGGCGCACCCTGATGGCGGGTTTCACGTCGGTGCGGGACATGAGCGGCCACGCGGGGGTGGCCCTCATGCGGGGGATCGACCAGGGCTTCGTAGAGGGCCCGCGTATCTTCCCAGCGGTCAACTCGTTGGGGATCACAGGCGGCCACTGTGACGTGACGGGCTTCGCCCCCGGCGTTCTCGAAACCGACTACAGGGATGGGGTCGGGGACGGCCCCGAAGGCGTGCTGCGCGCCCTGCGCTATCAGGTGAAGCACGGTGCCAAGTTCATCAAGATCTGTGCGACCGCAGGGGTGTTGTCGTTCGAGGGGCCCGTGGGCGCGCAGCAGTTTTCCCTCGAGGAGATGCAGGCCATCGTGGAAGAGGCGGATCGCCACGGGTTGCACGTGGCGGCCCACGCCCACGGCACGGAGGGGATCAACGACGCCATCCGAGCGGGTGTCACCTCCATCGAGCACGGATCGATGTTGTCCGACGAATCGATCCGGCTGCTGGTGGAACACGGCACGTTCCTCGTTCCCACCACATACCTCGCCGACGTCATCGATCTGGACAACCTTCCTCCGCCGATCCGGGCGAAGGCCGAGTATGTCCTTCCTCTTGCCCGGGAGAGCCTGCGGAAGGCCGTTCGAGGTGGGGTGAAGATCGCCTTCGGAACGGACGCCGCCGTCTACCCGCACGGTGACAACGCCAAGGAGTTCGGCGTGATGGTGGATCTGGGCATGTCGCCCATCGATGCGCTCCGCGCGGCGACAACCACGGCGGCGGGGATTCTAGGCTACGACGACCGGGGGCAGATTGCCGAGGGATTCCTCGCGGACATCGTCGCGGTGGAGGGGAATCCCCTCGAGAACATCCGCGCTATGGAATCGGTTCAGTTCGTCATGAAGGGTGGGGTGGTCTACAAGCGGAAGCATCCCTAGGGCGACTGCCGGGCGGTCAGCAGATACTTTACCGCAAACGTGCCGATCCAGTGCGTGCCCAGGTAGTCGGCGTCGTACATCGCGTCGAACCCCAGGCTGCCATGAAACGCCGCGAGCTTGCGGTACGCGGCGATTCGGGGATCCGCCTCTGGGAGTGCGTCGGCGATTTCGGTGAGGGCCGTGGCTCTGATGAATGCGAGGCCGATCAGGTGTGACTTGGCGGCCAGGCGACTGGTTTGCTCCGAGGCGTCGCCATCCTCGCCCAACTCCACCGCCACCGTGAGGGGGTGGAACGCGCGCGAGTAGACCGGGGCCAGAAATTCGTCCAGCCACGCAACGAAATCGGCTTCATCCAGCACGCGACTCATCAGTCTCGCTTCCTCGAGGCAAGGCGACAGGAAATCCGACCCCGAGGGCTCGTAACCCGTGGGGCAGCCCACGTCGTCCAGGTAGAAGTCGCGGGCCTTGGGCTCGATTGCCTGTGCAAGGGAGTCGTCCCCCACGCTCCGGGCGTAATCCAACATCATGGCGAGGGAGAAAGCGGTGTTGCCGTGCACCCCGACCCGGGATGGATACGAGGCGCTCTCCAAATAACTCACCATGCGATCGGAGAAGAGTTTGACGAGTGGGGCAATCTGCTCGGCCCACTCCTTGGCCTCGGCGTCGTCCCAGGCGGCCAATTCGTCGTACAACTTCATCAGCCAGGCCCATCCGTACGGTCGCTCGAACGTTCTGCTCTCTTTGAAGTACTCCAACTCCCCTTCCATCGACTCCTTGCTGAGGTGGTCGTTCAGTTTTTCCCGGATGAGCTTACCCACCGCGAGGTCCGGATAGGTCTTGAGGATGGCCACCATCGCCCAGGTCGAGTTCACCGCCGAGTGCCAGTCGTAGCATCCGTAAAACGCCCGCGTACGCTCGTAGTCCGGGCGCCGCACCGAAGTACGGTCGTCGAGATACCCCGGGCGGGGGCGTGGCATGGCGTGAGGACGGTCGAGGCACGCCAACGGCATCGCGGCGAGGCTCAACGCGGTCTCGACATCGAGCGTCGGGACGTCCACCTCGGGAACTGTCTCGAGGAAGCTTTCGATATCGGCGATTTGCTCAGGCGAGAGGGCCGGTCGCTCTGCTGCGGATTGCGTGTCGTCAGCCGGCGGGGATTCCTCGCCGGTGCAGGAGAGCAGGAGGCCGGAGGCGAGCACGGGCACGAGGAAGGATCTCATGCCAAGAGTCATACGGAATCTGCCTCGTGCCGGCAAGGGCCCACGAACGGCGCTACGACACCCAGTCTTCGAGGAATCGCCTGCGTTCGGTGTCTTGCTCGTACTCGTAGACCAAGGCTTGAAAGATGGCCTTGAGTTGCTCGTACGGGAGCGTTCCGATGATCATCCGGTTGTTGATGATCATGGTGGGTGTCGACCGAATACCGTGGGCGTACTGTTCGGAGGTTTGCTCGTACTCACGTCCCGTTTCTATCAGGCGATGGACGACCCCATGTGTCGTGGTGTCGCTGAAGGCGGCCGTGACATCGTACCGCTCCGCCAGGCTCCGTATCCAATCGGGATCCTTGGACGAGGGGAAGTTGGTGAAGATCTCGTTGTAGATCTCCTTGAACCGATTGGGGCGATGCGATGCGATGTACGAGAGGTCGCAGGCACCGGGGTGTTTGTCTTTCTCCACCACGGTGTTGCATTTGCGCTCCAGAGGAAAATGCTGAAACGCCAGGTTGATCTGGCCGGCAAACTCGGTTTCGAGACGTTTCAGCTGTCGGTAGAGGTACACGCAGTCGGAGCAGAGCAAGTCCCCGTACTCGACGATACGAATGGGAGCGTCCTCGAATCGCTCGGTGGACTGGATGGCCATGAATGGCGAAACCGTGCTGGGCAGTGCCACCTCGGGAAGATTGTAGTACTGCTGGACGATGCGAACGGCTACGCCACCGGTCTGCGCTTCCTTCTTGGCCTCGTGAAAAGCGATGAACCCGTACGCACCGACCAACATCGCCGCCGCAAACGTGGCAAGGAGCTTCGGCGACGGCTGGAGATAGCGCGCGACGAAGGTGGATGCGTCCCAGTCGATGCCGTACTTCCAGAACAGTCCGAAATTGACCAAGGACAGGATCCAGTAGGCACTGCAGAACAGGCAGAGGCTCCGCAGGTAGATGACCGAGAAGAGAAAGAGCGCCAGGACCCCCACGGCGTTGGCCAAGGCAATCGACTTGTTGGTGCGCTCGAACCGCTCAGAAGGAAACACCGCGCCCAACGCCACCAGTCCGCCGACCATCAAGCCGAAATAGCCGAGGGGTACGCCACCAATCTGCGCGATGGCGGAGTACGCCGAACTGTCGCAGTTGAAGAACGCGTTGATGTCGCAGACGGACCCTTCATAGATCGACGAAGGGTAGTTGGCGGTGAAGAAATGCCGAATCGTGACGAGGGACGCCGCGACCATGCCGATACCTACGACGAAGCTTCCGGTGCGGAGGCCGGGACGGCCGCTCATTGTTAAGGATTCTTGCATGACGATGTCTTCCTAAGGCGATCCAAGGTTTTTAGCCTCAGCGAGTTGAAAACATCGTGAAAATCAGTCGAGAAAGGCTTGCGACGCTCCTCCTACTGCTCTGTCCGGACATTCGGATCGAGCCGCGGTCGCGTTGCCACAGTGGTGGCACGCCATCCCGCGCCGTACATCCAGCGTGTAATCCGAGTGAGCTTTGCCAGGTCGATGTCTGAGGGAACATCGCGGGGGGTGTGGTAGTCGGGATGCAACACGCTGGTGAAGAACAACGCCGGAATACCCGCGCGGGCGTATGGCGCATGGTCACTGCGAGAGTAGAACCCCTCCGGGTGTGTGGGCCGGTCCCAGATGCTGTCGATTACGAAGTGGGAAAGGTCGGCATTTGCGGCAAGCGCCATCTCCACCAGGTCCGATGAGTTGCGGTTGGGCGGCTGTGAGCCGAGGAGCGAGGCGGTGTCGGGATGATTGCGTCCGATCATGTCGGCGTTGAGCACCGCGACGATCGATTCCTTGGGCACCACCGGGTTCGCAACGTGCCAGCGCGACCCGTGTAGCCCGCGTTCCTCGGCTCCGTGCCATACGAACAGGGCCGAACGTCTGCCCGGGGCCTGCGCAAACGCCCGTCCGATGGCCAGAAGAGCCACGCTTGCAGACGCGTTGTCATCGGCGCCGTTGTAGATGGAGTCGCCGTCCACCGGGGCCCGGATGCCGTCGTGATCGTGATGAGCGCTAAAGAGGATGTATTCGTTGGTGAGGGCCGGGTCCGTGCCGGGAACCTTGGCGATGACGTTCGCCGACGGATACTCGAAGCTCTCGGATGAGACTCTGGCGGTGAGCCGTTGACCGTCGGCGACGCGGGGCAACAGGCTGCGCCGGACCCAGATCACGGGTGCCTGGTTCGTTTGATACCGCCGCGTGTCCTCCCATCCCCTCCCATAGTTGCCCCGGATCCGCCACGGCGTGACGCGGTCGAACTCGGCGTCGGCGATGGAGTCGGAGACGATCACGACGGCCGTTGCGCCGCGCTGCGTGAGCGCTCGCGCCCGCTGCCGCACGGCGGAGTTGGTGTAGCGCCACCCCCAGAGGCTCGCCCCAGGCGCGGGGAGCCTGGACGGCGGTGTCAAAACCGCTGCCACGGCGCGGCCCTGCAGGTCGAAGGCGTCGAGGGCCTCCCCCGTCGCCTCGCCCACGAACGTGAGGGGTTCGTCCACCCACGCATCCACCGGCGAGAAGATCGTTGCCTCCGTCCAGAGGGCGATCTGCTCGCCGTCGAGCCGGATGGTGCTGGCGCTCGACACGCGGAGGCGCCGTAGCGGCCAGAATTGATAGTACGTGCCGTCGTCACCCGCCGGCTCGAGACCGGCCTGCCGCGCCTGCTCGGCCAGCCACGCGGCGGCGCGAAGCTCATCCAACGTCCCGGCTTCGCGGCCCCGCATCTCGTCTCCGGCGAGGTCGAAGAGGTCGCGACGAATGTCCTGTTCCGTGATGGCGGCCAATCCCGGATAGGAGAATCCCTGGCGGAACTCGCCGAGGGGTGTCGATCCGCGCACCAGCCCGATCAGGGGTGCGATGACGAGAACCGCTACCGACGTGGTGCGAAGGCTCATTGGTCACGATCCGTGGAGGAGACAGGGTCGGGTATGTAGACGACGGCGTCGGATTGGTTTGCGAGGACGACGATGCTGCTCATCGCCCCACCGCTTCCATCAATAATTGGCCGATCTGCCAGTTCTCGTGGAGGCCGCCGAATCGCTCGGCACCCGGTCCTCGGGCAAAGAGGGGTACCATGGCCGCGGTGTGGTCACCGGTGGAGTAGCCGATGACTACGTTGCGGTCTAGATCGGGGTTGAGGCTGATGCCGCCCGTCTCGTGATCGGCGGTGACGACGATCAGGGTCTCGGGATGCCGCGCCTGATACTCCAGCGCCACCCGCACCGCATCGTCGAAGTCCAGCATCTCCGGCACCAACAAGTCCCTCTCGACGTTGCCATGAGCCTCCGTGTCGGAGCCCTCGTTCTCCACCATGAGGAAGAACCCCTGGGGATCCCCGTCGAGAACGGCGAGGGCCGCGGTCATCATGGCGGTGAGGCTGGGTGAACGCTCTGGCGCCCGAGCCATGTCGCGCTCGGAGAACAATCCGAGGAGGGGCAGCCTGACGCTGGCAGGGTCGAGCCGCTCGAGCTCCTCTGCAGTCTCGATATAGGTGTACCGCTCGGTGACCGGTCCGCGGAGGTCGATGGCATTCCGACTCTCGGCGACTTCGAAAATCAGGCGTCCGCCGCCGAAGATGAGGTCCACGGGCAGGTCCGTCATCTGTGTCATGATGTCCACGAGCTGGCTCCGGGCCGGCACATGCGCGGCGAAGGCCGCCGGCGTCGCATCGGTAACCCAGGTCGTGGTGATCACCCCGGTTCCCATCCCGCGAGCCTTCGCCGCTTCGAGCACTGTCTCCCGGGGGGTACTGTCGGGGCCGACGCCCACGGCGCCGAAGAAGGTTCGTGTCCCGGTGGAGAGCGCCGTCGCACCGGCGGCGCTCCCGGTGACGATGTGGTTGCTGCCTCTGGTGTCGATCAGTCCTACGACGGGAAACTCGCCGACGGCGAGGTTGGATCTGGCGAACTTCGCCAGGGTCCAGTGTTCGACACCAGCCCCGTCAGCGATGAGCACGATCACCCGGCGTGGAGCGGTCTGTGCCGCGGCGGCACAAGAGGTCAGCAGGAACGCGACGACGCAGAGCCCGGCTCTCAGCCGGTGGGAGTTGATTCTTGACACTACAGACCCCGTTTACATGCGGTGTTGGATCTGGCGAAGATACCGCCTGCGTCACCTTCCGGCCACGCGGCGCACGCAATTCGTACTGGACTAAGTCTGGAGTCGGAGATACTCAGGGATAGAGTCGCGAGCAGGTCCAGTTACCGTTTTCCTTCTTATAGAGGACGCGGTCATGGAGCCGGTTCAGCCGTCCCTGCCAGAATTCCATCGTGTGGGGCACCACGCGATAGCCTCCCCAGAAATCCGGCCACGGCACGTCGCCGCCGCCGAACTTGCGGTCGTACTTCTTGAACCGCTCGTGCATCACATTGGGATCTTCGAGTGGCAGGCTCTGCTTGGACGCCCACGCCCCCAGCTGGCTACCGCGGGGGCGCGAGCCGAAATATGCAGCCGACTCCTCCGCGGTGATTCGCTCAGCCACGCCCTCGATCCGCACTTGCCGTTCGAGGATGGACCAGTGGAGCAGCAGTGCGGCGTTGGGGTTCTCATCGAGCTCCCGGCTCTTGCGGCTGACATAGTTCGTGTAAAAGACGAAGCCCCTCTCGTCGAACGCCTTGAGGAGCACCATGCGTGCTGCGGGCATTCCGTTGTCGGCGGAGGTAGCCAGAGCCATCGTTTCGGGAAGGAGCATGCCCGAACGTTTGGCGTCGGCAAACCACCGGTCGAAAAGGGCGATCGGGTCCTTTCCAGCGGCATCTTCGGAGAGGCCCGTGACAACGCCCTTGCCGAGCGTGAAAACGGTGCGGAGCCTGGAGAGGAGCGACATGAGTTCCCGCGTGGATTATTTCGGTGCTGTGCAGCATGGAAACAATCGCAGTGGGACTCAATCGGCAAGTGGGGCGACCGGACCGCCCCCTTGCCGGTTGAATGCCGCCGTCCGACGGTTTCAGGTGGGGGAGGGAAACCGGCCGGCGTGTGTTAGTGCCAAGTGAATCCCAGGGTAAAGAGGAGTGATCCGATCGTGCGCTCCTCGAACATCTGGAACATGAAGTCGATATTCGGGGTCACGAACATGTTGCGGCCGATGCGAAGGTCGAAACCTGCGCCGAGCGTGGTGCCCACTCCTGACTCCTCCCCATGCCCGTCCTCGTTGGCGGCGACACCAAACCCGCCCTTGAAGAAGAGGCCACCGTGTGAGCCCGGATAGATCAGTGCTGACGCAGTGACGTTGGCACGTTGGATCTCATGGTCGTTATCTCGCCAGAACACGAGCACCTCTCCACCGAACAACACGTGCTGATTGACGGTGCCGCCGAGTCTGAAATATCCCGCCGCTCCCCGAGGGCCGTCGAAATCGATGTGCCATTCCCGAGTAGTGGGTTCGAGATCGACATTGAATGCGTTCCACCCGCCGCCCAGGCCGAACGCGAACCAGAATCGGTCGTGTCGTGGTCTTTCCTGCGCCGCCAGGGGCGATACGGCCAGTGTGAGCATGACCGCCGCGAACAGTGTTGTGCGTGAATGCTGTTTCATGAAGCCTCCAGTCGTCTATGCCCTTCCGCTAGTAAAACGACTGGAGGCGGGGGTTTGTGACTAGCGGAGTCTCACCACCACGCTGTCTTGGGCGATGATCGCCTGAGGTGAGTAGGAGGTTCCGACGCCGTCCGCGATCTGCACCGTGATTTGGGAAACGGTGACAGGGACCATCACCGCATACCCGGCCGATGACTCGCCGGAGTTCTGAATCCGGATACCGTCTTCGGTTACGAGCAGCGCGTCTCCGGGCGAACGCCCGGTGATCCGTGCGGATGCCGTTGCCGACTCGATCACGTGGATCGTCAGGCTGCCGGTTGCCTGGGCTGCCGCGACATGGATGGTGAAAATGGAGGCAGCCGGCACGAACGACACCGTTGACGATGTCGCCGAATCGGTCGTTGCGGTTCGCTGCGTGACCGAAGCGGTGTCGACGACCTCTGAGGGCTCGATGTTGAGCAGCCGCAGGAACAGCGCGCGAACCGGCGGCGCCCACATCGATGCCGCGAACAAGGCGAGCAGGACGACCGCGGCCCGCAGCAGCGGCGTCCGTTGCTCCGCAATCCACCTGAACGGGCCATCCGAACGGGTGTGTTGGGTCGCGGCGAGGAATCGCTGCTTCGCATGCGGGACCTTCTGCACCGGCATGTCCTCGAGGGCGGCGTGTAATTGGCTTGTGGTCGTCTCGAAGAGACGGGACGTTTCGGCGCAAGCTGGACACTCGGTGATGTGCGTGGCGAGATGACCCCGTTCCACCTCGCTGCACTCACCGTCTTGGAATCGCAGGATGTCGCCGTCGGCGGGATGGGCCGGTTTGATGGTGTTGGTCGTCATCGCAGTGATACCTCATAGGGCTGAAGCACCGCCGCGAGTTTGCGCAGCGCTCGCGCCGCAACGACGCCGACCGAGTTGGACGAGATGTCCAAAGCGGCCCCGATCTCCCGATAGGAGAAACCTTCGGCTCGCATGAGCAGTGTCACCCGTTCCTTCTCCCTCAACTTGTCCAACCCATTTCGGACCACCCGCGATCGTTCCTGGCGTTCGAGGGAAACGTCAGGAGCCACAGCAGGCTCGCCCACCGGCGTACGATCGGGCGACTCCTGCAGAATCGCTCCCCGTCGGCGTGCTACTTTGAGCGTGTCAAACGCGTAGTTCGTTCCCACCGTAAAGAGCCACGCTTTCAGGTTGTCCAGCGATCGGGGCGGACGTTGCGCCAACCGGAGAAAAGCCTCCTGTGCGGCGTCCGCCGCCAGGTCCGGATCACCGACCAACCGCACGAGGTATCGATGGAGACCGTCGTGATAGGCATCAAAAGTGGCCTCGAGGTCGATAGTCAAAACACCAGCCTCACGCCGAGTTCGTAGTGTCGTCGAAGCCCCGGGAGGAACCGATCTTGGTCGGGTCCGCAGGCGGGGCTGTCCATCGTCAGGCGCCGGCAGGCCTGTGTATCGACGGCGTAGGTAACAGCACGAGGCGCGTTCAACAGATTCTGCACCTGCACGTGAGCCGCAAGGTCCCAATGTGTGAACGATCTGCCCCAGTCGATTAGTACATTGAACGCACTCGACCACGGGGAACGCTCGGCGTTCTGCGCTTCGACGGTGGTGGGGATGATGGGTATGCAGAATCCACCCGGTTCGTAGTTGCTACAGTCGTAAATTCCGGGATGGATCCTGGTGAATGGAGCCCCCGAGGCCGCCGAGAACGTCCCGCCGATCCGCATCGTCCCCTGCACGATATCCTCGGAGATCTTCGTCATGGCGGTGACGTCGAGGACGTGCCGACGGTCGGCTGGGGACGGGAATTGCAAGCCCACGTCCACGGCCTCATAGGTGGATTCGCTGAGGGTGTACCCCAACGAACCGGTCCAGGGGCCGGCGAGACGCCGCAGCGAGAGCTCGAGCCCGTGCGCGCTGTTGGTACCGTTGACACGGAACTCGTCGTCGTCAACGGATCCGGGTCTGGGGTCGGGAATTGCCAGGCCCTCGGTCGTCCGATCGAAGTAATTGGCGGACGCGAGCCACTCGTCGTTGACCCAGTACTCCGCACCCACCGTGTTGATCTCCGTCCGTGCGGCCAATCCGGTCCGACTCTTGGGGGGGAGCCACCAAATCGGGCTCACACTCAACGCGGGCCCGAAATCGACGCCCGACGGTGCGACAGCCTGCTCGTACTGGAAGTGATTGCTGTTGGCGAGTGCGACACTCAACCTCTCGGTGACGCTGTAGCGCAGTGAGATCTGCGGTGAGAGCCGGTTTTGGAGGACTTGTCCCGGGTCGTCGTTGACGACCCGCTCAGGGTCCAACAGATCGGACGCGGTCTCCGCGTCGATCTCGAACCGCACGCCCAGGCGAATGGCAAGCTTGTCGGACGGCCGGAAGAAACGCTCGGCCCAGAGATTGAGGGCTAGGACCTCGCCTTCGACGTCGAGGGTGTAGAGATAGGTTGGTACGGAGTATGGAGCGGTGGGCGCGCCGCGGTAGCCAACCGTCTCGCGAAACAGATTGTACCCCACGTGCCACTTGGGCCCGATGGCGTTTTCGTCGTACCGCGTCCACTCGCCGGCCAGGGAGACATAGAGGATCTCGTTGTCCGTGGGCTCTTGGACTGGGAGGAAGTCGTCGAATGCCGCCAAGGGGGCGTGGGGCTCGATCTGCCGCACGGCGGCGTCAAACCGGCTGAATCCCAAGGTCTGCCGGGCGATCCCACCGAACAGGGGTGTGAGGAAGGACGTTCGGGCGGCGAGGGTTCCCCAGCTGGAGGTGTTGCTCGCCGGCCCCCCCGTGAGAGCGCCGTCGATCCAATCCCGTTCCCAGATGCCACTGGCCTCGATGACGCGCCCCCCGCCCAGGTCCGCGTCGACCCGAGCGATCACATCGGCATAGTCGTTGGGGATCTCGGGGGAAATGCCGTCCGGACTCCTGACGAGATCCCGGGTGCGATTGAGCCACGAGCGGCGGGCCGACACCAACGTGCCCAGGCGACCGTCGAGCCACCGCCGGTCCAGGGCCAGGCCGACATTGGATGTGGTGAGGCTCGCACGGCCCCGGACGTCCCCGTTGCCACCGGCGGTCCGCGATGTCACATCGACCACTCCGGCGGCGCCGGATCCCATCTGGACCGAACGGGCACCCGGATGGAGAAATACGCCCCCGACCCCGTCGGCGCCGATGGCGGATGCGAATCCCCCGGCGTGTACCGGGTTGAAGAGGGGTAGCCCGTCGAAGTAGATCCGGGTCTGGCTCGGGGGAGCCCCGCGGACCCACAATCCTGCCGTCCAATCGTCCCGGGTGGACACGCCGGGAAGCCGCTGGAGCGCTCTCAGGATGTCGGTCTCCCCCAGGGTGATGGCCTCGACGGCCTCCTCCCCTGAGAGCATCCGGACATCGGTCTCGAGGAAGGTGGCCTGCCGCCACCGTTCCTGGGCGACCCGGTCCCAGGTGGGTTGCCCGCCTGAGGATTGGGGGCGCTGGTCGAACATGTCGGTGGGGGGAGACGTGGCCGTGAGGGGCTCCAGCCGGATGGGCGCCACCGCCAGGCCCACGGAGAGGGTCAATCCCTCGGCTCCCTCCAGCGTCAGGTCCATGCTCACCGGCCGGTAGCCGATCCGCCGGACGTGGATTCGGTACGTGCCGGCGCCGATGCCCGGGAATCGATAGAGGCCGTCGATGTCCGTGAGGACGGTGCGGCTCCCGGTGAGTATGCCGGACGCGCCGGCGGCCGCGGGAAGCACTCCGGTGGGGGCCGGCAAGAGAGTTACCCGGGCCAAGGGCAAGGGCTCGCCGGACCCGACATCGACCACCGTGCCGGTGAGGGCGCCCCGCTGCTCGCTGGGCACCTGTCCAGCGCCTGGACCCGGAGCCAGCACGCCGAGCCCCGCGACGATCGCCAGAATCTGGTTTCTCAGAGTCCCAAACACCCGAAGCTCCCCCGATCCGTAGACACACTTCCGTCTAGTAACGACTGGGAGGCGCCGTCCCTTACACCATGGTCCTACGGAGTCCGGACGTTGAAGTTCCCGTGATGTGGGTGGTGGGGACGTGTGGAGATGATGAAGCAATCCATAAGGTTGGGGGGATGGTCACGGGTGACGAAACAACCACCCGAGACCGATCCCCCACCCCCTAGTCCGCGAACGCCCACAACAGCCTCTTGCTCTTGTCGTCGAGCGCATCGCGGTCCGCGATGTAGTACAGATCACCGGCGACATCGCGGATCAAGAGTCCCCCACCCGGCAACTCGCGCGGCCAGTCGTCCAGGCGGGTCTGAAACGTTCGAGATCCTTGCATGGTCTCGACCTTCCAAGTTCGAATCTCGACTTCTTCCTCCACCTCGTAGATCTGGACGATGCGGAGGACGAACCCCGCCTCGACCAGCGCCCGCTCCAGCACCTCGCGGGATGCTGCATCGAGGCTCTCCGGCTGCCGGATCAAGGCGACCTCCTTGTCGTCCTTGTCCCGCAAGGAGACGAAGCGCGCCGGCTCCGACCACGGGAAGCACCGTCGCACGGACACCGTGCGCTCCTCGTCCTGCTGTACGGCCCACAGCTGTCCGTCGATGCGATGTTCCACCCGCAGTTGGGGTCGAGCCAACTCGTACTCCACACATGGCGCGTAAACTGTCGGTTTCATGATTCCCTCCTTTCGTTATGCGCCGACCTGCAGCTCGCGCTGCATGTCGTACAGTCGTCGATAAACACCATCTGTCTTCGCCAGTAACTCACTGTGCGTGCCCAGCTCCACGATGCGTCCATTCTTGATCACGAACAGCCGCGATGCCCTGCGGAGCGTCGAGAGCCGGTGCGCGATGGCGAACACCGTTCGGCCCGCGACCAATCGGTCCAAAGCCTCCTGAATGTTTCGCTCCGTCTCCGTGTCGACGCTGCTCGTTGCCTCGTCCAGAATGAGGATGCGGGGATCGTGGAGAATCGCCCGCGCAATCGAGACACGCTGACGCTCACCACCCGAGAGCGTCTGTCCCCGTTCCCCCACCACCGTGTCATACCCGTGCGACAGCCGGCAGATGAAGTCATGTGCATTCGCTGCTTTTGCAGCGTCGACCACCGCGTCGAGTCTCGCGTCCGGCAAGCCGTACCGAATGTTCTCCAGCACCGTACCGTGAAAGAGGTACGGATCCTGGAGCACCATGCCGATCTGCCGCCGGTAGTGGCCGGTCTCGATCTGCTTGATGTCGAAACCGTCGACACGGATCACTCCTCCGGTTGCGTCGTAGAACCTGGCAATCAGGTTCACCACGGTCGTCTTCCCGCCTCCCGATGGGCCGACCAGTCCGATCATGTCGCCGGGTGCCACGTCGAAGCTCATGCCGCGGATCACCTGGCGTACGCCGTCGTATCCGAACGTGACGTTCTCGAACGTGACGTGGCCGTGCACCGGTTCCAGTCTGACCGGTTCCGGGGCGTCCACGATCTCCGGCTCGGTGTCCAGCACTTCGAACACCCGGTGTGCCGAGCTCGTGGCGCGATTCATCGTGCGTGCCATCTGCCCGATGATCTCGATCGGCGCGATGAACATCGTCGTGTACAGCAGAAACGACACGAACACGCCTGCACTCAATGTGCTGCCCAACAACCGCGGCACCGCAAACACCCACACCGCCACCGTCGTGGCGTGGACGGCGAGCATTAGTGTCGGCCAGAACGTCGTCCACGTGTAGTGAATCCGGTTGATCTCTCCGGTCACGTCCACGTTGCGGTCGTTGAAGCGCACCTTTTCCCGGTCCTCCTGATTGAACGCCTTGACCACACGCATTCCCGGTATCGTGTCCGAGAGCACATCGGTGACTCTCGACCACTTTCTCCACGCGCGGAGGAAGAGCCGCTTGATCCGCTCGCCGTGCAAGAAGATCATCCAGCAGAACACCGGGACCGGCACCGTCATGATCAGCCCGAGCCTCCAATCCAGACTGATGAGGACGGCGCCAAGGCCGATCAGCATGACCGCGGATAGGGACACATCCACGACACCGAAGGCCAAGAACTCCCATAGCCGATCGGTGTCCGAGCTGACGCGCGTGATCAAGCTTCCGGTCTTCTTCCGCGAGAAGAAGCTCAGGCTCAGCGTCTGCAGATGCTCGTAGAGCTCCCGCCGCAGGTCCCGTGCGACGAACTCGCCCAGCACCGACATCATGCGAAGCCGCACCATCGCGCTCGCCTGACGCACGAGATACACCAACGCCATCGCCGACACCGCGATCCACGCCACTGCCGCCCCCGCCCCCACCGTGAGCGTGCCATCCTGGACCGGCCGCACGACGCGGTCGATGAGATAGCCTGCGAGGTACGGCGGCACGAGGCTCACTAGAGTGATCATCGCCGCGGCACCCATCCCCATGTAGACCCGGCGGCGATACGGCTTGAGGTATGCCAGTAGTCGCCAGATGACCGTCATACGGTGGCCCGCCACGAGTGCCTGGGCCTCCTTGATGGGTCCCGCAACGCTCTCGGCGTATTCCGCATCGGCGTCATCCGATTCCACCGTGCGTCCCTCGATCTGCTCTCGGAGAACGAACTTGATGTTCTCCATCGCCCGGCGTTGGCGGTGTGTGTACCGCAGCACCGCCAACGCCGGCTCGTCGGGCGTGGCGAGAAACGACAGCACGCTCCCACTCAGGCCGGGCGCATCCCGCACCTGCCGGATACGGGCTCGGTCGAAGCTGTATACGTCCCATCCGCCACGGTCCTTCCGTCGCGCGACGGCGATGCGGTCCGGCCCGAGGGCAACCCACTGCTCTGTGAGGCGCATGGAGGCATCGAGGTCCGCGAGGGCGTACAGCTGAACCGGCTGATTGTCCCACGAGGTCTCGATCTCCGCCCGCAACTCCACCGGGAGGCGGGTTGGCTGGTCGGTGTATCGTGCAACGATCTCTCGATCTCGATTGTGTATTTGCGTCGTCATGGTTCGATCGCCTAAAAAGAAAAAGCCCTCCGAGTGCGGTCATCAGCACCCGGAAGGCCGGATCAATCGAGAATCCAGATACTTCTAGGGTGCTGTCCCCCTTGCCTGCGAATCAGCGGTAGTCACGCCGGTCCCGACGTTCGTGGGCACACTGATCCCAGAGAACGCCCCGATACCCCACAGACGTGGAGTCGGCGCGGCTTGATAGAGTCGGAACATCATTCGCATCTAGAGACAGTACTCCGTCTTGAGTCGTTGCAAGTCACGAAAACTATGTTTCTCCCAGCATACGGTCAATAGCGTAAGGAGTTTCAATCGCACCGGGAAGCTCGTGCATCACTGGGAGACATTCGTCGGATGGCGAACAACGAGTCTGGCCGGCCCACGTACCGGAAGGTAGCTTTTCCATCTCACCGCGGAACGTCTCGATATGAGACGTGTGGCAAGAGGCTGATTTTGGCCAAGAAGAAGAAGAAGAAACAGAAGCAGGGGAATTCCCCGGCGCCGAGCATCGGCGAACTCCTCGCATCTTCGGCTCGCGTGTTCAGTGAGCGGACGGCGGCCAAGATCGAGGCGCGCGGACATCAGGGGGTCCGCGCCTCCCACCTTGCGGTCGTGCGGAACATGGAGCCCGACGGGACACGGATTTCCGAGCTGGCCCGCCGCGCGGGAATGACCAAGCAGGCGATGGGACAACTGGTTCGCGAGCTCGAGACGTTGCGGTACGTGTCGCTGTGGCAGGACCCGACCGACCGACGAGCCAAGTTGGTGACCTACACCGAGACCGGGCAGCGCTTGGCGTCGGATGTCGCCGACGCGCTGAGCGAGGTCCACTCCCAGTTCAAGACGGCGCTCGGCAAGGGTGGCGCCAAGGATCTGCGCAGGCTGCTCGGCAGGGTGGCCGACTCGTTCCGCGCGTCCTGACGCCACGTGGACACGGCTCGCTACTTTATCGCCCTCCTCGCCATCGCCACCGTCCCCGGGGCGATCCTCTTCTGGTTTTTGATCCACCCCTTCGTCGGGTTCTGGCGGAAGCTGGGGCCTGTGGTCACCTACATCACTCTCCTGGGCATGATGGTCGCGGTTGGCACCGTCATGGTGCTGATGAGAGAGGCGGTCCTGGCGGCGGAGTACGGGACCAACTGGATCTTGGTTGCCATGGGGCTTCTGGCGTACGGCATCGCCGCCGCCATCGCAGTGCAGTGCCGCCGATACCTGAAATTCAGCATGCTTGCGGGCCTACCCGAAATCGCCCCCGACCGGACGGAGGGCAAACTGCTCACCAATGGAGTGTATGGAATTGTGCGGCACCCGCGGTACGTGAGTGTGTTCTTCGGCCTGATCGCGGTCGCGCTCTTCACCAACTATCTGGCGGCGTACGTGATCTTGGGCCTGCTCACCCCGATCATTTACGTCATGACCCACCTGGAGGAGCGGGAGCTGCGGGATCGGTTCGGTCAGGAATATCTGGACTACAGCCAACGGGTCCCCCGGTTCGTGCCGAGGAAAGCGGCGAGCTAGCTCTCGGCCCAGGTTCTTCCCAACACCCGGATCCAGTTCTCGTGGGTGATCTTCCGCATCGCCTCGTCGTCGTAGCCGGCACGCTGTAGCTCGGTGATGAGAGTCGGCAGGCCGGCCGCGTCTCCCAGATACTGAGACATCACGGCTCCGTCAAAATCCGATCCCAACGCCACGTGGTCGATGCCGATTCGTTCCACGGCATAATCGACATGGCGCACCAACACACTCAGTGGCATGTCGGGATTGCGGGTGCCGTCCTCTCGGAGAAAACCGACGTGGAAGTTGATGCCCACCACGCCGTCGGTCTCACCGATGGCGTCCAGTTGGGCGTCGGTCAGGTTGCGGGAAGACGGGGACAGCGCGTGGGCGGCACCGTGGGTGACCACCAGGGGGGCGGTGGTGTGCTCGGCGGTGTCCCAAAAACCACGCTCGTTGATGTGGGCGAGGTCCACCAGAATGCCGAGGTGGTTGCACTCCCGCACCAGCTCGACGCCGGCGTCGGTCAATCCCGGTCCCGAGTCCGGGGATCCCGGAAACTCGAAGGGCACCCCGTTGGCGTAGATGTTGGGCCTGCTCCAGACGATCCCCAGCGAGCGGAGGCCCCCGTCGTAAAACCGGTGCAGCGCGCTCAGGTCGGGGTGGATGGCTTCGGCCCCCTCGAAGTGGAGTACGACGGCCAGGACATCCTCCGTCAGACACTCCTCGATCTGGGCGACGGTGCGCACCACCCGCACGCCTCCGCCGGCCTCTTCCTCGATGCGGTGCAACCGGCTGATGACGTCCTTCGTGAACTGATGGGCGTATGCAGGATCGAGTGCGGGCACCCGGAGGGGATTCGCACGGGCCGGCTTGCTCCCTCCGTCAGGACCCGACTCGTACTTCTCCACCGGAGGGACGAAGATGGCGAAGAACCCCCCCGCAAATCCGCCGCGACGGGCCCGCGGAAGATCGAGGTGCCCGACGTCGCTCTCGACAAAAAACGATCGCCCCTGGCCGCGCTCAGGGACGTGGAGATTCAGTAGCGTGTCGTTATGGCCGTCGAAAACGGGGAAGGGGCATGCGCTCATGGCGCATGCAATCTAGAACACTACGCGGCCCTTTGTGGAGGGCCATTGCTCCCAGAAGTTGTAGTAGAAGGAGTAGGACTCGTCCTGAGGCACGTTCCACCACGGGTGACCGGGATCGTCCGAGGGTGCGGTGATGCCGGCTCCCTTCATGAACACGTTGCTCGTCTCGGCGGGGGCCCGCTGGCCGCAGAAGGCACAGACAAAGAACCGCTCGTCGGGAGCGATCCACCAGATGTAGGGTGCTCCGGCGATTTCGGGCCACTCGTCGCAGCCGTGGGCCACAGGGCGCCGCCGCTTGGGCTGCTGGCCGACCTCCTGATAGAACCCGCAGAACCGGCACTCCCGGAATTTGGGTGCGTCATCCCTGGCCCGGGGACCGAAGAAGCCAGTCAGCCCGCAGTTGGGACAGTGGTTGGGGTCGGCGCGTTCCGCCAAGAGGGCGTACGACTCCTCTTCCCAGTTCTCCTCCGTGTACGCCTGCTTGGCTTCCCCGTCCGGTCGGTCTGGTGCCCGATCCATATCCGTCACTTCGGTGGGTATCGTCGACCTCTGCTTACTCACGTCCATCGTCTCGTCACGCCTTCCTTCGCTGCAAGATAGGTCAGGCTTTCGCGAATACAGTACCGCTATGTGGCCTCGGAATGCAGCGACGGAGGTCACATAGCCGTCAAAAGTGTGAGCCAGGTCGCCGCGAAGCCATAAGTCAATTCTAATCAACAATTTGCAGTAGATAGAATAAATACTTGACAGGACAATAGTTGTTATTAAGATAGTTGTCATGTCTGTTAATGAGGGCGCTGTCGCCCGGGAGATCAAGCAGTCGAAGCCGTTCGGGTCCGTCGCTGAGGAGGCGGTCGTCGGCTTGATCCGGACCGCGGAAGTGATCCGCCGCCGTCTGGCCGGGGTCATCGAACCCGAGGGGATCACGGCACAGCAATACAACGTGCTACGGATTCTCAGGGGAGCGGGGGAGCGGGGGTTGCCCACGCTGGAGATCGCGGAGCGGATGATCGAACACGCTCCGGGGATCACCCGAATGATCGATCGGTTGATCGCCAAGAAGCTGGTGGCGCGGGAGCGGTGCGCCGAGGACCGGCGGGTCGTCTACTGCGCCATCGCGGACGAAGGACAGTTGTTGCTGGCGCGGCTCGACGGGCCGGTTAGGGAGGCCGATCGCTCGGCCCTCGATGCGATCAGCGAAAAGGACCAGCGTGGGCTCATCGACATGCTCGACGCCATCAGGGCCGGGCACGCCGAGCGAGCGGCGGTCTCCGGCGAACCGGCGGATCGTCTTCAATCATGAATCACCAAGCAGCGAGGTAAGGACGGATGTTCAACAAGCTCGAATCCGAACAGGGCATTCGAATCGCCATCGTGCAGGGCAGTGTGCGTCCCGGAAACTTCACTGCGAAGGCCGTGGCCGTCGTCGTGGACGAGTTCCGGCGCCAACAGGTCGACCATGTACAGGTCCTCGATCCCGGCGAGCTGAGACTGGCCCTTCCGGGGCTGCCCGGGGAGGATGCCCGAGCCGCCGAGTTTCAGGCGGCGGTTGGGGGAGCGACGGGCGTGGTCCTGGCCACGCCCGAGTATCACGGCACGTTTTCCAGCGTCATGAAATTGGCCATCGAGAACATGGGTTTTCCCTCGGCGTTGGCGGGCAAGCCGGTAGTGCTGCTGGGGGTGGCTGCGGGCCGCATCGGCGCGATCAAGTCGCTGGAGCACCTCCGCGGGGTGGTGTCCCACGTGGGCGGGATCGTGCTGCCGGGTCCGGTCTCGGTGGCCGGCGTGCAGGATCACTTCGACGCGGATGGCCGCGTTACCGGCGAAGGGATCGAAGCGAGCATCAGGAGTGTGGCCACCAATCTCCTGGGCTACATCACCCAGAACGTCTGTCCGAGACGATGCCTCGAGGAGATGGTGCGGGCGGGGGCGGAGTAGCGACCCGTCGCCTTTCCGCCACTGAGGGTAGTAGATTACAAGGCTGAGAATGTAAGGATCAACGTCTCCCCGCTCGTCGCCGTAGGTTTGTTGATGACTCGCCGTCGTTTGCCGTTACTGCCGATACTGGCCCTCGTGGTCGGCTGCGGACCCGCCCCCTCGGATACAGGGATGCCGCCGGCGGGCGCTGCCGTCCGGGTGGAACTCATACCAGAGCGGGTCACCTTCGCATCCCCGGGTGAGAGGGTAGAACTCCTGGCTCTCCTGTACAACTACGAGGGTCGCGCCGCGGGTGGGAGCGGATTCTCCTATCAGGTGCACGATGGAAGCGTCGCCCGGCTGGGCTCGCACTCCCGGTATTCTCCGAGCGTCGCGGTCACCGCCGAGGGCTCCGGCACGACGATGATCACGGTTGTCGCGTTCGCCGGGGGGGGAGGCCTCCGGGACACTACGTTCGTCACGGTGGAGGGCTTGGCGGGGGCCAGACGCTACCAGCTGCGGTACGAGGTCGACTTCTTGGATTTCGATGCGGATACGGTCGTCTCCTGCGCTCGTGCCTGCGCGTTCCCCGACGCCACCGACCTGAGGGTGCACTTCGATCCCACGAGCGACGTCCACGCAATCGTCGTGCCGAATGGTGGGGCGGGGGTCGAGATCGCAGAAATCGCAGGGGGTGACTTTGCTTCGATCTCCGCGGTGGATGTGGGCACGGCGACATTCACGAGCGCGACGTCCGGGATCCCGTTCGACCGCACTCGCGTGATCCTCATCCGCACAGATCAGGGCGCCGTGTTCAAGCTCGGCAACCCCGTCGAGTCGGAGATGGTTGTCGAAGGTGTGAGGTTCGAGGCCGTGCAGGTGAACTGATCCTGTCGGGCGGCCCCCCCTCGGGCGCTAATCGCCGACTTTTTCCACCACAATCGTCAAATCCGCCGCCAGGGCTCCTATGGCGCCCACCGCCGCCAGGATCGGAGCAAAGGCGATACCCACCACGCCCAGGGTCAGGGGAATCTCGATCAGCGTACGTCCCTCATCGTTCTTGATGATGATGCGGGTGATGTTCCCCTCGTGGATCAATTCCTTGATCTTCGAGATCAGGCTCTCCCCTTTGACCTGGTGCTCTTCCGTCTTCACCTCTTCTTCGGCCTGGACTTCTTCTTCCACGTCCTGCTCAGTCATGGTTCCTCCGGTGAGGGGGTGACGTTGGCTCCTACCCCCTACGTGTGGGGGCCTCCTCCGTGTTTCACCGTTTCCGCCGCACCGCCATCTTGGTCCGGCCAGTGGACTACTACCACCTGCTCATCCCGAGGCACTTCCTGATCTGCCGCCGCTGCCGCTTCAGGGCCGGCTTGGCCTCCGGGTCTGCGGCGCGCACCGCATCGTCGACAAGGGCGCGGATCTGCTCGTCGTATCGGCGCAACGCCTCTTGATGCTCGGGCGGTGAATCGGTTTCCAGCGTGTGGACGAGGTACGCGTGGCCGTACGCGGCTTCGTGGCCGCTGAGGCCCTCGGCAAATCCGTCACTGCGGAAGTATTTCGACCAGCACTTCCGCGCGTTCTCGTTGTGGCCCTCCTGGAGGAACAACAACGCCATCTCGGCGTGGCACTCGTCGCTTCCCTTGGCCACGCCGGTCTTGAGGTACTCCAGCGCCTCTTCGGTGTTCCTGTCGCAGCCCTCCCCGTCGCGGTACATGACGCCCAGAGCGTAGAAGGCGTCGGGTGCGCCAAGGCGGGCCGCCTGCTTGAAAAGCTTCAAAGCCTCCTTCTTGTCCTCGATGGTGTCGCCCTCACCCTGGTAGTACGCCTGGGCCTCCTCGAGAATGGCCTCGGCCTCGGGCCCCTGCGCGGATCGGGGCGGCGCCGGGCGGTCGGGCGTGGTGCCAGCCGTCACAGGCGAGCCCTCCACCTCCAGCATCACCTTGATCACTTCCTTCAAGGGTGCCTTGAAGAACTCCCGGTTCTCAGACACTCGGTATCCCCGCTTGGCCAGGAGGGTGTGGAGATACGATTCCGCTGCAGAGCAATTATCCACGTACACGTCGAACGCCAGGACGAACGGTGTGGGTGCCGCGGTGCTTGAGGAGAGTTCCTTTACCCGGTGCGTCGGGTCACGCCTGGTCTTGCCGACCTTGACCAGGCCTTCGAGGGAAGGGTTGATGAGGGCGTAGATGTAACCGGCGTCAGCCATGCGACGTCAATGGGAGAAAGCTGGGGGCGGGAGTACCCCCCCGCCCCGTGGAGATTTCACCGTCCGTTCTTCTTCTCCTTCGCTTCCTCTTGCTCGAGATACGGTACGCCCTCGCTGATCCATTGCGGGGCGGGTTCGCCCTTCAGGTAGTGACCGAGCCACTGAATGATCCGGCGGTGATAATCCAGTTGGTTCGGCTTCTGCCGGTTGCCGTGATTCTCGCCGTTGTACACCAACAGGACGAAATCCTTGTTGGCCCGCCGCGCCGCGTTGTAGTACTCCACGCCCTGGTTGAAGTCCACCGCGCCGTCCTCGGTGCCGTGTGCGACGAGCAGCGGTGTGTTCAATTGGTCCACGAAGAAGACCGGCGAATTCAGTCGATAGGACTCGACGTCCTCCCAGAACGGCACCTCCATCCGGCCCTGGCTGACCTCGAAGATCCGGGCGTCGGTCCCGCCGCTGTTCCAGTACACCGAGAGGTACATGCTGAAGAGGTTCGTGAGCGGCGCACCCGCCACGGCGGCGGAGAATATGTCTGTCTGGGTGACGGTGAATGCGGTCTGATACCCGCCCCACGAGTGCCCCACGAGCCCAACCTTGTCGGGATCGACCATCCCCGATGCGATGGCCGCCTGCACGGCCGGCTCGAGGGCCGCCACGGCCGAGAGGCCGGGGTTCCGATCACGGTACACGATGTCGGGCTGCAGCACGAAGTAGCCCTCCGCCGTGAACACCGCATCGTTGTAAGCACTATGTTCGGACGGCACCGAGTAGTAGTGGAGTCGCTGGGAGACCCGCTCGTAGATGTACACCACCATGGGGTACTGCCGGCCCGGTTCGTAATCCGCCGGGTACCGGAGGACGGCCTGCAACGGCACGCCCCACGCGTTTTCATATTCGATGAGCTCGGACTCCGCCCATGCGTAGTCGTCTTGGAAGGGATTGGTCTCGGTCACCTGGCGCGGATTGCTCAGCGTGGGGTCCGCAGCGAAGTAATCGGGTGAGTCGTCGAAGCGCTGGGTCGTGTAGATGTAGACGTCGGCGCTGTCGGCCTTCCGGAGCCCGGACACGGCGGCGTCCATCGAGACGAGCGCCTCGGGGGGCTGGCCGCGGCGCATTCGGGCGTAGCCGGATCTTTTCGTCCAGTTGCCATACGTCGCCAAGTAG
Source organism: Gemmatimonadota bacterium (assembly GCA_039589615.1). Lineage (GTDB taxonomy): Bacteria > Gemmatimonadota > Gemmatimonadetes > Gemmatimonadales > GWC2-71-9 > B3T1B10. Next base: position 65,968 of record JBDHHA010000003.1, read on the forward strand.
ATGGGATCGTCGGTATCGATGAACTCCTCATCGAAGTCGAGGCGAGCATAGCGGTGCCGCACGCTGTCCTCGGCGCCCCGGGTGAGTCGGAAGGCCTCCGATCCGTCGGCGCGGACTTCCCAGATGTCGTAGCGGTCGTAGAGGAACACCGACCGATCGTTCTCCGTCCACCCACCCATGCCCAGGGGAGGCTTCTGCTTGACGGTGTGGTCGTCGTCCGTGTTGACGAACGAGGTGGGGACGTTTTCGGTGATGTTGGTGCGCTCGCCACTCTCCAGGTCGACGGTCCAGAAATGGTCGTCCTCGAAATACAGGTAATACCGACCGCTTTGGCTGGCCCCGTAGTTGAACTCGACACCCTCGTGGAGCATCTCCCGGTCGCCGCTGGCGACGTCGATGCGGTATATGTCGTTGTAGCGCGGGCCGAACATGCGCTCGCGCTCATACGGCGTCCGGTCCATGCCGATTGCGAACTTCTCGCCATCCACGAGCGAGGCGGTTTCGGTCAGCTCGTTGGCAAGTTGCACGAATCGATTGTCGTCCAAGTGCCACGCAGACAGGTAGTTCTCGGTGCGGTCCCGGCCGGAAAACACCTTCTGTTCGGGAATGATTTCCACGTCCTTGGCGTTCCACACCTCGACGGTGGAAGGATCTTCGTCCTCCTCAGCCTTCTCCTCCTCGTCCGTCTCCTCGCCCTCCTCGGCTTCCTCGTCGGTTTCCGTTGAGTCGGCGTCCTCTTCCATTGCCTTCTTGTCGCGCTCCTTGATTCCAAAGAACACGGTGCGACCGTCCTCCGACCACCGGAGGCCGCGATAATCCACCACCCGGGTGTCTTCTGGGAATCCGTCGAACTCCGCCGGATCGAACTCGAACCGCCGAGGATTGCGATTCTCCAGGTCACGCCAGGCAATCACGGTGTGGGTCGAATCCTCGTACCCTGAATCGGCGACTATTCTCAGGATGGCAAGGTCATCCGATTCATCCCGCCACGTGAGGGTGGTGAACCGGGCGCGTTTGGACTCGAGAGATTTGAGCACGCCGTCGGAGGGATCGTACACCCGGAGGCCGTTGCCCGCCTCGCCCTCCGCATCGATGACGAGGGCCAGCAGCCCTCCCTCGTCCTGCCATGCGTATTGGGACACGTTGCCGAAGTTCATGTCCTCGCCGCTGCTCAGGGTCCGCACGACCAAGTCGGTGCCCCTGCTGTCCCGGTCGCCTTTGGGAGGATACCGGCCCAGCGCGATGTGTTCGCCGTTGTGACTGAACTGAAAACTGCTCACCGCGTCGACGGACGTCGTATCACCGGTCGCGAGATCCATGAGCCCGAGACGCATCTGGATGGGCTTGTTCTGCTCCTGCAACTTCTCCCGCTCTTTCTCCGACACGGTGATCTGATACGCCAGCCACCGCGCATTGTCCGTGAAACGCGCGCTGATGCCGAAGGGGACGACGACAAGTGAGTCGCTATCCGTGCGCCGGATGCGGAGCTCGTTTTCTTCGTTGACGCGTCTGATCTCCACGGCGAGCCATAGGCCGTCGGACGAGAGGACGCTCCTGCCGAGGCTCTCGAACTTCCCATAGTCAGCGGGCGTGACAGGGTTCTTGGGATCCTCGCCGTTCGACCCGCTATTGGTGCGGAGTGCTTGTGCGTGCGTCGTACACACGAAGGCGACGCTGAGGAAGCTGGCGGAACAAAGGGCTCGGGCGAGAGCGCGAAGGGACATGAGATTCTCCTGTGGGCCAATCGGGGAAACCTAGGGTGCGGTCCGACCAGTGGGTAGTAGGCGGCGTGTCGGCGGATGTTCCACCGTGCGCGACCACCAGCGGTCTTCCTCCGGCCGAGTCCGATCCCTATTATCTCCCGCCATGGACAACGTCACCGTCTCCATCAAGCGTCGGTCTGACTGCGCGGACATCCCGCTCCCGAGCTACGAGACCTCCGGATCGGTTGGTATGGACCTGGCGGCGGCTGTGGGCGATGAGGTTGTCCTCGATCCGGGGGCGCGAGCCCTGATCCCCTGCGGGTTCCATCTCGCGCTCCCGCCTGGATACGAAGCCCAAGTCCGCCCGCGATCCGGCCTGGCCGTCAAATACGGAATCTCCCTGGTGAACACACCCGGCACGATCGACTCCGACTACCGGGGGGAGGTCAAAGTCCCGGTCGTCAACCACGGGGCGGAGCCTTTCACGGTGACCCGTGGCATGCGCATCGCACAGATGATCGTGATGCCGGTACCGCGGGTGACGCTGGTGGAAGTCTCAGAGCTTCCCGAGACCGAGCGTGGTGAAGGGGGGTTTGGCCACACCGGTGTTTGAGGTGCATTCGTGATCCACCTCCGGTCGATCTCGTTAAAGCGAACACCTGAGGGACGTGAGACCTTTCCCTTTACGGTTCCCATTATCCGTACCCTCGAGCAGGTCGAGTTCACCACGCCGGTCACGTTCTTCGTCGGTGAGAACGGGTCCGGCAAGTCGACGATTCTCGAGGCCATCGCGTGCGCCATCGGGGCGGTCACGGTGGGCAGCGAGGGCGTCGACACCGACCACACGCTAGCCTCGGTTCGCCGATTGGGACGCGCCCTCAAACAGACGTGGAGCAAGCGGACGCATCGCGGATTCTTCCTACGAGCAGAGGATTTCTTCGGGTACGCCAAACGGATCTCACGGGACCGGGCCGAGGCCGCAGCCCAGATCGAGCTCATTGATAAGGAATACGCCGGGAGATCGGAGCTGGCGAAGCGACTGGCCAAGAGCCCTCACGCCGGAACCGTCGGCGACATCCAGCAACGGTATGGAGACGGGCTCGACGCCCAATCCCACGGCGAGAGCTTTCTCGCGCTGTTTCAATCCCGGGTGGTTCCCGATGGGCTGTATCTGCTGGATGAGCCCGAGGTCCCGTTGTCCCCGCTGCGACAGCTGGCGCTCCTGGCGTTGCTCAAGGAAATGACCGCTGCCCGTTGTCAGTTCATCATTGCCACCCACTCACCCATCCTGTTGGCCTTGCCGGAAGCCCGGATCCTGAGCTGCGACACCTGTCCCCTCCAAGCGGTGCGATACGAGGACCTGGAAAATGTGCAGTTGGTGAGGGACTTCCTGAACGCGCCCGAGCGGTATCTGGAGCAGCTCTGAACTCGAACTGAAACTGTTGGACCGGATTTGCGTACACTATTAGTGTGACGCATATATGTGTTATGCCAGCAACTATCGCTCCAGGGATTGTAGAGATGTATAAATGATTACGCCACAAGGGTATACGCCGCTTCGCCCCGTCGAATTCCAGATTCTCTTGGTCCTCGCCGGCGGGGATGCCCACGGGTATGCGATCATCCGGGAGACAGAGGCTCGAACCGGCGGAGAGCTGAAGCTCGAGCCAGGCACCCTCTATCGGGCGCTTCAGCGCCTCACCCAGGAGGGGCTGATCCGGGAATCGAACCGTCGACCGGTTCCGGAAATGGATGATCAACGCCGCCGCTATTTCGCCATCACGGCTGCTGGCCGCAAAGTCGCGGCCGCGGAGGCCCGGCGCATGGCCAGACTGGTCGAGGAGGCTCGGGCGAGCGACCTCCTCGGCGAACTCGAGGCCCGGTAGTGGGCGGCGACCGCCTGCCGATTCCGCGGACCGCGGTTTGGGTGTACCGGATCCTGCTCTTGGCGTACCCCAGGGGTTTTCGCAAGGCGTATCGGCGAGACCTGGTAGAGACGTTCGCCGATCGGTTCGCCGGGGTTCGCCGCGACCACGGCACCCGTGCCTTGCCGGCGTTCTGGCTGCGAACCCTGCGGGACGTTCTCACCAATGCCGTCAGCGAACGCCTGGACCAGGTGCGGCGGCTGGTGACGGCGCGACGAGGCGGGGGGAATCCAGCACCGCACAACGGTCAATACACCACACACACGAAGGCAACGCTCATGGATAGCTTGTGGCAGGACGTCCGGTATGGTTTCAGGTCGCTTCGCAGGAATCCCGGCTTCAGTGCGGTGGTGGTACTCGTCCTCGCCGTCGGTATCGGCGCCAACACCGCGATCTTCTCGGCGGTGAACGCCATTCTCCTGCGGCCGCTGCCCTACGGTGAGCCCGATCGCATCGTTATGGTGTGGGGCTTCAATCCCGGCATTGGTCGAGAGGTCGCGTCGCTCCCCGACTTTCTCGACTGGCGTGAGCAGAACGACGTCTTTTCCGATCTCGCGGGAACATCGGTCCGGACCATGACGCTCACCGGCCGCGGTGAGGAAGCTATTCGAGTTCGCGGTGCGCAGGTGTCCGATGGTTTCTTCCGCGTCATGGGCGTTCCGCCCGCCATCGGGCGCGCACCCGCGGCGGCGGAGGATCAACCGGGGGCCGGGCAGGTTGTCGTGCTCGGCCACAGCTTGTGGCAACAGCGCTTCGGCGGCGACTCCTCGGCCGTCGGACAGACGATCGAGCTGGATGGAACCGACTACGCGGTGATCGGCATTGCCCCTTCGGGGTTTGTCGTCCCCCGTGATGCCGATCTCTGGATGCCGCTGGCCTTGGATGTCAACCAGTACGGTCGGCGCGGGGATTTCCTCGCGGTCGTGGGTCGCCTGCGGGAAGGCGCGACCTTCGAGGAAGCCCAAACCCAGATGACGGGGATCATGGCCCGTCTCGAGGAGGAATACCCCCAGACCAACACGGACTGGACCGCCCAGGTGGTTCCACTGCACGAGCAGGTTGTGGGCGAGGCGCGGTTGCCCCTGCTGGTGTTTCTCGGAGCGGTGGGCTTCGTGTTGCTCATCGTGTGCGCCAACGTCGCGAATCTCATGTTGGCCCGGGCCGCCGCTCGGACCAACGAGATCGCCATCCGGGCCGCGCTCGGTGCCGGCCGTGGACGACTCTTGCGCCAGGTGTGCACCGAAACGGCATGGCTCGTCGCGCTGGGTGGTGCGGTGGGAATCGTGCTGGCGCGGTTCGGCCTCGACGCGCTGGTGGCATTTACGCCCGCCGACGTCCCGCGATTGGATGGGGCGTCGATCGATGCGACGGCGCTGGTGTTTGCCGCGTCGATCTCGCTTGGAACGGGATTGCTCTTCGGGCTCGCGCCGGCGGTCCTCGTGTCGCGCACTGATATCAACGCAGCGCTCAAGCAAGGCGCGCGGCGCGCCACCGATGCCGTGCGCGGTTTTCGACTCCGAGGGGCCTTGGTCGTCTCGGAAGTCGCGTTGGCGATGGTGTTGCTCATGGGCGCGGGACTGATGCTGCGCAGCTTCATCGAGCTGCAGCGCGTCGACCTGGGGTTTGCCCCCGAGGGGGTAATGACGATGCGGGTTTCGCTCCCGCGCAGCACGTATCCCGATTCGGATGCCCGCTGGCGATTCTACGACCGGCTGACCGAGCGGGTGGCGGCGCTGCCCGGTGTGGAAGAGGTGGCGCTGGCGTCCGATCTCCCCGGTCTAGGCGGAGGGGCGTACTTGAGCTTCGTCATCGAGGGACGACCTCCGCCGACGGCCGCGACTTCGATGGTGCAGGACGTCCAGGTCACCGTCGCATCGGCCAACCTCACGGAGACCGTGAGGATCCCCATGGTGGGCGGCCGCGGGATCTCGGAGCGCGATCGGGCCGGTGCTCCGCGAGTGGTGCTGGTCAATGAGACCATGGCGCGCCAGTACTGGCCCACTGAGGATCCCGTTGGTCAGCGAATCACGTTCGGCGACCCCCAAGAGGAGGCGTCGTGGAGAACGATCGTGGGGGTCTACGGGGATATCGTCAACGAAGGTCTCGACGGCGAGACGTACCCAGAGGTCTCGCTGCCGTTTGCCCAGGCGCCCCAGACGAGCGCGAGCTTGGTGATTCGTGCCGAGTCCGGGTTTGCAGGCTTGATCGCCGCCACACGGCGCGAAGTGCGGGCCATGGACCCCAATCTGGTGGTGTTTGACGAGGCGGCGCTGGCGGACCTCTTGGGGGGGCTGATCGCCCAACCGCGATTCGTTCTCGCGGTGGTGGCCATCTTTGCCGCGGCGGCGATCCTGCTTGCGGCGGTCGGCTTGTACGGTGTGATGTCCTACTCCGTTGCCGAGCGGTCGGGGGAGATCGGAGTGCGGATGGCTTTGGGTGCGACGCAGGGGACCGTGTTGCGCCGGGTGATAGGTCACGGATTCCTCATGGTGGCAATCGGGGCCGTTTTGGGAACGGCCGGCTCACTGATCATTTCGCGATTGCTTGCATCGATGCTGTTTGGAGTGAGCCCCTCGGACCCGTGGACCTTTGTCGGGGTTTTTGTTGTGCTGTCGGTGGTGGTTGGGGTGGCGTCGTACATCCCGGCCGTCCGGGCGAGTCGTGTTGACCCGATGGTGGTGCTCCGGGAGGAGTAGACAGCTGAATCTGAACCGAGATTCACTTGTATTCCCGAGGCCCCGGGTGGCAACTTCGTGGTGCCATCCTTCCCTGAGGCCACCATGGAGTCTCCCGAAACCGACGTCCCCAAAGGTCCGCTCTGGCTCGCACTCCGGGTTCTCGACGAGCCGGCTGCGGTGTTCCGCCAGCTGGCGGCGCACCCGCGGGCCCTCGTCCCGGTCATCTTCCTCGCGGTGGCGGCGGCGGTCATGGCGTTCGGGACGCCGGGGGAGACCCTTCGGGCTACAGCACGGGACCAGGCCGATGCCATGGAGAGCTTCCTGGGCGACCGGTTCACTGAGGCGGACAGGATACGGGTCATCGACCAGGCCGCCAGCCCGAGAGCACGGGGCATAACCTTCGCCGCTGTCATCGCGGGTGGCCTGATCAGCATGTCCTTGGCCGCCTTCGTCTTGAAGCTCATTTTCGGGGCCACAAGCGGCACTGAAATCACGTTTCGGGACGAATTTGCCATTGCGGCCCACGCCTATGTGCCCCAAATGATCGGTATGGTGCTGGGAGTGGTGCTGGTGGCCTTCGGGGGTCTCGAGCGTCCCGAATTCTCCCTCGGATTCCTGTTCAGCGATTCCGGGTCCTTCCTACAGGTCTTTGCCAGTCAGATCACCTTCTTTGGCGCGTGGGGTGTCCTGCTACTGGCCGTCGGCAACCAGATCAAGACCAAGGCCCCCACCCTCACGGGGGCATTGACGATCGTGGGAGGGCTCTGGGTGCTGGTGAAGCTCATCGGGGCGGGTATCGGGACGATGTTCCTCCCCTAATGGCCCGGAAAGGTGAGGATTCCCTCATTGCGACCCGTCCGAAAAAGGCGCATTCTTTTAGGTTCGAGTCCATTGAGTCAGCGTGGGTGGAATGAACGTCACGATCTTCGGGGCGTCCGGCCAAACCGGGCTCTTTCTGGTGGAGCGTGCTTTGCAGCACGACCACGAGGTCACGGCGTATGTGCGGACGCCGGAGACCTTCGCGATCAGCCATGAAAAACTGAAGGTCGTGAAGGGCGATGTGCGCTCACGAGCGGCCGTTGCCAAAACCGTCAAGGGCGCCGACGCCGTCATGTGCGCGATCGGCGAGCGATTGAAGGCGTCGCGCGTGGGCTCCCAGGCTACCGAAAACATCATCGATGGGATGAAGCAGCACGGCGTCCGGCGTCTCGTCGCCGTAACCGGACTCGGGACCGGAGACAGCAAAGAGAAAACGTGGTGGCTCGCCCGTCTCATCATGAAGCTCTTCGTGAACTTGGATGACAAGGAGCGACAGGAGGAGTTGATTCGCGCCAGCGAGCTGGACTGGATCATCGTCCGACCGTCGCTGCTCACCAACGAGCCCCACACGGGCACCTACCGCGTCGGACCCGAGGTTACCCACGGCATCGCGAGCAAGATCGCGCGGTCGGATCTCGCCGATTTCATGCTGGAACAGCTGACGGACGACACCTACCTGCACCAGACCCCCGCCATTCACCACTGACTGTCCCAGCGTCGCTGCCCAGTGGCTCGCACGCCGGTCGGTCCCTTCGCTCGCCGCGGTTCGCGAGTGCACTCATACCGGTGTAACGGGGTCCCGCCGCTCACCTAGGCTCGCTCACGGGACCGACGGGCGTGCGTGCCACTCCGGGAGAGGTGCTACCGACCTAGGGGTAGCTCGAGAAACACCGTGGCCGATCGGACGGTCCGCCATTCACGCACCGAACCCAACGGGATTTGCGAGATCAACCGAAAATCCTGGTAGGTGCGCTGGAAGTCGTCAAACCGGACCCGCGCCTGGTACAGCGTTCCCTCCACCCCGACACGAACTCCAAACGGCATCGGAAATCCGACGCCGCCGCTGATCATGAGGTAGGGAATGTTGCTTTCTTCACGCCACGCCTGCCCCGCTCCAACGGAGATCAGCGGTTGCGCTTTCCAATCACTCGCCATGATGCGGACGCGCAGATCGGTGGACACGAACCTGTCCTGCAGGAGATTCCGCCGCTGCCGAACGAGGAACGTGCCGTTCTCCGGCAATCGTTCGGGGATCCCACAGCCGTGTGACGGATTCACACCGTGAAACCGTACCGTCCCCTGCAGCGCCACCGTGCGCCCCACCACGTCGTATCCGGCCCAGACGCCATACCCCGCCGCGGTGCGCGCCGCGCCGCATCCGGTTCGCCGGATCCCTTCTCCACTCCCGCCGAAGGCTCCGAAACCCGCGCCAACGTATCCACCTTGCGCCTGGAGCGCGGTGGCGGAACACAAACAGGCAAGGGTGCCAAGGAGGCCTGACAAAGAAGATGCTTTCATAGCCCCTCATACCTCTCAACCGGAGAGAAGTTCGGGACGTGTTCGCGGGTGGATATGCAGGCTACCCTTTAGCGGTCTTCTTGCCGTTCCATCAGTACCTGGCTTATTGGCTTCATCGGTTCAACGGAAAAGACCATTTCCACCGGCAAGCCGAAGTATTCACTCATCCGGAATGCAAGGTCCAAACTGGGATTGTATTCCTCCCGTTCCAAGTAACCGACAGTCTGGGAATTGACGCCGACAATTTCCGCGAGCTGTTTCCGGGTAATCTCGCGTTCCTGACGGAGCACCCCTATCCGGTTGTAGATCTTCCTCGCCTTCACGGTGTGTCACCCGGCACTTCCATCTCCGTCCACGCGAGGACTGATCCCGGCAACGTGTGAGCCAGGTAAATCAGACTCGCGGCCAGCGGCACTGTGATGACGAGATCCAATCCCGGAACCAGCCTATACAGCACCGCATGAACCAGCATGATTGCCAGACAAATCACGGTAAACCAACCATAGGCGTGGCTGAGGGCCAAGTGCGTCACCTGTACCTGGCGTTCGTCAAGCGTATCTGTCTTTGCATGCGTCAGGCGCCATAGTCCCGATCGACCGTGCAGACGGACAAAGGTGATGGCCACTGCGAGGAAAGACGCAATACCAACCGCGTCTACCCAATGGGTCGTATCACGCTGCTCAATGACCATGTAAAAGCAGAGATTCATGATGAGTAACGACGAGTAGTTGGCTGCCATCCATATCCTTCTCGTAGATCGCGTTTGCTGAGCGATCATGGCCGTACTCCTTTCTCATGTGCTGGAATTCCGGCAGGCCTTTTTCTTCTGTTTGAAGTAAATATACCTCGATAAATGAGTTATTTATGTAATAACATTGTAAATATACGCAGTCCTGACAGCTCGTCAACCTGACTGCGGATGAGTGGGTCGAAGGATCAGGTCACTGGTTGCGAGCCACCGGGTCCTAGTTGCGCGGCCCCTCCTCGCTGATGTCGCGCTCCGCCCGCTGCTGCTGTACCATCCGCTCCACGTCCGCCAACAACTGCTTGGCGTCGTACACGATCCCATCCTTGATCGTGTACCTCACGCCGCCGACACGCTCCACCTGCTGGGTCTCGTCGTTGAGGCGCATCCACCCGGTGCCGTAGAGAACCTTGAGGTTCTCGATGGGGTTCTCGTCAACGACGACGAGATCGGCCAGGAGTCCCTCCCGCACCACACCGTACTCGATGGGCACACCCTTGGGCCCGAAGATCGCCTCCGCCCCGTGCATGGTGGCACCCCGGAGCACCTCGAGGGGATGGAAGCCCGCCTCGTGGAGTAGCTCCATTTCCACGATCGAGCCGAATCCCCAGAGGTTGTAGATGTACGCGGCGTCCGCACTGACGGTCACGCGACCGCCCAGGTCCTTGTAGTCGTCGAGGAAGGCCATCCACACGCGGTAGAAGTTCTTCCACGCGATTTCGTCCCACCCGGTCCAATAGAAGAAGTACGATCCGTGGTTTTCCCGGCTCGGGGTGTAGAAATCCCACAGTGACGGCAGCGTGTATTTCTGGTGCCAGTCGGCGTTCATGGCGCGCATGAGGTCCCGGCCCGCGAGGTAGGCCACCATGGTGGGATCGAGGACGACGTCGAGCTCCAGGAATTCCTCCAGCAACGCGTTCCACTCGTCGCTGCCTTGCGGGTGAATCAAGTTCCACTGCCGCGCCACCTGGCCGAAGCGGTGTTGCTCGTCGCTGTAGTTCATGTCCACCGGCCACGGCTGGACGTCTGTGTCCTTGTAGAGGGCTTCGAAGATCCCGTAGTAGTGGGTGACGGCACCCAGGCCGAGTCGCGCCGCGTCCAGGGCGTTCATCTGGGCCACGCCGGTTTGGGCCAGGTGCGCCGTGGAGCCGAGGTTGTGCTTCCGGGCCTCGTCCAACAGCGCCTCCATGATCTCGGGCCGGTGGGCGTTCAGCTTGAGGCCGTCGATGCCCTGGTCGGCGGCCCAGCGCACCCACGCTCTGGCGTCGTCGGGCGTACGGATGCTGCGGCCGCCCCAGCCCTCACCGTTCCCCGGCCGGTGGTACGACACGATGCGGGGCGCGACGATCTCGTTCCGGGCGCTCCGCGCGCGCTCGTTGAGAGACCACTCCATGGGGCCGAGGGCGACGCCGCGGACGGAGGTGATGCCATGGGCCATCCAGAGCTTGTAGGTGTACTCCGCCTCCGGAGCCTTGGGCGTGCCGCCGGCATGGGCGTGCAGGTTGACGAACCCCGGGAGGACGTACGACCCGTGGGCGTCGATCTCCCGGGTCGCTCCCTGGGGCCGCCCGGCGTCGCCGATCGGCACGTTGGGCACGCCGACTCCGCGAATCTCCTCGATGCGGTTTCCCTCGATGACGATGTCCACCGGTCCTCGCGGCGGGGCGCCGGTCCCGTCGATGAGAATTGCACCGCGGATGATCAGACGGTCGAACGGCCCCTCTCCTTCATCCGGCCGGCGGTCGGGGGCCCCGACGATCTGGGCGGCCAGGTTACTCGTGAGGAGCAACGCGCTCAGGAGCGCGACGCACCCCGCCGTGACTCGTTGGCGTAAAGGCATCGGTTTCTCCGGTTGGGTGTTCACTGGTGGCTTACCAAGGGATCCTCCCGGACGGTGATCTCGCCAACGTGATCGCGGCCGTCCACCGTGACCGTGACGCGATACACGCCGGCAGAAGCGGCGATGGCCGTCAACTCCTCGCCGTAAAACCCGAAGAATGCCTCGTCGCCCACCACCTGACTGAAGGCGAGAAGCTGCTCTCGGACGTCGTACAGGTCGCGGAAGGTCGCCGCGTCGTTGAGCCTGGTCTCGACATATCCCAGGTGATCCAGCAATAGACGCCGCGGGTCGTTCCGCTCGGGATACTCGGCGCCGCGATACAGGTTGGGATATCGCTGCGTCGCCAGGAGGTCTTTCTGCATCTGCTGGAGGTGATCGTCGCGTCGCGTCGTCCGGACGCCTTCGGTGATGACTTCGTGGGCGTTGCGGAGCAGGGTCCGGTGGACCTCCACCTCATGGTCCGTGGGAAAGAACTGCATGTCCCAGCGCACGCGATTGATGCCGGCCCGGCCGTTTTGGGTGAGCGTTCGGCTGCGACCGGTGAAGACGTCCTCGATCGTAACGCGCACCGAGTCCCGATCCGACTCGAGGTAGTAGTGTATCGCCGCTCCGGGGCGTGGGTTTTGCCCTCGGAACTTGAAATAATTCTGAATGCGTCCCTTCGAGATGCTGCGCCACTTCGTCGCCACCCGGTTGTCGAACAACAAAACGTCCTGCTCGAGGGCGTCACCGGTGATCTGCTGCAAGGGTGTGATGTCGTCAGCGATCCAGATGCTGCGTCCGTGGGTGCCGGCGACGAGGTCTGCGTCCCGCGGATGGATGACGAGATCGTGTACGGCCACCGGCGGAAGGTTGGTCATGAACCGGAACCAGTGGTCTCCCCCGTCCACGGTGGCGTACACGCCAAACTCGGTTCCGATGAACAGCAGGTTCGGATTGTGGAAGTCCTCGACGACGGTGTGAATGGTCAGGCCGGGATTCGCTCTCGGCAAATCGCTGGAGATGTCCTCCCACGACGCACCGAAGTCCGTTGTCCGGTAAATGTACGGGGCGGTGTCATCCACCCAATGACCGTCGAAGGTCACGTACGCCCGCCCCTCGTCGAAGTGCGATGCCTCGACCCGGCTCACCCAGATCTCCCGGGGGATGCCGGGGATGTCGTCGCGCACGTTGGTCCAGGTCGCCCCTCCGTTGCGGGTAACCTGCACGTTGCCGTCATCGGTGCCCACCCAAATCACACCGCTGTTCACCGGCGACTCGTCGATGGTGTAGATCGTGTTGTGGTTCTCGGCACCGGTGGCGTCCTTCGTCAGCCCGCCGCTATAGGTGGAGTTCCGGGTGTCCGGATCGTCCTTGGTCAAGTCGGGACTGATGATGCGCCACGTCTCGCCACGGTCGATGGACTTGAACAGGTGGCTCGATCCCACGTAGATCGTCGTAGGATTGGTGGGGGACATGACGAGGGGAGAGTTCCAGTTCCAGCGGAACTGGGGTGGGAGGATACTGCCGTTGATGGTGCGCTGGGGAATGTCCCGCCAGAGCCAGCGCTCTTCCCCGTTGATGGAGTAATTGGTCTGCGACTCGTCGAAGTCGGGGTCGTAGTACTCGGAGAAGTTGGAGGTGGTCTGTGGCGTGGGCGTGATGAAGACGTGCTCCCGGGTCTCCATGTTCTGTCGTCCGAAGTACCCTACGTGGGTAGCGGTGTAGAGTGTGCGCCAATCGGTGGGGTCGATCTGCATGTGGAAGCCGTCGCCGCCGTTGGTCTCGGCGGCGTGATCGTTGAGAATGCCCCGCGGATCCCGGCTGTTGCTGGGAATCGTCCAACCGCCGTTGTCCTGCAGGCCTCCGTACACCCAGTACGGATCCCGCATGTCCACGCCGATGGCGTAGTACTGCCCGATGGCCATGTTGTTGAAGGCGAGGAGCGACCGGCCCCCGTCGACGGAGACGTACGCGCCCTGATCGGTGGCGTTGTAGAAGATCCCCTTGTTGTGAGGATCGATCCACAGGTCGTGGTCGTCGCCACCCCCCTGTCCCCACGGCCTCCCCTGGCGAAACGTCTCCCCCCCATCCTGGGAGTAGTAGAAGTCCCGGGCCACAACATAGATCAGGTTGTCATCGGAGGGATTGACTCGGATGCGCCCGTGATAATACGGCCGGGAATTGTGGCGGTGTTTGTAGGTCCAGCTCTCGCCGCCGTCCTCGGACTTGTAGACGCCGGGTCCGGGGATGGCCAGATCGTCGGGTAGCTCGTCGGAGGCTTCAACGTATGCCCAGACGACGTCCGGGTTCGCACGGTAGATGTCGACGTCGATCTGCCCGGTCTCCCCCGTGGGGAGGCCGTCCGTCAGCTTGCGCCACGATCGCCCGGCGTCGGTGGACTTGAACAGCCCGCCGTTGGGACCGCCGCTGTGCATGTTGTGCGGGGTCCGGAGACGCTGGTACATGCCCGCGAAGAGAACGTCGGGGTTGTCGGGATGCATCGTGACCTGGGTGGCGCCGGTTCTCCCGTCGTCGGGGAGACCGTTGGTGAGTTTCTCCCACGTCGCGCCGCCGTCGGTGGTCTTGAACAGCCCGCGAGTCCCGGAGTACCCCCAGAGGTGCCCGAGCGCCGCCACGTACGCGATGTCGGGATCGGCAGGGTGGGTCAGGATCTCGGCGATCTGGTGTGTGTCGCCCAAGCCCATGTTGGTGAACGTCCTGCCGCCGTCCGTCGACTTGTAGACGCCGTCGCCCCAGCCGACGCTGTTTCGATTCGTCGCCTCCCCGGTGCCGACCCAGATGATGTTCGGGTCCCCCTGGAAGAACTCCACGTCGCCAATGGATTGGCTGCCGTAGCGCTCGAAGATCGCCGTCCAGGTGATGCCGGCGTCGGTCGATTTGAAAACTCCGCCCGAGGCCGAGCCCACCAGCACCGTGCGGTAATCGGTGTCGAGGGCGTCGATGGAGGAAATGCGGCCCATCATCGTGGCCGGTCCGATGTTGCGCCACGGGAATTCATTGGCCAGGTCGTCCACCCGCGACTGGGCGTCCGATGCTCCGGGTGAACCTGCCAGCAGCGCGGCCAGCAGCAAGGTCGTCCTGCGCTCCATCAAAAACTCCAGTCGGTGAGGGTCGAGTGGTCGGGTGCGTTGCCGGTCACGACTCGCGGTACGGCACCGCACTGATCGGTTCCAGCTTCTTCCAGCGGTGGTGGGACTCGATGACGCGCCACGTTCCGGAGCGCGACCGGGTGACGAGGGAGCAGCTCGTGGCACCCTCCTTCGTGTACTTGATGCCGCGGAGGAACTCACCCTGCGTGATGCCCGTGGCGGCAAAGTAGACGTCGTCGGCGTCCACCAGATCGCGGCGGGTGTAGATGCGATCGACGTCGATTTCCTCAGCCTCGATCCTGGCCCGCTCTTCGTCCGACTGCGGGGCGAGGCGTCCCTGGATCTGGCCGCCCAGGCCGTGCATCGCACAGGCCGTGATGACGCCCTCAGGGGTCCCGCCGATTCCCATCACGATGTCGACACCGGTTCCCGGCAAGGACGTCATGATCGAAGGCGCCACGTCGCCGTCGGAGATCAGCCGCACCCGGGCTCCCACGGCCCGGGCGCCGGCGATCTTCTCGGCATTCCGGGGCCGGTCCAGGACCACCACGGTCAATTCCTCGAGGCGCACCCCCTTGTGGTGGGCCACAGTCCGGAGGATATCCGGGATGGGTGCCCGAAGATCGACCCGGCCGGCGGCTTCCGGTCCTACGATGATCTTGTCCATGTAGAACGACGAACCGAGACTCGCCATCGCCCCTCGTGGGGCGAGCCCCGCCACGGCAATAGAATTGGGGAGGCCCTTGGCCAGGAGGTTGGTGCCCTCCACCGGATCCACGGCCACGTCGGTCTCCGGCCCGGTCCCGGAACCCACTTCCTCGCCGACGTACAGCATGGGTGCGTGGTCCTTCTCCCCCTCGCCGATGACGATCCGACCGTCCATGTCCACGGCGCCCATCAGGGTGCGCATGGCGTCCACCGCCGCCTGGTCTCCGGCCTCCTTGTTTCCCCGGCCGATCCACTGGGCCGCAGCCAGGGCGGCCGCCTCGGTGGTTCGGACCAGCTCCAGTCCGATGTTCTGATCAGGTTCTTTAGGCATGGTGGTCCAGGTCGAGGATATGGGTGGTGAAGGGGCCAATTATAGCCTGCAAGACAGGGGTTCGGCTCCCCGGAGCCCCCAATGGCCCAGGGAATGGGGCATTTGACGGTTTATGAAGATTTCTATAAACAGATTTCCATTTTCCCATAACATCCCCTGACGATATTCCTGCCTGTGGTTGGTCCGCGCCAACCTGTTTGCGCAGCCCAGGCAAGGGAGGCAGAACGTGTCCCCAACCGCGCGTCCATAATGAACGCCTACCAGGAGGCTTCCGCCGTCATCCCATCGGAGGACGCGGGGGCAGACGATATACCAAAAGTGATCAACCTTTCCGAGCACACGGTTGAAATCGTGTCCGACTCCGGAGAGGGGGCGCAGAAGTGCGGCCAGCTCTTCGGATCGGTTTCGGCAAAAATGGGCAACGGAGTCTGGACCGTCGAGATCATTCCGGCAGAGATCCAGCCCCCGCCGCGGACCCCCACGAGCGCCAGCGGCAACCGCATCCGCATCGGCACCAATCCCATCACCAACTGGGGTGACGATTCGAACGTGGTCGTGGCCTTCAACGAGCAGGTGCTGCTCGCCCGCCACCGCCTTGGGGCCCTCGCCGATGACGCGACGATTTTCATCGAAGATTTCTGGTCTCACCACGAGGATGAGCAGATCCGGGCCGAATGGGACGCGGCGATGGAGGAGCTGTCGCACCGGTCCTACCGGATCGTTCCCGTTCCCATGGAAGAGCAGTGTCTCACCGTCGTGGACGACACGCGGCGGGGCAAGAACATGTTCGCCCTGGGGCTGCTGACCTGCGTGTACAACCGCGACATCGACAAAGTCCGCGACGAGATCAAGCACATCTTCCGCAGGAAGTCCTCCGAGGTGTCCGAGCGCAACATCCAGCTGCTCGAGCTGGGCGCCAAGTGGGCGGAGGAGCACCTCGATTTCCGGTTTGACGTTCCCGCCACGCCCAGCGAAACGCCCATGGTCGTGATGAACGGCAACCAAGCCATCGCACTGGGCGGTGTGGCGGCCGGGATGGAACTGTGCGCCATGTACCCCATCACCCCGGCGACCTCCGCCTCACACCACCTGGGTGAGGTCTTCGAGACCTTCGGCGGCATCGTACACCAGGCGGAGGACGAGATCGCCGCCGCCGGCGTGGCCATCGGCGCCTCGTTCGCGGGGAAGACGGCGTTCACGATCACCTCGGGACCGGGTCTCGCGCTCAAGACGGAGTTCATCGGACTCGCGGTCATGACCGAGGTGCCGCTCGTAGTGGTGGACGTGCAGCGCGGGGGGCCCAGCACGGGACTTCCCACCAAGGTTGAACAGGCGGACCTCCTGGCGTCGATTTTCGGCCAGCCGGGTGACGCGCCCCACGTCGTGATGGCGCCGGCCACGATCGAGGAGTGTTTCCACTCCATGATCACCGCCCGGCGCATCGCCGAGGCGTTCCGCTGCGTGGTGATCGCGTTGACGGACGCGAACCTCGCAACCGGGGTGCAGCCATTCCCCCGGCCCGAGCTCGACGAAAAGTGGCACGGCACGCTCCCGTCGATGGATCCCGTGCCCGAAGGCGTGCGGCCATACGAGTGGGACAAGGATCTCGGCCTGTCGCGCCGGTTCGTTCCGGGACAACCCGGGGGGGAGCACACGGCGACCGGACTGGCCCACGACGAGGACAGCCACGTGGCATACGACCCCTCTGCGAACGAGCGCGGAGCCGCCATGCGGAGCCGCAAGATGGCGGTCTTCCAACAGACGCTCAAACCGCCGACGGTGCACGGTCCGGAATCGGGGGATCTGCTGGTCGTGGGTTGGGGCAGCACCAAAGGCGCCATCGAGGAGGCCGTCGATCGGGGTCGGGAGGACGGACTATCCGTGTCGGCGCTCCATCTGACCTTCCTGTCTCCCATGGAGCCCGGACTGAAGCAGATTTTCCGGCGGTTCAAGAAGGTGATGACGGTGGAGATCAACTACAGCGACGACATCGGTGACCCCCATATCACGGAGGAGAATCGCAGGCTGGGCCAGCTGTGCTGGCTCCTCCGAGCCCACACCCTCATCGAGGTGGACTGTTGGACCCGGGTTCCCGGTCAACCGCTCAGGCCCGGGAAGATCCTCGACGTGATACGCAGCCGTCTTTCGAAGGGAGCGAAAGCATGATTCAACAATCCTGCTCCCTTCTGGGATGTGGTGTGGACGAGGACCGGGTCTTCGAGATGTCGGATTACGAGGACCAGGTCGTCCGTTGGTGCCCCGGGTGCGGCGACCACGGCATTCTCACGGCCGTTGAGCGATTGCTGGAGAAAGAACAGCTGCCGCCGGAGCAGACAGTGTTCGTCTCCGGCATCGGGTGCTCCAGCCGTTTCCCCCACTACCTGGCCACGTACGGATTCCACGGACTGCATGGGCGCGCGCTGCCCCTGGCGACCGGGGTCAAGCTGCGCCGGCCGGACCTGAGCGTATTCGCCGTGATGGGCGACGGGGACTGCTGTTCCATCGGCGCCGGTCATTGGATTCACGCCACGCGCTACAACACCGACATGGTCGCGTTGATGTTGGATAACGAGGTCTACGGGCTGACGAAGAACCAAACGTCTCCCACGAGTCGTTTGGGGTTCCCGTCGAACACCCAGCCCCGCGGCAGCTACCTCCGGGGGCTGGACCCCATCTCGGCGACGTTGGGCGTGACGAATGCCTCTTTCGTGGCCCAGACGGCGGATTGGATCCCCGCCCACGTTTATGCGACTATCGAGGCCGCATACCACCACAAGGGATTCTCGTTCGTCCGCATTCTGCAGCGATGCCCGCAATACACGGGTACCCTGTTCGATGCGGCGGTCAAGAACCCGGACATGACCGAACTGATGGTGCACCAGGACGGGATCACCGTTCCCGATCTCGACCCCATCTACAAGCATCAAATCCGCCACGACCCGTCGGACCTCCACGCGGCGCGGCGGCTCACGGAGCCAGGTGACAGAATTCGCCTAGGCTTGTTCTACCGAAACGAGAATCTGCCGTGCTACAACGAGATCCGCGAGCAACCGGCGTACACGGCGGAACAAAAAATAGAATTGCTGAACAGTGAACTCGACCGTTATGCAGTCTGAAGAGAGAGTGGACTCGACCATGAAGTCCCTCGCGGGACCGATGGAGGCGTTCAGGTCGGCGCTGGCCACCACGTTGGAGCAGGTGCGCGCCATCCTGGCAGCGGGAAGCTCTGGCAAGAACGGCCAATCCGAACGCTTCGTTGCCGAACTCGGGGAGTTCGCCAGCGATCGGATCGACATCGATCGTTTTTCGAAGCTGTTCACCACGGACGACGCCTTGAACTCTGTCAAGGCCCAGCGCATCGACCGGGCGTACGAGACGATGTCCGGGCTGATCGCCCAGGGTGACAACCTCTTCGTTCTCAATATCGAAGAGGGGGGCAACTTGCACGACAGCGTGGCCAAGACGCTGGAACACCTCGGCACGGCGTTTGGGGCTGCGAGAGTCGTGGAGTTATCGAGAACGGAACGGTATCAGTTCGAGAACCACGCCAAGCTCGTCAGTGCGTTCCCCTTCGCCGACTGGAACACCAGAGAGCGTCGTTTGGCACCGCCGTTGATTGTGGTGGTGGACGGCAAGGACCTCAATGCCGGCGCCCTGGCAGAGTTCCTCGACGGAGCGCAAAAGATCGTCTTGGTCGTGCGAGGAGCGTCACCGCCGGCGCCGCTGGCCCGCCTCATCACGCCGAACACCTTCGTCGTTCAGACCACCGACGGTTCGACTCTCGAGCGGTTCGCTGAGTGGAAGGGTGCGGGCATCGCGGCGGTCGTGCCGGAATCCGCCGCCCGGTTCGTGCACGACCCCACCGCGGGGTCGGACCACATGGTGGTCGACTTCTTGCCCGAGTCAGGTCCGAGCAAGCCGCTTGGTGGCATCAGCGCAGCCCAGCAGGGCGAGGAGTTGCGGCAACTGAAGGCACTGTGTGACGGTGCGGGGTCGGCGGTCTCCGCGGACCGAGATGCAGCCGGTGCGGGTCCGCCCGCCGGTGGTGTGGAGCCCGTCGACAAACTCGCTGCGTGGCTCCTGCAACAGGCGGACCTGAGTGACGTTGGGTAGCGGCCGAACCGATGAGCCTCGCAGCGGTGCTAACCTCGGCCCTCATACTCGGCGGCGTCGGCCTGACGTTCGGCATTCTCATCGCCGTCGCCAATCGTAAGCTCTTCGTCTGGGAAGACCCGCGGATCGACGCGGTTTCCGAACTTCTCCCTGGGACCAATTGCGGTGCGTGCGGCTTTGCCGGTTGCCGAGCTTTGGCCGAGGGGTTGGTCGGCGGCGATGCGGCTCCCGCGGTGTGCACGGTGATGGGTCCGGACGACATTTCGGACGTGGCCGAGTACCTGGGAGTGGATGCCGGAGAGGCAACGCAGCGGGTTGCCCGGTTGCTCTGTGCCGGCGGATGTGACGTGGCTGTCCAGCAGGCGGACTACCGGGGATTGCAGACCTGTGGTGCCGCCGCTGCGGTGGCCGCCGGAGGGAAGGGTTGCACCTGGGGTTGTACCGGCCTCGCGGATTGTCGCGACGTGTGCGACCAACGCGCCATCTATATGAATGAATACGACATTCCGGTGGTGATTCCCGAGCGTTGTACCGCCTGTAATGACTGTGTGGAAGTGTGTCCGAAGGATCTGTTCACCCTCATGCCCATGGACCACAAGTTGCTGGTTCAGTGCAAGAGTCTGCTCGAAGGGGACGAGGCCGAGGCGCTGTGCGGTGTTGCCTGCAATGCCTGCGGGCGGTGCGCCCTGGATGCAGCCCCTGGTGTGGTTGAGATGGTGAACGGACTTGCTGTTGTCGACTACGATAAGAACGATATGGCCGGGCCCGAGGCGATCGTCCGGTGTCCCACGGGTGCTATCGTCTGGTGCGAAGGAGCACAGTTCGAGTCTACGCCCGACCTAGTGAGGAGTGCAGTGTAATGAAGAGCCCTAAGAAAGCCTCACCCGCTCAACCCAAGTATCCGGGGGTCCACGCCGCGGACGATGGAAGCGGAGCTACCGTTGCCATGGAGACCGCCGCAAGCGAGGCCGCAGGCGCGTACCCGATCACGCCGTCGACCCAGATGGGTGAGGGATGGGCGCTTGCGGTGGCGGCGGGCAAACACAACGTCAACGGGCGCAAGCTCATATTCTTCGAGCCGGAAGGCGAGCATGCCGCTGCTGCGGTGACGGCAGGCATGAGCATGGTCGGGCTGCGGTCCACCAACTTCTCCAGCGGTCAGGGTATTGCGTACATGCACGAGTCGCTGTATGCGGCTGTTGGAAAACGCCTGACGTACGTGCTCAATATTGCGTGCCGGGCCATGACCAAGCACGCCCTCAACGTACACGCCGGCCACGATGACTATCACTGCATCGACGATACCGGATTCTTTGAGGTCTTCGGGAAGGACGTGCAAGAGGTCGCCGATCTGAACCTCATCGCACACCGCATCGCCGAGCTGTCCCTCAATCCCGGCGTGTGCGCTCAAGACGGCTTCCTCACGAGCCATGTCATCGAGACGCTCAAGATGCCGGAGCGGGATTTGGTCAAGGATTATCTCGGTGATCCGTCAGACATGATCGAGTCCCCCACGCCGGCACAGCGCATGGTGTTCGGGGAACGGCGCCGTCGAATCCCGGAGATGTTCGACTACGACTACCCGACGATGATCGGCGTGGTGCAGAACCAGGACAGCTATGCCCAAGGCGTGGCAGCGCAACGGCCGTTCTACTTCGACCACGTGGCGAATCTCGCCAACCAGGCGTTCGAGGAGTATTTCCAGCTCACCGGTCGCCGGTACGCACGGGCCACCGGGTATCGCCTCGACGACGCGGAGTATGTGATTGTGGGGCAGGGCTCCGTGGTGGCCAACGCGGAGGCGGTTGTGGATTACTTGCGCGACGAGCGCAAGCTGAGGGTCGGCATCCTCAACGTGACCATGTTCCGGCCGTTCCCCAGCGATCTGATCACCCACTTGCTCAAAGGCAAGAAGAAGGTCGTGGTCCTCGAGCGCACCGATCAGCCTCTCTCGGTGGACGCACCATTGCTCCGCGAGATTCGCGCCGCGGTGGGGCAGGCAGTGGAGAACGGGCGGGCCAACGATCCGAGGCCCTATCCGGGGGTCGCGGGGTATATCGCCGGCGACCAGCCGGACTTCTACAGCGGGTGTTTTGGACTCGGCAGCCGGGACCTCCAACCCGGGGACATCATCGCCGCAGTTGATAACATGCTGGAGGGTGGCCGCAATCGCCGGCAGTTCTATCTCGGCATCGATTTCATCCGCCCCGACACCGATCTCCCCAAGCTCCAGATCTGGCAGGAGGAACTGCTCGCCGACTATCCCGGCGTGAAGGATCTGGCGCTGCCGTCCGCCGGCGACATCAATCTCATGCCCGAGGGATCGCTGTCGATCCGTATCCACTCCATCGGCGGCTGGGGAGCCATCACGATGGGGAAAAACCTGGCCATGACGGTGTCGGAGCTCTTTTCGATGTACGTCAAGGCCAATCCCAAGTACGGCTCGGAGAAGAAGGGCCAACCCACCACGTTCTATGCAACGCTGGCCAACGCGCCGATTCGCACCAACTGCGAGCTGCGGCACGTGGACGCCGTGCTGTCTCCCGATCCCAACGTGTTCCGCCACTCGAATCCCCTGGCGGGGTTCGCGGATGGTGGTGTGTTCATCATTCAAAGCGACCAAACAGAGGAGGAATTCTGGGACACTCTCCCGGCCGCCGCGAAACGAACGATCCGCGAGAAGCACATCAAGGTCTTCAAGGTGGACGCGTTCAAGATCGCATCGGACGAGGCCTCCGATCCGGAGCTCCGCTACCGGATGCAGGGGGCTGCCTTCATGGGGGCCTTCTTCAAAGCGGCTCCTTTCATGCAGGAGAGGGATCTCGACGAGAAGGCTCTCTTCGACGAAGTGCGGTCGCAGATCAACAAGAAGTTCGGTCACCTGGGTGAGCGGGTGGTGGAGGACAATGTCCGCGTCATTCACCGGGGCTTCGTCGAGGTGATCCAGGTGGACGTGGATGCGTTGCCTGCTGGGGGCGAAGAGGTTGCGACAGTGCCGTCGATTCCGGATTACCTCGATCGTCCGGAAGTTCGACAGGGTATCGGCAACCCCGGGCGTTTCTGGGAGCAGGTCTGCCATTTGTGCAAGACCGGCCAGGACGGGATCGCCGATCCGTTCGCCGCCCTGAGCGCCATTCCGGCGGCGACGAGCTCCATCAGGGACATGACCGATGTCCGGTTCGAGGTCCCCGAGTTCATTGCGGAGAAGTGCACGGGGTGTGCCCAGTGCTGGACGCAGTGTCCGGACTCGGCCATACCGGGAATCGTCAATACGGTGGAGGACGTGTTGGACGCCGCCGTGTCGACCGCGTCGAACAACGGCCAGACCTTCGATCGCTTCCGCCAGGTCTCCAAGCACGTGGCGAAAGAGGCTCGGCGGATCATGAAGGGTGTGCCGTTCACTACCTTTGCCGACGTGCTGTCCCAGTCGTACAAGTCCGTCGTCGACAAGCTGGGCATGGACGCGGAGCGGCGAGCGGCCCTCGACGAGGAGTTCGCGCCGGTTTACTCGGCCCTTGCCGAATTCCCGCTGGCCAAAACGGCTCCATTCTTCGACCTGCCGGAGGGCAAAGAAAAGGGAACCGGTGGACTCCTCTCTATCACGGTCAACCCCGAAACCTGCAAGGGCTGCAACGTCTGCGTCGACGTCTGTCCCGACGAGGCATTGATCACCATCAAGCAGGACGACGATGCGGTGGAGAAGCTCCGTCGCAACTGGAACCTGTGGAAGAAGCTTCCCGATACGGACGATCGCTACATCAATATCCGCGACATGGACGAGGGCATCGGAGTGTTGTCGTCGCTCCTACTCAAGAAGGAGAACTACCTGTCGATGGTGGGCGGGGACGGATCCTGCATGGGGTGCGGCGAGAAGACCGCAATTCACCTCGTGATCTCCGCGGTGAACGCCATGATGCTGCCTCGGGCCGAGAAGTACGTTGCCCGGCTTGATGGTCTTATCGCCGGCCTCGACACGCAGGCTCGCGAGCTGTTGGCGTCGGATGCCGACCTCGACGACGTTGGCGCCATCGGCGACGGCGACGTTGAGATCCCCCTCGAGGGGGAAAAGAAGGAGAAGGTGGAGAGTATTGCCAAGATGATCCGGGACCTCAAGGATCTCCGCTGGCGATACACAGAGGGACCGAGCGGCAAGGGACGATCCACGATGGCGTTCACCAACGCCACCGGTTGCTCTTCGGTGTGGGGCAGCACCTATCCCTACAATCCCTATCCGTTCCCGTGGACCAATCACCTCTTCCAGGATGCGCCGTCCATCGCGATCGGCATTTTCGAGGGGCACATGCGGAAGATGGCAGACGGATTCGTCGCGGTGCGGCGCGCCGAACTGCAGCTCAAGAACGAGTACGATGCCGCCGTTCACGAGCCCGTATTCTCGAAGTTCGATTGGCACCGGTTCGATGACGACGAGTTCGCCATGTGTCCGCCGCTCTTCGCGGTGGGTGGCGACGGCGCCATGCTCGACATCGGTTTCCAGAACGTTTCGCGCCTCATGGCGTCGGGGAAGCCGATCCGGGTCATCGTGCTGGACACCCAGGTGTACTCCAACACCGGCGGTCA
The DNA here is from genome assembly GCA_039589615.1 of Gemmatimonadota bacterium. GTDB lineage: Bacteria > Gemmatimonadota > Gemmatimonadetes > Gemmatimonadales > GWC2-71-9 > B3T1B10. The sequence continues at coordinate 90,018 of JBDHHA010000003.1, forward strand.
GGCGTGTACCAGCGGCTTCACCGGACAGGTGTCCGACATGGCCGCCTTCGGCAAGGACCAGCACGGGAAGGAGGAGGTCCGCAAGGAGATGGCGCTGATCGCCATGGCGCACCGGGGAGCATACGTGCTGCAGTCGTCACAGGCGTCGGCTTCACACCTCCTGAGCGGTGTGTTGAAGGGCCTGCAGTCGCCGACCAGTCGGCGATGCGAGCCGCCAAGGCCGCTCTCGAGAGCCGCAGCTTCCCGATGCTGGTGTTCGATCCGGATGCCGGATCGACGTTGGAGGACTGTCTCGACCTGGAGGGGAACCCGTCCGCCGAAGACACGTGGCCCGAGTACGATTTGAAGTACCTCGACGAGAACGGCGAGGAACAGGCCATCTCCCTCCCGTACACCACGGCCGACTGGACGGCGACGGAATCGCGCTTCAAGAAACACTTCAAAAAGGCACCGGCCGACGTGGACGAGGACACGCTCACGCCGTTCCACGAGTACCTGGAACTCTCGGCGGAGGATCGGGAAGGCCAAACACCGTTCATCTTCACGTTCACCGACGACCGGCGCCTCGGCCGACTGCTCGTGGCCGACGAGATCGTCGAGCTGGCCGAGGAGCGCCTCGCGTTCTGGTCGACGCTGAAGCAGATGGCTGGTTACGAGGTTGGCTCAGGTGCGCGCGGGGTGGTGGAGGCCGAGCTGGAAGAGGAGTTCACGCGCAAGGCGGACGCCATCCGGGCAGAGTACGAGGCAAAGCTGGCCGAGTTGAAGGCCGGCTATCCGCCGATGATAGCCCGGCGGTTGGCAGAGGGTCTGGTTCGCTCGGGCAACGGGAGCAGGACCATCGACGACCTGCTGTCAGAGGTGAGCGCCATGACCGGGTTGAGCGCGCCGCCGGCGACGTTGCCGGGAATCGACCTGGGGAGGGCGCCGGCAGCGGCATCCGCAGCGGCACCGGCGGCCGCGGAAGCACCTTCTGCCACCGCCGTCGCAACGGCGGTGGAGGTAGAGGAAGAGGAAGAGTCGCTGGGGATGGACCCGTACATCGAGTCGGCGCGGTGTACCTCCTGTGACGAGTGCACCAATCTGAACAAGAAGATGTTCGCCTACGACGACAGGAAGTTGGCGTACGTCAAGGATCCGAAGGCTGGGACGTTCCGCCAGCTCGTTATCGCCGCGGAGAAGTGCCCTGTTGCCATCATACATCCGGGTACGCCTCTCAATCCGAAGGAGAAGGATCTCGACAAGTGGAAGAAGCGGGCAGAGCCCTTCAGTTAGTCATATGAGCACCGGGTTTACCTTCCGGCACGGTGTCCACCCGCCGGAATTGAAAGGTCTGACGGAGGCGGTGCCCATCCGGCGCATGCCGTTCCCGGATGAGGTCGTCCTACCATTGCGGCAGCACACCGGCAAGCCGGCGAAGCTCCTCGTGCGGAAGGGGGACCATGTGGAGCGCGGCGACAAGATCGCCGAAGCGGACGGGTTCGTCTCGTCTCCCGTCCACGCGTCCGCCGCCGGTACCGTCACCGACATCGGGTTGTGGCCGCACCCGGACGGCAGCTATGCCGAGGCGGTTCGCATCGCCGTGGCGCCGTTCTCGGCTCAGGCCGCCCGTCCGCGGCTCGTTCCGAAATGGGAGGGATTGTCTCCTCGGGAGATGATCAAAGCCATTCAGGACGCCGGCGTCGTCGGGCTGGGCGGCGCCGCATTCCCCACACACGTGAAGCTCTCTCCCCCAAAAGACAAGGTCATCGACACAGTTATTCTGAACGGATGCGAGTGCGAGCCGTACCTGACCACGGATCATCGCACGATGGTGGAGTATCCGGAGCGAGTGCAGCTCGGCATTCGGATCATGATGCAGTGCCTGGGTGTGAACCGGGCGATGATCGGGATTGAAAAGAACAAACCCGACGCCATCGAGAGGATGCAGGCCACGCTCCCAAGTGACCTCGATGTGACGGTGCACCCGGTGACGGTGAAATATCCTCAGGGTGCGGAGAAGATGCTCATCGATGCGCTCTTGGAGAGGCAGGTTCCCTCGGGAAAACTGCCGATGGACGTGGGGGTCGTCGTGCAGAACGTGGCGTCGGTGGCCACGATCGCGGAGGTGTTCGAGACGGGACTTCCGCTCATTGAGCGAATCGTGACCGTGACGGGACAGGGGGTCAAGAACCCCGCCAACTTGATCGTGCCTGTCGGTACCAAGATCAGGGACCTGTTGGACGTGTGTGGGGGCCTCACCGAAGACGCCTACGAGATCGTGTTCGGGGGCCCGATGATGGGAGCGGCACAGGCCAACCTCGATACCCCCCTGCTCAAGGGCACGACCGGCGTCGTGGTCTTGACCGAAGCGGACTGCAAGCCGAAGGACACGCACCCCTGCATTCGCTGCGGGCACTGTGTCGACGCGTGTCCGGTCTTTCTCAATCCCCAGCTTCTCGGTCGCCTCGCGATGGTGATGCGCTACGAGGAGATGGAAACGAACCATCTCATGGACTGCATGCTGTGCGGCTGCTGTTCGTATACGTGTCCGTCCAACATCCCCCTTAGTCAGCTGTTTGCTATCGCCAAGATCGCGCTTCGCACGCGCCAAGCCGCATGACACAGCCTCGCTTTCTGGTAACGGCATCGCCGCATCTTGGGGGACGGGACAGTACGCCCACGATCATGTGGTCGGTGGTGATGAGCCTCGTGCCGGTGGTGGCGGTGGCGACCTACTACTTCGGTCCCAGCGCACTCCTGGTGATCGCCGCCGCGACGGCAGGAGGCGCGCTCACCGAATACTGGTTCGGCCCGAAGAAGGCCTTGTGGGATGGATCGGCCGCGATCACCGGAGTCCTGCTGGGTCTCACATTGCCCCCGGGGCTGCCGCTGTGGATGGCGTTCGTAGGCGGCGTGTTCGGTATCGGGTTCGGGAAACTCGTCTTTGGAGGGTTGGGGCAAAACATCTTCAATCCGGCGCTGTTGGGCCGTGCGTTTCTCCAGGCGGCCTTTCCGGTTGCCATGACGACCTGGCCCACCGCACCGGCCAACTGGTGGACGCTCCGTGGCGACAACTTTGCGCTGCCGCTCATGAGCCCCGAGGTCGTCGATGCCATGACGGGTGCCACTCCACTGGGGCTCATGAAGTTCGAGCAGATCGGCACGGAGGCGTCGGCCCTCATCATGGGTTCGGTGGGCGGATCCCTGGGTGAGACATCGGGGATCGTCGTGTTGGTGTGTGGTGCATACCTCGCGCTGCGCAAGCACCTCAACTGGCGGATTCCCGCCAGCATCTTCCTCACCGTGGCCCTCATGGCCGGTGCCCTGCATCTGCTCGACGCCGCACGGTATCCGAGTGCCGTGTTCATGCTCTTTTCCGGCGGGCTCATGCTCGGTGCGGTGTACATGGCCACTGACATGGTCACGTCTCCGGTCACCAACCTCGGATGTTGGATCTTCGGCGTGGGAATCGGGTTCCTGGTCGTGGTCATTCGCCTGTGGGGTGGCCTCGCCGAAGGTGTGATGTACTCGATTCTTCTGATGAACGCCCTCGTGCCGTTCATCAACCAAGCCACCCAACCCCGGCTGTTCGGTGAGGGCAAAAAGCAGGTGGTGACATGAGCGACGTGCAGCCAGGGTCCGGCAACGGCGCGCCGCCCTCGTCACCGGAGCCGCCACAGGTAGAGTCGTTCCGGTTGCTCCGCACGTTGGCGCTCGCCGGCGCGATTGCGGGATTTGTGTTGGTGTTCGTGTACGAGGCGACGCAACCCGCCATTCTCGCGTACAAGGCCGAGGTGTTGCGCCAGTCGATCCAGGAGGTCCTCAAGGCGCCCGACCGTTACGACACGCTCTATGTTCACGACGGCAGCCTCACGCTCGAGCTGCCCGCTGGCGTGAACGGAGACCAGTTGGAACAGGTCTATCTCGGTTATCTGGACCAACAACCGGTCGGGTTTGCCATCGCCTCGCAGAAGGCGGGGTTCCAGGACATCATCAGAGTGATCTACGGATACGATCCGCGAACCAACTCCCTTCTTGGGATGAAAGTTCTGGAGAGCAAGGAGACCCCGGGGTTGGGTGACAAGATCGAGAAGGACTCGTCGTTCGTGAACCAATTCGACGGAGCGACGCCGCTGTTGGTGGGCGTGACGCGGCGCAGGGCCACCGGCCATGCCAGCGAGATCGACGTGATCACCGGGGCGACGATCTCGTCGCGCACCATCATCGACATTATCAATCTTTCGTTGGAGCGTCTCGGACCACTACTCGAGAACTACGGTGAGGTGGCGAACCGATGAGAGAGACGACCGCCCAATACGATCTCTTCCGCGGTGTGTGGCGTGAGAACCCAGTGCTCATTCAGATGCTGGGTTTATGCCCGGCGCTGGCTGTCACGAACACCGTGCGCAACAGCATTGCCATGGGGTTGGCGACGTTCTTCGTGCTCTGTGGCTCGAGCTTCTTCGTGTCGCTGCTGAAGAAGTACATTCCCCACGAGGTGCGGATCTCCACCTATATCCTGATCATCGCCAGCTTCGTTACGGTGGCCGACATGACGCTCGAGGCTCTCGTGCCGGAGACGCACAAGGCCCTGGGCGCGTTCATCGCCCTCATCGTCGTCAACTGCATGATCCTCGGACGCCAGGAGGCGTTTGCGTCGAAGCGGCCGATCGGCCGGTCGATGCTCGACGCCGTGGGTACCGGCGTCGGCTTCATGATCGCCCTGTTGATGATGGGAACGGTGCGGGAAGTGCTCGGCAACGGGACCCTTCTCACCGAGACCCCCTTCGAGGTGCAGCTCTTTGGATCCTCGTTCGAGCCCTGGGTGGTGATGATCCTCCCGCCGGGAGGATTCCTGACCTTGGGATTCATTCTGCTGGGATTGAACTGGATTCGCCGCCGCCGGGAGCAAAAGGAACTTCTCGGCGAATGGCCTGACGGGGTCCGGGAGGGGGAGGCGGCGTAATGGGCAACCTCGTGTGGATCCTGATCTCGGCGATGGTGGTGAACAACTTCACGCTGTTCTATTTCCTCGGACTGTGCCCGTTCATGGGCGTATCCGGCCGGGTGTACACCGCGCTCCGCATGGGCGCCGCCAACATCTTCGTGCTGACCATCACGTCGTTGTGCGCCTGGTTCCTGAACACGTTCATACTGCCCTATGCGCCGTTCCTGCGACTGATTTCCTTCATCGTCGTCATCGCATCGTTGGTGCAGATTGTAGAGATGACGATCAAGAAGGTGAGCCCCACGCTGTTCCGGCAGCTCGGGATCTATCTGCCGTTGATTACCACGAACTGCGCCATTCTCGGTTTGGCCATCTTCCAGACGAACCGAGAGTACGGATTTCTGGAGGGTATGGCGTTTGCGGTTGGGGCCGGACTGGGTCTGACACTGGCACTGGTTCTCATGGCGTCGATTCGGGAGAACACCGAGTTGGCGGACATCCCGGAAGTTGCCAAGGGTACGGCCCTCATCTTCATCATTGCTGGGTGTTTGTCCTTGGCGTTCATGGGCTTCGCCGGATTGTTGAGCTCGACATGAGTGAAATACTTGCCATCCTCGGCCTCGCCGTCATGTTTGTCGGCTTTGGTATGTTCCATCGGTATGGGCAGGAGCCCCGGGGCTGCAGTACCTGCGAATACCAAGAATCAGTTCACAGTTGTGGATCGTGTCCCCACGTCCGCGATGTTTCGGAGGCGCGTCATGGTTAGATCTGAATCGTCGGACCGCGCGCATCCGTCCCGGCGGGATGTCATTCTCTTAGGGATTGGCGCCTTTGCCGTGACGGCCATCCCCACCGTGTTGCGCCGCAAGCAGGTGCTGGTCCGCCGCACCGTGCCGGTGATGGGTACGATCGGTGAGATCGCGGTCGTGCATCGGGAATCCCGTTACGCCCACCGGGCAATCGATGCAGCGATAGAGGAGTTGCGCGAAGTGGAGCGCACGATGACGCGATTCACGTCCACGTCGGACATCGGCCGGGCAAACCTCCGGGCCGCCGTGGAGCCGGTTCCGGTTTCCCAGATGACCGCCGCCGTCCTGGAGGAGGGGATCGAGTGGGCCGAAGCGAGCGACGGGGTGTTCGATCCGTGTATCGGGAAGGCTGTGGAGCTGTGGGATGTGGCCAACCGACGGGAGCCGCCGCCGGCGGGCGAGGTGCGACAGCTGGCACGCCACGGCCTGTATCGCAGTTTGATCCTGGATGCCTGGCGGGGAGAACGCGTGGTACGGTTTGCGGATGCGGAGGTGCGACTGGACTTGGGCGGTATTGGGAAGGGTTACGGGGTGGACCGGGCGGTGGACGCACTGCGGGAGTGGAACATCGAGCGGGCACTGGTGAATGTCGGTGGTGACCTTTACGGGATGGGTGAATCGGAGGACGGCGATCCGTGGAACGTGGGCATCCGCTCCGCGGAGAATCCGTCGCAGTTGGCCGGAACGCTGGAGGTTGCCGATCAGGCCGTTGCCACGTCGGGTGATTACCTCCAGTTCTTCAAGCACGGCGATCGCCGCTACCACCACCTCCTCGATCCGGCGACGGGCGCGCCGCGGCAGAGCCAGGCTCACAGCGTCACGGTGACCGCCGATCAGTGCATGACGGCCGACGCTGCCGCCACGGCGGTTTTTGGGTTGCCGAAGGTCCGTGCTGAGGGATTACTAAAGGTCAGAGCGGCAGAGGCCCGAATCGTTCACTCGGCGTAACGCGCGGCTTCAGTCACCGCTTCCGAGATCGGTGTAGACCGTATCGGTCAACAGCTCCGTTTCCGTGGCTTCGTGGTTGCGCAACTGTTCGCACAGTGAAGTCACGCCGCGCCGGACATTGGCCAGAGGCCCCTCGAGACAGAACAGGGCCTTCTCGATCACATCATCCAGATTGTTCAAGATGGCCTTGTGCTCGTCGAACAACTCGTCGAGGGCCCTGGCGTGGTGCGGTGCCGGTTCGGCGATCATCTGCGGGAAGCCGTCGGGAGCTTCCTCTTGCTCGAAGTGCTCATCCAGCAGAATGCGAAGCTCCTGCAACTGCGGAACGATCAAGCGGAGATCGGTGGTTTTGTCGAGCCGATTCAGCAAGCCTCTGATGCGCTGGTGTTGCTCGATGACTTTGTCTTCGGCGCTCTGGGCTGATTCCTTGGCCTTGGGTTGGTCTTTCGCCATGGTGAATCTCCGCGTGGGTAATGGCTCCCGGTACAGACCTTCTCCTGGATTGTCGTGCCGTGGGAGTGAAGAAACGATTAAGGTGTAGTGAAGGGCGAACTCACATTGTTGCGCGAACCTCGTCTAGTTCTTCCGCCGCTCTCTCCGGTGGCTCGGTCACCAAACTGACCCCTACCGTTGCCGCGAACCCCGCGGCAAACCCCGGTATCATCTCGTACAGGTCGTAGAAGTGCTCCTTGAATGCCACGACCCAAATCACTGCGGCGAGAAACCCGGCGATCATACCCGCAATCGCACCGGCGCGTGTCGTCCTCTTCCAGAAGAGTGAACACAGCACCACCGGTGTGAATGCCGATGCCAGTCCAGACCAGGCGAAGAGCACGAACCAGAAGATCATCCTGACCTCGCCGATAGCAAGCGCAAAGGCCAGGGCGCCGATCACCACGGTGGTGAGCTTCCCGAACAGGGAGAGTCGGATCTCGGACAGGCCCGGCTCGAAGATCTTTTGGATGACGTCGCGTACAACAGCGGACGAGGCGAGGATCAACAGCGAGTCCACCGTCGACATGGATGCCGCCAGTACGATGACGAGGAAAACACCGGTGAAGATCGGGGGGAAGAGTTCCGCACTCATGATGGGTAGGATCGTCTCCGGGTCGGCAAGCCCCGGGAAGAGGGATCGGCCGGCGAGTCCGGCAAACACCGCCCCGATATCGAAGAAGATGATGCAAACGACGGCGATGAGACTGCCCTTGACGATCTCCTCTCGGTTGCGGGCCGACATGAATCGCGTGAGCAACTGTGGCGCACCGAGAAAGGCGAAGCCGATCCCGACAAACCCGATGGCGCTGATGACGCCGCGAACCGAGAGCCCCAGTTCTCCCATCGGCGTCAACAGGGCGGGGTTCTCAAGAGAGATCCCGTTGATGACCGCCGCCCAGCCACCGGCCGCTACAAACCCCACGATGGGAAGCACGAGCAATCCGAGGAACATGAGCACGCCCTGAAGCAGATCGCTGTACGCCACGGCCTTGAACCCGCCCACGGACGTGTAGTAGAGAATGATGGCTGCACCGATGATGACTCCGGTGCCGTAGCCGGTGGCGAGGAACGCGTCGAATGCCTTGCCGATCGCGGTCAACTGGGCCGCCGTGTAGGCGGTCACCATGCTGAGGATGATGATGAGACTGAGGAGGCGAAAGATGTGCCGTGTGTCGCGAAACCGCGCCTCCAGGTAGTCGGGGACGGTGATGGCCTCGTAGCGATCCGTGTAGGCCTTGAACGGGAGTGCCACGACGACCCAGCTCATAGTCACGCCGATGATCTCTCCCAGCACGATCCACAGCGCGTGGAGTCCCACGGCGTAGCCCATTCCCGTCAGGCCCAACAGCAGCCAGGCGCTCTCTCCCGTGGTGTTCGTGCTGAAGGCGATGACCCAAGACGGAAGCTTCTTCCCGGCGACGAAGTACCCGGCCACGTTGCGGGATTCGCGACGACTCCAGAGCCCGATTGCGATGAGCACGAGCCCGTACACCACGAGGACCGCGATGATCGTCGGAGATGACACGTGTTAGGAGTGTTCTTTGGGGTCGGTGGAACGCGGCTCGGGCGTGCCGCCGCGTTCCCGACGGTAGAATGACAGCTCGATTGCCAGTCCCCCGCCGACGGCGGCGAGGAGCAGCAACCAGGTCGTCCAGGGAAGGCCCAGGATCATGCCGCGGAGACCCGGGCGCACGCGCGCCCCAGCCGTTCGATGGCCTCGGTGACCTCGTCTTCAGTGATGAGCAGCGACGGTCCCATCCGGATCACGTTGGCGTGCAATCCCCCGAGGCCCAACAGAAGTCCCTCCTCCTTGGTCGCTTCGAGCAACTGCTTTCCTTTTTCCGGGCTGGGCGTCTTGGTGCCCCGATCCTCGACGAGCTCCAGAGCCTGCATGAGGCCCATGCCCCGCACCTCGCCGATCCAGTGGTGATCCCGATAGAGCGCGTCGAGCCCTTGCAGCAGCTGCGCACCTCTCACGGCGGCCCGAGCCGGAACGTCCTCTCTGACCATGATGTCGTTGGTGGCGATCGCGGCGGCCATGGAGATGGGGTTGCCTCCGAACGTCGAGATCGTCTTCGCGGTCCAGCTCTCGGCGATCTCGCTTTTCGCGATGGTTGCTCCTACAGGGAATCCGCTGGCGATTCCCTTGGCCATCACCATGATGTCCGGTACGACGTCCCAGTGTTCGATGCCAAACCATTTGTCTCCGGTTCGTCCGAACCCGGTCTGGACTTCGTCGCAGATGAACACGCCGCCGTGGGAGCGGATGACCTCGGCGGCCCGCTGAAAGTACCCAGGCGGTGGCACGATGTAGCCACCGAGTCCCTGAATTGTCTCGGCCATGAACGCCGCGGGCTTGCCGCTGGTCATGGTCTGGATCGCGTCTTCGAGGTCGTCCCCGAACTTATCGATGCAGCTCTCATCGCATGGCGACCGGAACGGACAGCGATACGGATAGGGCGACATGACGTGCTTGATACCGGGAAGCGAGCTGGGGAGAGTTCTCCACGGAGCGTGCGCGGTGATGTTGGTGGCGAGGATGCTGCGGCCTGAATAGGCGTGGCGGAGCGCGATCACCTCGCTCCTGCCGGTATGCAGGCACGCCAACATGACGGCCGTCTCGACGGCCTCGGTCCCGCTGTTGGTAAAGAACGACTTGCTCAGCGTTCCCGGGGCGATGGCGGCGAGGCGCTTGGCCATCTCCACCTGGTTCTCGGTCATGTAGAGCGTCGATGTGTGACCCAGGACGTCAAGCTGCTCCCGAACCCGTTCGACCACCTCGGGGTTGCAATGCCCGACGGCGGTGGTGAGAATGCCGCTAAAGAAGTCGAGGAACTCGCGGCCCTCCGAGTCGATGACCCGCGTGCCGTTGCCCTCGACCAGAACGAGGGGGTCGTCGTACAGGGGCGGGGCGCAGGGGAACAGGTACTGTTTGTGATCGGACTTCACCGCCTGCGTATCAGTTCCCGTCGTCGTGCTTGGCATCCTGTGGTTCTCCTTCGGTTGCTCTTAACAGCGGTCGGTGCGCCTTCGGCACAGCACTACCGGGTGTCCCTTCGCGCCCTGCGGTTCGCCGCACATCCCGCCGTGTGATTCCGTGCCCAGGTCGCGACCCAACGTGCGCTGCGGTACACCCGCAGCGCTGTGCCGAACGAGATCAGTTCGCCTGCCCCCAGTGCGCAGTATGCCATGGGCGCCATAGCGGCGCATTGTCCCGGTATGGCCCGAGTGCGTTGCACAGCACAACGTCCCGTAGCCCGCATTGGGTCGCGGCCTCCCGTCGCCGGGACGCCTCCACGCTCCGGGCCGCGAACCGTAGCGGGCGTAGGGACGTTGTGCTGTGCAACGCTCCCCTAACCATGGCCGCCGAATCACAGCGGACCAAGGGACAGGCATGCAGCGCATCCATCTCTGGGCGGTTACCACCTCGAAATGACCACACGTTTGTCGGTATAAAACTCGATCGCATCCTGCCCCTGAGCCTTGAGGTCGCCGTAGAACGACCCCCGGGATCCGCCGAACGGGAAAAACGCCATCGGCGCCGCCACACCGATGTTCACCCCGATCATGCTGATGCCGGCGCGGTAGCGGAACTCCCGCGCCGTCCGACCGCTACTCGTGAACACGGACGTTGCGTTACCGTAGCTGTTCGCGTGGATCAGCGCGAGGGCGTCGTCGAGAGTCTTGGCCCGGGCAAAGCTCGCCACGGGACCGAAAATCTCGTCCCTGCCCACGCGCATGCCCAGCCGGACTTCGTCAAACACGGTGGCCCCCACCCAGTGCCCGTCGGGGTACTCGCTCACCGACGCGTCCCGTCCGTCCAGCAGGAGATTCGCACCTTCCTGCACCCCCTGCTCAACCATGGTGCGCACATATTTGGCGTGCTTCGCCGATATCACCGGTCCCATGTCGACGTCCTCGTCGAGACCGCTCCCCAGTCGGAGCGCGGCCGCTCGTTCAACGATCCGGTCACGCAAGGGCTCGTATGCATCGTCGATCCCCACGAGCACGCTGCCGGCCAGACACCGCTGACCGGTGGATCCGTACACCGAGGACATGACGGCGTCCGTCACGAAATCCAGATCGGCGTCGGGAAACACCACCATGTGGTTCTTGGCACCGCCCAGCGCCTGGACCCGTTTCCCCTTGGCGGCGGCCTTGGCGTAGACGAGCTGGGCAACCTCGCTTCTGCCGACAAATGAAAGGCCAAAAACATCGGCGTGATCCAAGAGCAGGTCGGCCGCTTGCCAGTCGCCGTGGACCACATTGAGCACCCCTGGAGGAAGGCCCGCCTCCACGGCGAGCTCCACGATGCGCTGATGGGTGAGGGGATCCTGCTCGCTGGGTTTCAACACGAAGGTGTTGCCGGTGGCGACCGCGTATGGCCAGAACCACAGCGGAATCATGACGGGGAAGTTGTAGGGTGTCACCCCCGCGAAGACGCCGAGGGGCTGCCGAATCGTCTCGCAGTCCACTGATGGCGCCACATCCTCCAATGTCGTTCCCATCATCAGGGTGGGGATGCCGCACGCATGCTCCACGTTCTCGATGCCCCGGCGAATCTCCCCCTTGGACTCGGCCACGGGCTTGCCGTGCTCCCGGGTGAGACTCACGGCGAGATCGTCGAGGTGTTGCTCCAGCAGGGCCTTCAGACGGAACAGCACCTGCACTCGCTCCACGGGCGGAGTCTCCCGCCAACCGGGAAAGGCTTTCTTGGCGGCCCGGACGGCGGTGTCGACATCCGCGGCGTTCGAGAGGGGGACGTGGTGTAGCACCTCACGGGTTGCGGGGTCCTCCACGGGCAGCGAAGCCGCGCCGGAGGAACGAACCCACTCTCCGCTTATGTGATTGGGAATCGGTTGTGTGGCCGTTGCCGATCTTGGTGTGGTCATGCTTGCTCCTGTCGCAACTGTAGAAATGAAGTGCGATTCGGGCCTTGTCAAACCAGTCCCCTATCGGCCTCCGGGGTGAGGGCCGACATTATCGATCTGTTCATCACGAACTTCAGCCCCAACACACTGTCCATCCTGCGGGAGCTGGATTTCCTGTACGACAGCTCACTCATGGCGGATGAGCGGCCGTATGAGATACTCGCCGACGGCGAGGAGACCGGGATGGTGGAGCTTCCCGTGGAGTGGATTCTGGATGACGCGGTCTACTTCAATCCTCTGGGAGATCGGTACAGCAACCCCAGGGAGGTGTTGCAGGTGTACAAGGACGAATTCGATGTGGCGTACGAGGAGGGCACGATGTTCGTACTCACCATGCATCCGCACGACATCGGGCACCGATCGAGGATCGTCATTCTGGAGGAGCTGATCGACTACATCCGTGCCAAGGGCGACGTGTGGTTTGCCACTCACCGCCAGGTCGCAGAGTATGTGAAGGGGCAGGCCGGTTTGGTGCCCTAGGGTCACTCATGATGTCCTCGGCCGGTCAGTTCCTCGTGGCCAGCGCCAGCAGCTCCTCGGTGGAGCCAGCCTCCTGCAGTAACTCGATGGCCTTGTGGATCTGGTTGTCGATGCTTGCCGACCGCTGCAGCTCGGCCTCGCGCCCAAAGGCGTACCGCGTCAGCTCCAGCCCGAACTGCTCGGCGATGAAGTTGCTGCCGCCGTTGAAGATGGAGTCGGGCATCTCGATGTCCGCGCCGCGCATGCTCTGGAGAATCGTGGAGAGCATGCCGCTCGTCACCTCGAAGTCGGGACTAGTCACCGCGTTCTGACCCTTCAACTCGAGGGCGTACCGCGTGAGGGCGTTGCGGTACAGGGGAAGGTTGCTCCCCAGGGTCTGGAAGAAGAGCTGCTCGCCGTCCGTGAGCGTGTCACGGGGGAGCAGGATGTCGGGCTGAATCCCCCCGTCCCCCGCGTCGAGCAGCCGCCCGGCGTCGGTGCGGAACTCCCGCAGCCCGGCCATGACTTCCATCGAGTCGGGCACGCTACCGGCAACCTGGTTCAGCACACGTGACCCGGAGACGCCCCGTTGAATGGAGCGGCCGCTCGGCGTGTACCAGCGGGACGATGTGACGGTGACCGCCTCGTTGTCGGTGATGGGAATGAGGAGGTAGGCCACGCCTTTGCCGAAGGTCGGCGACCCGACCACGGCCGCCCGGTCGTGATCCTGCAATGCCCCGGAGAGAATCTCAGCGGCGCTTGCGGTGGCTTGGTTTACCAGCACCACGATCTCCAGGTCGGGCCATGCCTGCTGCTGCTCGGCGGAAAAGGTTGCCGTAGCGCCTCGGGCTCGTCCTTTGGTCTCGACGATGACCTGGCCGCGATCGAGGAACAGGTCGGCGAGGGCGGCGCCTTCCTCGAGAATGCCGCCGGGGTTGAAGCGCAAATCGAGGATGATCCCCTCGGCTCCCTGATCGCGCAACTGGGAGATGGTCTGCTGGACCTCGGAGGTCGACTGGCGGCTCACCGTGGTCAGGTGCAGATATCCCACGTCCGGTGTCACCATCCTGGTGCCCTCAACGGAGTTCACGTGGATCTCACCTCGTGTGAGCGTGAACCGGAGGGAATCGGCGAATCCGGCGCGCCGCACCGTGATGGAGACATCCGTTCCGGGCTCACCGCGCAGCAGGTTGGCGGCCTTGTTGGTGCTCCACCCCTTGGTGGATTGGCTCTCCACCTCGATGATCTGGTCGCCGGACACCAAGCCCGCCCGCTCGCCGGGGGAGTCGGCGATGGGGGTGACCACCTGAATCCAACCGTCACGGGAGTCGATTCGGAGGCCGACACCGCCGTAATCCCCCGTAGTGCTGATGCTCAGTTCCTCGAAGTGGGTTTGCTGGAGGAACGAGGTGTAGGGGTCCTGGAGCTGGCTCAGCATGCCCTCCGTGGCCATGTCGTAGAGCTGAGCAGCGTCGACGGAGTCGACGTAGTACTCGGCGACATATCTCAGGACGGATTCAAAGACCCGGGCCCGCTGGCGGGTGGTGTTGGCCTGGCTGTCGGATCCCTGGAAGAACCACCCTCCGGAGACGAAGCCGATGAATCCGAGAAGAGCGACCAGTATGAGTCGGCGATGCTTCATGTAGAATCTCCAGTTCCACCCTCACCGCTGCTGTCCGCGCGGTGGCAATTGGTCAATGCGGCGCATAAAGATACAACCCCGGCGCTCCTGGCAAAGTTCACGCCGGGGCCTGACAGCCACCTCCACTCTAGATTAAGGCACCGATCTGGCCCCGAGCAAGGTCAAATGACCAGAATCTGGTGGCTTGCGGCCTGTTATCGTACAGGCACCCCCCTGAATTGGACGGCACCCCATGAATTCAGCAGATTTCCGCCGCCATGGCCATGATATCGTGGACTGGATGGCGGATTATCTGGACCAGGTGGAGGAGCGGCCCGTCAAGGCCCAGGTTCGGCCCGGAGAGATCGCGGACCGACTTCCCCCCACACCACCCCTCCACCCCGAATCGATGGATCGGATCCTCGAGGATTTCCGGTCCGTGGTGCTGCCGGGCATGACGCATTGGCAGCACCCGAGCTTCTTCGCCTACTTCCAGGCCAACAGCAGCCGCCCCTCGGTATTGGCCGAGATGTTGACGGCTACCCTGGCGGCCCAGTGCATGATCTGGGAGACATCCCCGGCGGCCACGGAGCTGGAGGGTCGGATGATGGAGTGGCTGCGGCAGATGATCGGCCTGCCCGAGGGGTTTGTGGGGTCCATTCAGGACACGGCCAGCACCGCCACCCTCTGTGCCCTCCTGGCGGCCCGGGAGCGCCTCACCGAGTTCCAGGTCAACGAGGAGGGGCTGAGCGGCGCGGGCGTTCTCACGGTCTACTGCTCCGAAGAGGCGCACTCCTCGGTCGAGAAGAGCGTCAAGATCGCCGGGATCGGTCGGGCGAATCTCTGCAAGATTCCCGTGGACGACGAGTTCAGCATGCGTGCCGACGAGCTGGATCGTGCCATCGAGGCGGATGTCGCAGCCGGACGTCGCCCCCTGTTGGTGACCGCCACGGTGGGCACGACGGGGGTCTCCGGATTCGACCCGCTCCGGGAGATTGGCGCGGTCTGTCACAAACACCGGGTGTGGCTTCATGTGGACGCCGCGTGGGCGGGCAACGCGTTGGTGCTGCCTGAGACGCGGTGGATGATCGACGGGGTGGAGTTGGTCGACAGTTTCGTGTTCAACCCCCACAAGTGGCTGTTCACCAACTTCGACTGCAGCGCGTTCTATATCCGTGATCCCCGGGAGTTCGTACGGGTGTTCGATATCATGCCGGAGTACCTCAAGACGCGAGAGGATGCGGCGGTCACGAACTACCGGGATTGGGGCATTGCACTGGGCCGCCGGTTCCGGGCCCTCAAGCTGTGGTTCGTGATTCGCAACCACGGGATCGAAGGATTACAGCGCTTGATCCGATCCCACATCGAAATGGCACGGCGTCTCGCCGAAGACATCGATGCCGCCGCCGACTTCGAGATCCTGCGGCGGCCCAAGCTGAGTCTGCTGTGCTTCCGCTACCGTCCCGAGGGCGCCAAGGAGCCGGCACTCGACGAGCTAAACGAGCGTTTGCTCTACGCGGCAAACGACAGCGGAAAGCTCTATGTCACCCACACGCGGATGCACGGGAAGTACGCCATTCGCTTCGTGGTGGGCCAGACCGGCACGGAACCGCGCCACGTCGAAGCCGCGTGGAGGACGATTCAGGAGATGGCCCGGAGCTTGGTGTAGGGACGGCGCCGAGATCTGAGGGGCTACTGCGAAAACGCGGTCCGGGCGAAGCGGTATCCGAAGGTGGAATGGCGCATATTGTCCGGCGTGGCGGCGAATTCCCGGTCCGAGATGCGCAGGTTGCGGGCGGGGCTCGCCCAGTGTCCGCCGCGGAATCCGGTTCCCATCGCCCCGATGACTTGCGATCGAGCCCCGGTGCTGCTTGATCCGGGCCAGCGCGACACCTCGATTCCGGCGGCGTTCCCCGTGCCGTTGAGGTTGCCGTCCCCATGGCTCCCGTCGAAGCGGCGGCCGGCAGCGGTTCCAATCGTGACCGCACGCTCCACGAGATTGCCGCTCAGATCGAATACGCCGTAGTACGACACGCCCATCTCCGCTCGAGTCGCTCCCTCCCGGCGGAATGCGGCGACCCGCAGGGGGCCGCGGAGGCAGGACCAGCACCAAGTCTCCCCACCGGTGGAACCGGCATACACGGCGTTGCCCGCCCGACCGGGATTGTTGACTCGCTCGTGAGGTGTCCCGGCCTGGCTGATCGCGTACCGGCGATCGTGAATGTCGTCGCTGCCCCAAGCGTACTCACCGGCCGTCGGCCCGACGGATCCCCGCGCCGCTTTCTCGAACTCCGGCTCGGTCACCGGCCGCAGGCCCGCCCAGTCCGCGAATGCCGCGCCGTCCATCCAGGATAGGAAATGGGCCGACCGGTCCCCAACCGTGGCCGTGAACGGCCGTACCGCGGCCAACGAGTATCCCTCGATGCCCGGCCTCGCCATGTCGGGATCATCGGCAGGGTTTCGGATCCTGAGTTGGCGATCAGAGAGCGTGTTGAGGAATGTGCCGTACTGGTCTTGGGTGAGCTCGTATTTCATGATCCAAAAGGCGGCAAACCCTTTTGGGAACCGCGCCGGCAGGGTGACCACGGCGTTCTCGTGGAAATCGTCGGGAAACGGCGTGCTCATCCCATATCCGTTGTTGCTGCTCACCCGCCCGGCAGTGCGTCCGCCGAGCACAAGGGGGTCTTCACTCGTTACCACGAACGGCAAGGCCGGCGTCGGCCCGTGAAAATGGCCGCGCACGTCCCCCCGCTCCCCGTCCCCCAAGGCGAAGACGCCGTCGGGAACGTGCACCATCTCGATGGCCATCACCCGAACGTCGACCTCACTGCCGCGCGTGACGTCGTCGCGGGCGTGGTTCCACTGCAGGCGTACGTCCCTCCAGTCTACCGGTCCGGCACCCTGCGCCGTGCGGTACACGAACGCGCCGACGCCGTCGGGCGACGGCTGGACCCCGGCCGGAACGCCCCGAGTATCTCCCACGGAGTGGCTCTGGGGCAACGGCGACAACGTGGCGTGTCGCCAAGGACCCTCCGCCACGCGGAACTTGACGAACACCCACGCGCCGTCCCAATTCACCGAGTCCCGGAACGAGTTGCGCCATGCCAAGTCGAACTCGACCAAAACGGACGATCCGTCCATCGGGCCCACGACCCGAACGTGCCTGACCCGGGCGAGGTCCGACGGGACACATTGCCAGAAGAGGAGCGGTGTGAGTAGGACGGCAAATTTGCGCATGATGTTTTGACCTTCCTTTAATATATTCCCCCGCATGCACCTCGACAGCCTAGGCCCCGACACTGGATACCACGCCCGGCTGTTGAAGCCGCCGGACATCTCTGCATTGCAGTCCCTGTTCGAGAAGGCCTCGGATTACTTCGAGCTGGCCACCGGTCTCACGCCGGCCCCCGACGAGGCCCAGCGGGCGTTCGTCGCCGGTCCTCCGACCAAGGCCGTGGACGACAAGCGGATGATCGGAGCCTTCGATTCCACCGATGCGCTGGTCGGCGTCCTCGATGCGCTGGTGGACTTTCCCGGCGACGGTGAGTGGACGATGGGCATGCTGTTGCTCGATCCGGATCACCGAGGATTGGGGCTGGGGCGCGCGTTCTTGGAGGAGTACGAGCGGTGGGCGGTGCAGTGCGGAGCCCGGAGGTTCCACACGGCCGTCGTCACTCATCACGAGCCGGGCGTTCGTTTTCTCGAGTCGCGTGGGTACGAGCGGCAACGGGAGTTGGAGAACTACGACGCCGGCGGGCGCCAGGCGACGGTGGTGTTCTTCTCCAAGGCCGCGTACTGAGGCGTCTCAATCCTTCTTCGAGGCCTCTCGCTCCCGTTGCTCCTGGCGGGCCGAGTACCGTCTCAGAAAAGCCGCAGAGTATGCGCCGATGAAAGCCGGGACGAATGCCAGGTACGTCGCGTAGATGCTCTCCGGCCTTCGGAGGTAGGCGTAGCCCAACTCGACGACGAGCGCGTTGATGAGGGGAACGAACATCGCCGTCAGGATCGCCCAGAGCCACGCCCGTCGCGGGTACGTGAGGCTCAACAGGAACGCAAACACCACGATCAAGGCGGCGGCAATCTGGGGAGACCCCGCCGCGAGATCCACGCCGCCGGCAATGATGCCCAGCACGACCGCCACGGCGATGGCACTGTTCTCCGGCGCTTTCGGGTTCCGATACATGTGAGTCAATATAGCGACGGCGATGTCGCTCAGTCCGGGTCGTAGGCGAGGTTGGGCGACAGCCACCGCTCCATCTCTGCGGCGTCCAACCCCTTCCGTGCGGCATAATCTCGAACCTGGTCCCTTCCGATCTTGCCTAACCCGAAATAGTAGGCATCCGGATGCGAGAGGTACCAACCGCTCACGGAAGCCGCCGGGAGCATCGCCAGGTGCTCGGTGAGTCGAACCCCGGCGGCCGTCCCCGCATCCAGCAGGGTAAACAACGTGCGCTTCTCGGTGTGGTCCGGGCACGAGGGGTATCCCGGCGCGGGGCGAATGCCACGGAAGCGCCCGGCGATGAGGTCGTCGTTGGTGAGTTGCTCGTCGGGCTCATATCCCCAGAACTCACGGCGCACGCGCTCGTGCATCCGCTCTGCGAGGGCCTCGGCCAGACGGTCGGCGAGGGCCTTCGCCAATATGCTGCTGTAATCGTCGTGTTGCTCCTCGAAACCGGCACAGAGTTCGTCGAGTCCGATCCCAGCCGTGACCACGAACGCTCCAACGTAGTCCGCCAGCCCGCTCTCCAGGGGCGCGACGAAATCGGCGAGACATATGTTCGGTCGTCCGGGAGGTTTCTCGAACTGCTGACGGAGCCCGTGCAGCCGTGCCGTCACCTCACGACGGCTGTCGTCGGCGTAGAGCGCGATGTCGTCGTGATCGACGGCATTGGCTGGAAAGAACCCGACCGCCGCCTTCGCCGAGAGCAACTTGTCGCACACGATGCGCTCGAGGAGGTTGGTGGCGTCGGCGTAGAGCGTACGAGCCTGCTCTCCCACCGAGGGATCGTCGAAGATCGCCGGATACCTCCCCTGGAGCTCCCAGGTCTTGAAGAACGGCGTCCAATCGATGCGGTCGACCAATTCGGCCAGGGGGTATTCGGAGAAGGTCTTGGTACCGATCACCGCTGGTGTGGGTGGCACATAGTCGGTCCAGTCGATGGCGAGCTTCCGCGCACGCGCCTCGTCGAGGGGGATGATCTTGACCTTGGCCCGCCGGTCCGCGTGTGACGTACGCAGCTCCGCGTATTCCTCTCGGTGTTTCTCGACAAAAGCCTCGCGGCGGTCGAGGTTCACGAGGCTCCCCACCACCCCCACGCTGCGCGAGGCGTCCAGCACGTGAATGGTGGGTCCGTGGTATCGTTCGTCGATCTTGACGGCCGTGTGCACGCGAGACGTGGTCGCTCCACCGATCAAGAGCGGTAGCTCGAATTCCAGGCGCTCCATCTCCCGGGCCACGTGCACCATCTCGTCGAGGGACGGCGTGATGAGTCCACTCAGGCCGATCACGTCCACCTGCTCGTCCCGAGCCGTCTGCAGGATCTTCTCACTCGGTACCATCACACCGAGATCGATCACTTCGTAGTTGTTGCACTGCAGTACGACGCCCACGATGTTCTTGCCGATGTCGTGCACATCCCCTTTGACCGTGGCCAGCAACACCTTGCCGTTGGCCTGGTGCACCTGCCCGCTTTCGGCCTTCTCCTGCTCGATGAACGGCACCAGGTGCGCCACCGCCCTCTTCATCACGCGGGCGCTCTTCACCACCTGTGGAAGGAACATCTTGCCCGATCCGAACAGATCCCCCACGACGTTCATGCCGTCCATCAAGGGGCCTTCGATGACTTCTATCGGCCTGTCGCAGAGCTGCCGGGCCTCTTCGGTGTCCGTCTCGATGTATTCGGCGATGCCTTGGACGAGGGCATGCGTCAGCCGCTCCTGTACCCCCTGCTCCCTCCAGGAGAGGTCTTGCTCCTGTTTTGCGGTCTTGCCCTTGTAGCGATCGGCGAGCGCCGTGAGGCGTTCGGTGGCGTCGGGTGTGCGGTTGAGCAGCACGTCCTCGACTGCGACCAGGAGGTCCTCGGGGATTTCGTCATACACCGCCAGGGCCCCCGCATTGACAATGCCCATGTCCATGCCCGCGCGGATGGCATGGTAGAGGAAAGCGGAGTGCATCGCCTCCCGAATGGCGTTGCTTCCCCGGAAGCTGAACGAGACGTTGCTCACTCCGCCGCTCACGAGGGCGTACGGCAGCCGCTCCTTGATGATGCGGCTCGCGTCGATGTACGCCAGCGCGTAGGCGTTGTGTTCCTCGATGCCCGTCGCCACGGCGAAGATGTTGGGATCGAAGATGATGTCCTCGGGTGGGAACCCGACCTCTTCGGTGAGAATGCGATACGACCGTTCACAGATGGCCACCTTGCGCTCGGCGGTGTCCGCCTGGCCCGCCTCGTCGAACGCCATGACGATCGTCGCCGCGCCGTAGCGCCGGATGAGTTGCGCCTTGTCCACAAAGGCCGCCTCACCCTCCTTGAGGCTGACGGAATTGACGATACCCTTGCCCTGGATGCACTTGAGTCCCTCCTCGATGACTTCCCACTTGGAGGAGTCGAGCATGATGGGTACGCGACTGATGTCCGGTTCCGCCGCGATCAAACGGAGGAACCGGACCATCGCCGCTTCCGAGTCGAGGAGGCCCTCGTCCATGTTTACGTCGATTATCTGGGCGCCGTTGGCAACTTGCTGGCGGGCCACCTCGAGGGCCGTTTCGTAGTCTCCCTCCTTGATGAGGTTCGCAAACCGCGCCGACCCCGTGACGTTCGTGCGCTCCCCGACGTTGGCGAAGAGCGAGTCGGGCCCGATGTTGAGAGGCTCCAAGCCACTCAGTCGACAGCGGACTTCGATCTCGGGGACTTGACGGGGTCGCACGCCGGAGACCGCCTCGACGATGGCCTTGATATGTGCCGGCGTGGTGCCGCAGCATCCACCGACGATGTTCACGAAACCACTCGTCGCGAACTCGTGAATGACGGATGCCGTGTGTTCGGGCGATTCGTCGTATTGCCCGAATTCGTTGGGCAACCCGGCGTTGGGATGACAACTCACCGGAATGTCGGCGACCGTGGCGAGGTCCTCGAGGTAGGGCCGCAGTTGATCGGCGCCTAGGGCGCAGTTGAGACCGACGCCGAAGAGGTTACCGTGGCGCACCGAGTTCCAGAAGGCCTCGGCCGTCTGTCCGGAGAGCGTCCGTCCGCTGGCGTCCGTGATGGTTCCCGACACGATTACCGGTGTGTCCGCGCCCCGCTCGTGCAAGGCACCACTGATCGCAAAGAGTGCGGCCTTGGCGTTCAGGGTGTCGAACACGGTCTCCACCAGGAGCAGGTCTGCCCCGCCGTCGAGCAATCCCCGGACTTGCTCTCCGTAGGCTGCCGCCAGGTCATCGAACGTGATATTGCGGAACCCCGGGTCGTTCACGTCGGGGGACATGGATGCGGTGCGATTCGTTGGCCCGATGGTCCCGGCCACGAAACGCGGCTTCGTGGGATCCTTGGCGGTGAACTCGGCGGCGGCTTCCCGAGCGATCCTGGCCGATTCCACGTTGATGTCGTACACGTCGCCGCCCACGCCGTACTCGGTCATGCCGACGCTCGTCGCGGAGAACGTGTTCGTCTCGATGATGTCGGACCCGGCGTCGAGGTATGCGCGGTGAATCGCGGCGATGACGTCTGGACGGGTCAGGGACAGGAGGTCGTTATTCCCCTGCAGTGGCGCCGTGTGGTCGGCGTACCGGCTACCGCGGAAATCCTTCTCCTCCAGCTCGTACGACTGGATCATCGTGCCCATCGCACCGTCCAAAACCAGGATGCGATTCTCGAGCGCGCGTCGCAGGAGTTCAGTGCGATCGGCAGGTTTCGTCATAGGCCTCCAAAAAAGCCCCCGACGCCAAAAGCTCCGAGGGTTGGGCTTTTTAGCGTGTTGTTTAACGTGGCCGCAATATGCCGCAACTCACCACGGATTCGATTTTCAACGTCGAAATCTAGGGCAGCGCCGCCCATTATGCCACCGTCTGACCGGTGCCGTCACGCCTCTCCCAGAAGTGATCGAGCGACCTCCTCGGCGGTGAGATCGTCCACCTCGACCTGCTTGTGGCGACTCGCTGCACCGGACACGAGTCGCACCGACGCACGGGCGACCTTGAAGCGCTTCGCCAGGAACCGAATGAGCTCGTCGTTGGCGGCGCCCTCCACGGGCGGGGCCTTTACGCGAATCTTGATGGCGTCCCCGTGGCGCCCGACCACTTCGGTCTTCGGTGCCCGTGGCTGGATGTGGAGGTCGAGGCCGCGCCGTCGAGCCAACTAGAGGAGCATCCCGGTGAGGATCTGGATGAGAAACCACGCCACGAGCGGGCTGGCGTCGATCATGCCGAACGGCGGGATGATCCGCCGCAGCGGCTCGACGATCCAGTCGGTGAGGAAGTACATGGGTCGCATGAGGTAGTTGTGCCGCCCGGCGCCGAACCACGATCCGATGACCCGGATAATGAGCGCGTACGAGAGGATCCGGCTGGCGTAGTAGACGGCGACGCGGAGCAGGCCACCGGGCCCCTGTCGTCCCGCCATGGACACCAGGCGGAACTGGTCCACGATCCAACCGGCCATGCTGATCACCACGATGCCGCCGACGATTGTCCCTCCCAGGAGCCACCATTCGGCCGTCTGCGGATTTCCGCCGCGCTGCATGATCCTGCTTTCGATCGGCTTCAGGACGGGGTCGGTGGTGCGGCGGATGAGGTTGGCCCACTTGCTGAAGGGGCTGATGCGTCGGGTGCGAACCGCCCAGGAGCCGAGGGCTGCGACGGACGCGAAGACAAAGACGCCGAATACGGAGTAGCGGAGGATCTCGAGGCCCATGTACTAAATATACGCTGTGGCGACGCCCTCAGGTTTCAACCGCCTCGGTCACGTGGTTTGGCAAGCCGAGGCGGCCCGCGGCGCCAAGCATTAGCTTGGATCCATGTTTACATCTGTGGCGGACTTCCTGGAGGTCTGGCGGCGGGAATCGGCGTGCACGGCTGGGGTGCTGGGAGCCGTTTCCGACGAGGCTCTCGGATTTGGGGGGGAGGGCGGTGGACGGAAGCTGGGGGCCATGGCATGGCACCTGGCCGCCTCCGTCCGCGAGATCAGTCGCCACACCGGTCTCGAGGTGAGCGGCCCCACCAAGGACGACCCGATGCCCCACTCGGGAGCTGAGATCCGCGCCGCGTACGAGCGGGCGGCGGCGTCGCTGGCCAACGCCGTCGAGGGCGCCTGGTTCGACGGGACCCTCGAGGTGGAAGACGACGTATACGGCGAGTCCTGGCCCCGGGGGAGGACCCTGTTCGTCCTCCTGTGCCACGAGGTCCATCACCGGGGCCAGCTCACCCTCCTCCTGCGGCAGGCAGGCTTGGAAGTCCCCGAGGTCTACGGTCCGTCAGCGGATTCCTGAGTGTCTCCATTTGAGGTCAGGTCTCCCCGCTCTCGGCTCGTGGACTGGAGTCTGAGACGGGCCCGGATCTTGCTCAAGCATGTCCCGGGGCCGATCGGAGTAGTCGCTTGCACGCTCTGGTCCGTCCTCCTGAGGTTAACAGGACATTTACGGAGATGCGTTGCGATGTTTTCCAATACCGAGATACGACGCTTGCTCGCCACATTCACTGTGGCCGTGTTGGCCGTTGGCTGCGGCGGGCGCACAGAGGTGACGCGGCTGGATCCCGAAACGACCATCGATTTGTCGGGTTTTTGGAATGACACCGACTCTCGACTTGTGGCGGATGCGCTCATCGATGATGCGATGACCTTCCCCTGGGCGAGACGGTTCATGCAGCAGAATAACGGGGAAATGCCGGCGGTGATCTTCGGGGCCGTGCGCAACAAGACGACCGAGCACATAGCCGTCAACACGTTCCTACGGGACATGGAGGCCTCATTCCTCCGCACCGGACTGACACGCGTCGTGGCCGATCCGGAGCAGCGTGAACAGATCCGAGCCGAGCGTGAGGATCAGCAGATGAACGCGTCCGCCGCGAGCCGGGCACGGATGCGTAACGAGCTCGGTGCCGATTTCATGCTCGTGGGCGAGATCACGTCGATCGAAGACGTCGAGGGCAACCAAGAGGTCATCTATTACCAGGTGGACCTCAACCTCACGGATCTCGAATCCAACGAGCGAGTCTGGATCGGCCAACACCGCATCAAGAAGTTCGTCGAACGCAGCCGAACGCGCCGCTAATCCGTAACGGCTTGGGGAAACGCTGCAATGACCACCAAGGCCACGGTGGCGCTCGGCTTGGTCATCCTAGGGTGTGGCCAGAGTCCGGTGCCTGCCATCCCACCCGAGTCGCCGTTTCACGGCGGGTCACTGCCGCGTCACGATGCCGCATTGCGACATTACGTGACGATGCGGGACTCGACCGCCTTGGATCCGCTGCTGGAGAGTGGGCCAAAGGACGTGTTGATTCGGCAGCTCACCGCCGGGCTCTTTCTCCACCGGCTCGGCCGGTACGCCGAGAGCAATATCGCGCTGCAGGAGGCTGACCGGCTGGCTGAGGAGCGTTACACCAAGAGCATCACCCAGAACATCGCCGCGTTCGTCCTGAGTGACAACGTCCTGGATTATTACCCGTCCGCGTTGGAATGGTCGATGATCCACTACTACGGGATGATGAACTACCTGCGACTCGGCGACGTGGACGAGGCACTGGTGGAAGCGCGCAGGGCAAATCGTCTGCTGCGCCGGTACGCCAACGACAATCCGGGGCGGAGCTTCACCAATCCGGCGGCCGTGCAGTATCTGGCGGGAATGCTGCAGTGGGCTGTGGGGGAGGACAACGACGCGATGGTCTCCCTGCGCCAGTCGCTGGCGGCGTACGAGGAGTACGAGGAACGTTTCGGTACGGCTCCTCCGGGTCCCGTAGTGGAAGACGTCGTTCGTGTGGCGGATGCCCTCGGTTTTGACGATGTCGCCCGGCAGACGAGGGAGGCCTATCTCGGCGACGCCGACGTAGGGGTGGCGTCACGGGGAACGGGCGAGCTGGTCGTGCTCATTGAAAACGGATTCATCGCGCACCGTGCCGAGGAAAAGCTCTACATCCCCATCCTCCAAGAGGAGAAGGACTCCGTGCTCCACGGCGACGCCGAGTCGGCGTTGGTCGCGTCGGCGCGCGTCCTCGTGCGGACCCTCATCGTCATGAACGAGCTGTCGCGGCAGGGAGTGGACTACCCGCGGCACGAGGACGGCGTGATCATCGCGACGGCGGGCTCAGCCGTGGGATTGGAGTTGATTACCCTGGCGTGGCCTTCGTACCAGCTCGAAGCAAGACGGGCGAGGGACGTGCGGGTGTCGGTAAACGACAAACGGTCGCTCACGCCCGTGCTGTTGCAGGATCTCTCGGCCATCGCCGTTCGCGATTTCGAAGAGACCAAGCCGTCCATCATGCTGCGGATGGTGGCTCGAGGCCTGCTCAAGGAGGCGGCCGTGACCGCAGCCGAAAGCGCGGGAGAGGATGTGGCGGGGGAAGTGGGCGGCTTCCTGGGGCGCGTCGCGTCTCGGGCCGTCGCGGTGGCCACCGAGCGGGCGGACACGCGGAACTGGTCGACGCTCCCGGCCGAGTTGCTGGTGGCTCGTTTTCACTTGCCACCGGGTGAGCACATGCTGCGGATAAGTTACGAGGGATTGCACGGCAGCCGCCATCTCGTCGAGGTCGAGGTGGAGATCGCAGCCGGCCACGCCACGACGCACACGGTGTCGATGTTGGGGGACGACCCCGGCGATGCGGACCGTTTCCACGCCGCGGCGCGAGGCGTGCATTACGTGGCACCGGAGACGACGGGAGGGGCGGGAGGGGCGGAGGTGGTGGGGAGCCGGAGGCAGCGCCGCTAGACCCGCTTGGTCTTCCTTCGCATGAAATCCATCAAGATGTACTGCCCGAGGGTCACCGTGTTCGTGAAGTAAGCTTTCCCGCGTGCGATCTCGCATACTTTCTTGACAAACCGTACCAACGATTTTTCTCGGGCGAGCATGAAGGTGTTGATCATGATCCCCGAACGCTTGCAGTTCGCGACCTCGCCGAACGTTTCCTTCAGGATGCGGGGATCCAAACCCAATGAGTTGACGTAGACCCGACCGTCCGGCAAGGTGAGGGCGGACGGCTTGCCGTCGGTGATCATGATGATCTGCCGCATGTCCTGCTTCTGGGCCATCAGCAGCCGACGCGCCAGCTTGAGGCCTTCGGCCGTGTTGGTGTGATAGGGACCCACCTGGGCCTGCGCCAGGCGCGACAAGGGGATTTCCTCCGCCGAGTCGTGGAACAACACGATGCGCAGAGAGTCGCCGGGGAACTGGGTGCGAATGAGGTGTGTGAGTGCCAGGGCGACCCGCTTTGCCGGTGTGAACCGATCCTCGCCGTACAGGATCATCGAGTGCGAACAGTCGAGCATGAGCACCGTTGCCGCGCTGGAACGGTACTCCGACTGGTGCACCATGAGGTCCGGGTAGTCGATGTCGATGGGAAATTCGAGACCACCGCGTTGGATCGCGTTGGACAGTGTTGCGTTCACATCGATATTGAGGGTGTCCCCGAATTCATAGGGTTTAGAGACGGCTTCCGCCTCGATGCCCGTCGAAAGGTACGGTGTGTCATGGCTCCCGAAGCTGGACTTGCCGATACTCCCCAGCAGCTGCTTCAAGGCGCGGTAGCCAAGGAAGTCGATTCCCTTGTCCGTCAGGTTGAAGTTGACCTGTTGCGCCGCCGAGTGGGCCTGCCCTCCCGGCCCGAGCACCTCTTGGTGTCCCTCCGGCATGGCGGGCGCATGCTCGGTGTTGAGGTAGCCCTCCTCGATCAACCGCTGGATGATCTGGTCGAGGAGTTGGGCCAATTCCTGTTGGATCTGTTGATCTCGATTCTCGTCTCCTGTCGACTCACCGCGGAGCACCCGCAGCATCTCCGGCGTGAGCTTGTCTGACTGCACCAGTGCGTCCATGATCGCCTGGCGCAATGCGTCCATCGACCGATCGCCATCCTCGTCCCCGAAATCTCCCCAATAGGGATGCTGGTAGGGGCCACCTGCAAAGCCGGACTGGAGCAGGAAGTCACTCAGCTGATCCATCAACTCCTGAAGGTTGACGGCGTCGGCGAGTCCCGGAATGTACTTCGAGTACGTCGTGTATCGCATGAGCTACAATTTAAGGAAGTTGAAGCATTCCGCTACTTGTTGAACGAGTCGCATCCCGTCATTGTTCTCGCAATGCCGGAAGACGACATCGCTCGACACTCGCTAGACGCGCACCCGGAAACGCCTGCGACTCGCCGGTTTGGGGCACTGGGACACCGTAACTTCCGCCTGTACTTTGCCGGTCACCTCACATCGCTGCTGGGCTGGTCGATGCACTCCGTAGCGCAACCGTGGCTGGTGCTGGTGCTCACGGACTCGCCGTTCTACGTGGGGTTCGTGTCGATGCTGGGCACGCTGCCGATCATGTTCTTCTCCCTCATGGGCGGCGTCGTTGCGGATCGGTTCTCCAAGCGCCACCTGCTGATCGTGACGCAAACCGCCGCCATGATCATCGCCCTGGCGTTGGCGACCTTCGTACTCGCCGACGTGGTCACGTTGGCGCACGTCATGATTGCGGCCACGTTGCTCGGCGTGACTGCCGCGTTTGACATACCGGGTCGGCAGGCGTTCCTCGTGGAGTTGGTGGGGAAGCGCGATCTCATGAGTGCCATTGCTCTGAACTCGGCATCGTTCAACAGCTCGCGCATCGTGGGCCCGGGGATCGCCGGACTGCTCATCAGCGTCGTCGGGGTCGGCGTGTGTTTCTTGCTCAACGGCGTGTCGTACATCGCGTTGATCGCCGCCCTGGTGGCGATTCGTCTCACCGCAAGCGCCAAGAGCGATGCAGTCGTGCCGGCCCGCTCCACCGTTCGAGCAGGTCTCGAGTACGTGGCGCGTGATCGCCGCATGCTCATCCTCATCCTGATGATCGCCGTGGCCAGCATCTTCGGCTTTCCGTTCTA
Source organism: Gemmatimonadota bacterium (assembly GCA_039589615.1). Taxonomy (GTDB): domain Bacteria; phylum Gemmatimonadota; class Gemmatimonadetes; order Gemmatimonadales; family GWC2-71-9; genus B3T1B10. The sequence continues at coordinate 118,258 of JBDHHA010000003.1, forward strand.
CGTCTTGCTCCCGGTGATCGCGCGCAACGTCTTGGGGTTGGGCGCGGTGGAGTTTGGCTGGATGGTGTCTGCGGCGGCGGTGGGGGCGGTGGTAGCGGCCCTGGGGCTGGCAACACTCGGACGTCGACTCCCCAAAGGTCGCGTGATCGCCGTTGCGGCTCCGGTGTTCGGCATCTTCGTATCCCTGTTGGGTCTGGCTCGATCGTTTCCGCTTTTGCTCGTGCTGCTCACGCTCACGGGATTTGTTCAGGTGATTCACACGGCCACGACCAACACGCTGGTGCAGTCGATCGCGAAGGACGAGTTTCGCGGGCGTGTGATGTCCGTGTATTCGCTCGCGTTCCTGGGCTTGATGCCTGTCGGATCGCTGCTGGCTGGTATCGTCGCCGATCGATGGGGACCTGGGGTGTGGCTTTCGGTGGCCGGGGTGGTGTGCACCGTGCTGATGTTGACGGCGCTGCGGTGGGCGCCCGAGCTTCGGACGAGCGAATAGCAGTCAGCCGGCGGTTCGTGTGGCGGCCGCGATGATGAGGTCTGCAGCCCCCTCGTAGGACACCAGAGCGGAGTTCACGATCAAGTGATAGTTGCAGGGATCATCCCAATCCCGCTGGTAGTGGGTGTGGACGTACTCCTTGCGCCCTTGATCCCGGGCGTCGACGGTGCGCTCGGCTTGCTTCTCCGAAATGCCGAGGCGCCGTGCGGACGCCCGAACGCGGTCGTCTCGCGGTGCCACGATCCGCACGTGTAACGTGGCGTCGCGATTGGCGAGGTACGCCTGCGCGCCGCGACCAACGAGGACCACTGTGCCGTGCTCGACGGCTTCCTGGATCACGGCCTCCGTCATGTGGACGATCTCGTCGGTGGATCTGGTCGCCTCGGGGGACAGGTCGCTGGTTGCGATGAAGAGCTCGGGAGAGGAAATGGCCAAGGTGCTGGCCAGGCGCTCGATGAGTGTGGCGACGCGCTCCTCACGCTCCGCCACCTCTTCGGGGGGCAATCCCACGCGCTCGGCCACACGGTCGACGAAGTCGTTGTCGACAATCGTCCAATCCAGGCGATCTGCCACCATTTTCGCGATGACGGAGCCGCCGGAACCGTATTGCCGGGAAACGGTGATGACGCGCACGATCGTCTAGGTAAAGAGGTTGGTCCCGCCGCCCGAGCCGAACGACGGTGGTGAGTCGCTCACGGCGCGGGCGTACCCGATCTCGTCGGTACTCGAGATCTGCTTCTTTGCGACCAGGCCCTCCAAGACGAGCTCGCTCGCAGCCACGACAGTGGCCGGGTCCTTTTTCGGGGCGAGGCCGGCGGCGTCGATTACATCGAACAGACTGGGCACCACGCCGAGTCCCTTGAGACACACGTCTGCTCGCTCGTCCCGCGAGATCTTGAGCGCTCCACCTTCGTCGAACCAGTTCACGATGTCCGTACAATCGACGGCTCCGACGTGGTGGTCGAACGTGGCGCCCGTAGCCCGCTTGATGATGTCCAGGGCGATCGCCTCGGCGCCTTGCAGCTCACCTTCGTATTCGAGCTCGATCTTGCCGGTTATCGCAGGTAGCGCGGCGTGCACGTCGGTCACGCGGGGAACGACTCGCTTTTCCTTGTTGCCGATGGAACGCCGCTCAGCGTTGGACGTCACCGCTTCCACGAGGCTGATGGGCAACCGTTGGGACACGCCGGAGCGGCGGTCAACACGCTTGTCGGCGCGTGCCTCGAACGCTACACGCTCGATGATCTCGGAAATGAACGGCGGAATGTTGAGGGGTCGCCCGCCGCGGTCGATCCAGGCCTCTTGCTGCGTGATCTTCATCCCCAGCTCGACCGTCGACGGATAGTGCGTCAGGATCTCACTTCCGAGGCGGTCCTTGAGCGGCGTGATGATCTTGCCTCGCGCGGTGTAGTCTTCGGGATTGGCCGAAAACACCATCAAAACGTCCAGTGGCAGGCGAATGGGATAGCCCTTGATCTGGATGTCTCCCTCTTGAAGGATGTTGAAGAGCCCGACTTGGATCTTCCCCGCGAGGTCCGGCAACTCGTTGATGGCGAAGATCCCGCGGTTTCCCCGTGGGAGAAGGCCGTAGTGAATCGTCAGCTCATCCGACAAGAGGTGCCCTCCACGGGCAGCCTTGATGGGGTCCACGTCGCCGATGATATCGGCAATGGTCACGTCGGGTGTGGCGAGCTTTTCCACGTACCGTTGATCCCGCGGCACCCAATCGATCGGCGTTTCGTCTCCGTGCTCCTCCACGAGTTGTCGCCCGTGTTTGGAGATGGGGTGGAACGGATTGTCATTGATCTCGCTGCCGGCGATGATGGGGATTGCGGCGTCGAGTAGCTCAACGAGCGCACGGAGAATGCGGCTCTTTGCCTGTCCGCGGAGGCCCAGCAACACGAAATTGTGTCGTGACAGAACGGCGTTGGTGATCTGCGGTAAGACCGTATCTTCGAATCCGACGATTCCGGGAAACGGCTCGTGCCCCTCTTCCAGCATACAGGTGAGGTTGTGACGCATCTCCTCTTTGACCGAGCGGAGATGCCGCGACGGATTCCCCCACTCCGTTTCCTTCAGTTCTCCGAGCGTTCGTGCCTGATGAGCCATGGGGGAGATATACCCCAAATCGCATCAGGGTTTCAAGTCCCCTGTACGAAAAGGTCGATGAGTCGCACCGCGACGACGCCGTGCGCCGGAAGAGGCAGTGCAACGGCGGGCTCGGCGGTGACATCCAACACGTCGAGGTGGCGTTCGATGAGATCCACTCGACGTGCCCCGAGAAACCCGAGCAAACCCGCTGCAAGTTTCACGTTGCGGGCGACTCCCAATAACTCCTGGACGTAGACCACCGCGCCGTCCTCGTTGTCGGCCTGCTTGATGCCGAGCACCGCCACGCCTGGATCGTCCACGGTGAGCAGGCTTCCGAAGCGCGGTAGGGTGGTACCCCTCGCGCTTGCAGCGCTGACCGGCTGCACCACGAAGGGCTCGGTGCTCCAGCCGAAATGCCATGGCTCGTCGGGTGGTGCGTAGGGTGACGCCAGCTTGATTCGAAATCGTGTGCGCCCCGTCGGCGCCAGACTCACGACGCGGCCGTTGTCGTCACACGCGGCATATGGCGCGTCGATGCCCCGGAACAGCACCTGCCACTCGTCGCGCGTTTGGAGTCGCAACCACCGCAGGTGTGCGACGGGGCCCATCGGCAGCGTTGCCTCTTCGAACCCGGCCGGCGTCTCCCAGGTGACGCGGGGCTCGTCCACGTGGAAGTGGTGATCGTACTGGACATCCTGTCCGGACTCGGATTGGTAATCGTTGGTGATGTCGATCCACGGCAATGACTCGTATCCGGTAATGGTGGTTGTCAACCGCCCGATCTCGGTACGACGCTCGGCGATGAGGCGCATCCCGATCTCCGGCAGGCGAAGCCGAGTGACACGCTCGAGCGTTGCACTGCGTACGGCGTTGAGACCGGGGGTGCCGGTACGCACCCACTCGCGTTCGCTCGCCCGGTCGTAGAGGGAGTTCATCGATCCAGTCTCGGGGTCGAGCCGGACGGTCAGGAACTGGCCGAAGAGGCTGTGTGGACCGAGCTGCACGAAGGGCTCGGGGGCGGAGGATGATCGGCCGAGAATGTACGCGTACCCAATCGCCGGGATGTCCGTAGCGACGTGCTCGGAACCGTCGGGCATTGCGACGAGATCGGTGCGGGGGATGGGGGATGGGTTCAACACGAGCGTACCGTCGAGGCGCGCGTCGAGGTGCTGGGCGATCCCGCCAACGCCCGACACCTCGGATTGCAGCAGCGCGTTCAGGGGAGCGACGAGGTTCTGGACATGGGATCGACGCTGAGCCTCTCGATCCGTCCGGACCTGTTCGATCTGGCTGGTTGATGGAGCCGGATGGTGTTGCGCGGACTCCGATGCCATCAGCGCGGCCGGCCTCGGCGCGGTGACGCGCGCCACTTCCCCGAAGTAATTCTCTGGTGTGCCGATTGTGATGTGCGGGAACGCGTAGCGCGAGTTCCAGTCGGTTACGGCTTGCGCGATATGTCCAAGTCGATCGTCCACGCGTGTCTGCACCGCCAGCGCCACCGTGGTGCCGTACGATGGCGCAATGAAGGCAGGGGTTTCGGTGAGCCAACGCTCGACCTCTCGCGCCATGGGGTCACCGCCTTCGGGAAACCGAAGAGCGTCGACAGAGCTGCGAGGGGGGACCGACGCGGCCGCCACCGCGGAACCGTCGCGACCCCGCAGTGTGCCAAACACCGAGCTGGCATTGTCGTCCAGCAACACCGCGTGCTGCACGCCGGAACCGTTCAACGCGAGGGCGGATGCGCGCATCCGCAAATCACGGGCGTGTCCAACTCCCACCGATCCCATCTGAATACCGAAATCACGTTCCAATCGGCGCGAGGCGTGCGCACGGCGCAGGAACGTCACATGGTCCATGGTGTCCGGCGAGGAACGTCCTGGTGGGAACGGATTTCCGAAAACGTTCAACGACTGAAGCGTGGCCACGCCGGCGTAGCGTCGCCAGTCCGGGAGGCCCCCGAGGTGGGCGATGAGCTGGTCGGGGTCGACGACGGCGATCCAGTGGATCGTCCAGCGCGGCTGGGGGTCGAGGACGTGCGGTGTGCGAAGCGGCCTTGCCAATCCCGGCATCTCTAATTGACTGACGATCCGCGTTTCGCCGCGGAGCGGAAGCCACAGCTCACCGAACAGGCTGCCACCCATTCCCAGGACGCCCGCGGTTCCAAGGAGGTCTCGTCCCCGTCCATCGAAGACACGAAGCCGGCCGGCGGGAGCGTCGGCGTCGTGAACGGCAAAACGCACCAGGGTGGTTTCTCCGGCGGGGTGCGCGTAGAACACCGTCGCGGTGGCTTCCACGCGGGGAGCGGCGCGCCGAGCACGGAACAGAGGAGCCGAGCCGCTTGCGGCGACAAGCGAGGTGAGAAAGTCTCTGCGGTTGGTCACGGACGGTGGGTGGATGGCCGCGTCACGGCTCCAACTCGAAGGGCAAGGGGGCGATAATGGCAGGTGCACCCCCCGCAGTCAGCGCACGTCTCGCATCGATCTGCTGCCGCACGATGCCGAGCCCAATGTGCTGCTCGAACGGTGAGAGCCACGCCACACTCGTCACCCGGCCGACGTCTTTGTCGTCTTGCCGGATCGATGGGTCGGCGGGATCGGGAGTGCCGTCCCACAGCAGTCCGGTCAGTCGTTTGTTGACGTGGCCGCGGAAGTGCACACGGGCGACCGTTTCCTGCCCGGTGTAACACCCCTTGGTGTACGAAACGCCGTTGTGCTCGTCGAACCGTACTTCCTGGGGGAGAGTCTTTTCGCCGATCTCGGCGCCGAGGCGCGGCCAGCCGGCGAGGATCCGGATCAAATCGAGGGCCGGGGTGGCGGACACGACCGCTCCCGCCCGGGTGAGCGCATCGAGGACTGTGGACACGGATCCCTGTTCGAGTTGCACCTGCAGACCGAAGTGGGCGGGTTCCGGCGGTCGTGAGACGGTGCACGCAACCCCGCCCACGACGGTGCTCCCACTGACCCCCGGCTCGGGTACGCCGATTCCTCCGTGGGCGGCGGCGCTCAAGGCCTGAGGCCCCGCGATTCTGAGCACCACGAGGTTCTCGGTGTGATCGGTTGCGCGGGCGAGGCGTGGCGGTAGGTAGTGGTCAAACGCCTCGAGCAGCGCTTCACGTCCTTGGATGGGGATCGTGAGCCAGGCGTGGCTCCCGTGACGGGCGGTCCACATGTCGCAAAGGATCATCCCCTTGTTGGTCAGCAGCGCCCCGTAGAGAAAGCTGCCGTCGCCTGCACCGTCGATGTCGCTGGTGAGGACGCCTTGGAGACACTCCATGACGCCGGGTCCGGTGACGTCGATGATACCGACCGCGTCTTGGGCCACGATCGCCCCAGCGATGGCCGCCTCGGCCTCCTGGCGGGTCACAGCATCATGCGAGAGGGCAAATGGCGCTGCTACGGTCTCGGTGTTCTCCATGGCCTTGGAATCTAGCACCGCGCGCTAGGCATCGCCCAGGTCGCTGTAGTACCCGGCACGGCGATACGACAGGTCGAGCAACTCGATGGGATGCACCACCGGCCGCCGGGCGCGGGAGCCGAGCTGGCCGGCTCCGATCTGCATGATGCAACCTGGATTCGCCGTGGCGATGACATCGGCGTTCAGGGCATTCAACGTGTCGAGCTTGCTGGCCAGCACCTGCTGTGACATATCGGGCTCGAGGAGAGAGTAGACTCCTGCGCTCCCGCAACAGTGCCCGGCGTTGTGGGGTGAGCGCACATCGAGTCCGGGGATCGCGTTGAGAACCACCTGCGGCTGATCGACCACATGCTGCGCATGCTGGAGGTGACACGGGAGATCTACCGCAACCGACAGGTCCAGTGCCACCCCGGGGCGGGGACCGCAGTCGGCCAACACTTCGCTCACGTCCCTGACACGATCGGCCACCGACATCGCCTCGCGTTCCAACGGGTCTCCCTGGAGTACCGTGCCGTAGTCCTTGAGGATTGCGCCGCAGCCGGCCGCGTTGACGACGATTGTGGCGTCGGGCTGCTCTCGAAACGCCTGAACGTTGCGGCGGGCCAAAGCCTTCGCCTGGTCGTATAGACCGGCGTGGGCGTGCAGTGCCCCGCAGCACCCCTGACCCGAGACTGCCCTTACCGCAAGACCGTTTGCCAGAAGCGTGCGCTCGGTGGCCTCGTGCACGTGAGCGAACAGATCGTCCATGATGCAACCACGGAAGAGGACTGCGCGCCCTTCTCGTCGGCCGGTGCGGTCCGGCGCCGCGGCCGCCTTCGTCCGTCGCCGGGTCGCTCCGTCCAGCGGCATTTTCGTCGCGGCCAGCATCCCCATGGAGAATCCCAGCCGCGACTTGCCGGCGAAGAGCCCGGCGAGCGGGCGAGCCAGTCGGCCCGCTGCGAGCAGCGGCCGGCGAAGGCGCTCATCCGCCATGACGGCGAGCACCGCCCGCCCGAGCCAGGGAAGCCGGTTCGTGCGCGCCAGAGCGGCACGGGTGCGCTCCAGCGCCGTGCCGTACTCCACGCCGGAGGGGCACGCCGACTCACAAGCTCTGCACCCCAGGCATCGATTCAAGTGGAGCGTGAGCTCGGCGTCGGACGGTGGAAAGTCGCCCCGGGCCAACGCCTGCATCAACACGATGCGGCCACGTGGACTGTCGGCTTCATCGCACGTGGCAACGTATGTTGGACAGCTCTGGAGGCAGAAGCCGCAGTGCACACACGGGTCGAGTCCGGCGAGATCCCGGCTCACGTCTCGGCTCCGAGGGCGACGACAAAGGTCCGGTTCGGATCGAACGTGTCCCGCAGCGATCCCATGAGACGGCTCACACCTTCGCGATAGGCCCCGAAATGCCCCAACTCACTTTGCAGGCTCCACGGGCCCCGCTCGATCGTGACGGGCATCTCCACCTGGGCGGCCGTGTGTCGGAGAAGCTGCACGCGACTCGGGTCCGCGGTGCCGCTCCATCGCACGGCTCCAACCGCGACGCTCGCCGAAACGCACTCATCGTCGAGGTGGTGAGCCAGCAAGTCGATGGCGTGCTCGAGTCCGGTGATCACCGCACCCACGCGAAGGACAATGGGGTGGCGCATCGGGTGTTGGAGCGCGTTGCGCCAGAACTCGGCGGCGTCGGTCGCCGCCGGCTCGCTCCACGACAATGCGCTCGCCGCCTTGAGGGCGTGGCGATCGGCGTTTACCGAAGGGTCGGGCCCGATGAGCCGAACGCCCAGCGTCCAGCTTTCGCTCCCGCCGGCCGCCGGCGACATGACTTCCAGGGCGGCCGGCGTGAGTCCCGCTTCGAGAATCGCCTGTGCGTGTTGTACGAGTGTGCTGCGCTCACCCGTGGCGACGAGCGTGGCGTCCGCCCGGGGAATCGCCCGCAGTCGAAGATGAACACGCGTGATGAACCCGAACGCACCGAAACTCCCGGTCGCCAACTTGGTGAGATCGAACCCAGCGACGTTTTTGACCACCCGGCCGCCGCTGTGAACCACCCTGCCGTCCGCGGTGACGACAGTGAGGCCCAGGATGTGATCGCGTATGCTGCCGAATCCCGAGCGCAGCGGTCCGGCGGTGGCGGTTGCGACCACCGATCCCACCGTTCGCCGGAAGCCGGGGGGATCCACCGGCCACCACGCACCCCGGTCGGCCAGAGCCGTGCGAAGCGTGTCGCGGTCCACACCTGCCTGGACCGTCGCCACGAGGTCTGCCGCGCGCACGTCCTCCACCTCGCTCAAGCCGCTCGAGGAGAGGATGAGGTCGGCCGGGCCCGTCTCCTGATTCCAGGTTCCGCTTCCCGCGATCCGCACCTGCCAACCCTCATGGTTCGCCGTTTCCACGACGAGGGCGCAAGCTTCCGTGGTGCGTGGCGCGACCGTGGGAATGCCGTCGTCGTTGGACTCGACGAACGCGTCGGGTCCCATCAGCGCCCGCAGCCGGCGCTCGATGTTCACGTCAGGCGCCGACATGCAGTGCTCGATCGCCCGAACGGGGATCGCCTTCCCGACGCGTCGATGCCGCTGCAGCCCACTCGCGACAGGCATGGATCGGCACGACCTTCCCGGGATTGGCGATCTCCTGCGGATCGAAGACCCTGCGTATGGCACGCATGGCCGACAGGGTGTCGCTGTCGAACAGCAGGGACATGTATCGGAGCTTGTCGATACCAACTCCGTGCTCACCGGTTATCGATCCACCTGCGTCGATGCACGCCTTCATGATCGCTTCGGACGCTGCTTCAACCCGTTCGACCTCGTCTTCGTCGCTGCGGTCGAAGTTGATGTTCGGATGGAGGTTACCGTCGCCGGCGTGGAAGACGTTGGTGACCGTGACGCCGTATTTCTCGCCGATGTCGCCGATGGTCTCGAGGATGTCAGGGAGGACCGAGCGGGGAACCACCGCATCCTGCACGACGAGGTTGGGACTGACGCGGCCGAGCGCCCCGAAGGCCTTCTTTCGGCCTTGCCACAACCGCGCACGTTCGGCAGCCTCGGTGGCGACGCGCACCGAACGGGCACCGTGGTGGCGAAGGATGCCCTCGACCTCGCGCGCTTCTCCCGCAACGGATTCCGCGTCTCGTCCGTCGACCTCCGCCAGCAGCACCGCCGCCGCATCGGTGGGATACCCCGCGGCGTAGATCGACGCCTCGACGGCGGCAACGCATCCTTGGTCCATCATCTCCAGGGCGCCGGGCACGATGCCCGATGCGATGATGGCGGAGACGGCCTCGCCCGCCGCACGCACCGTCGGGAAGTCCGCCAGGAGGGTCTCCACCGCTTGTGGTATGGGGGTGAGACGCACCGTGATGCGGGTGGCGATGCCGAACATGCCTTCGCTGCCCACGAAGAGCCCGACGAGATCGGAACCCCACGGTTCACCGCCTCGCGATCCCAACGTGACCACGTCTCCGTTCGACAACACCACTTCCAGTTCCAACACGTGGTTGGACGTCACCCCATACTTGAGACAGTGAGGCCCTCCAGCGTTTTCGGCGACGTTCCCGCCAAGCGTGCAGGCGGTCTGGCTCGACGGATCGGGAGCGTAGTGCAGCCCGTGCGGCGCGGTGGCCTCCGAGAGCCGGACGTTCACGACCCCGGGTTCGACCACAGCGAGCCGGTTCTGCGGTTGGATGTCCAAGATGCGGTTGAGCCGAGTCAGTACGACGACCACCGCGTTTCGGTCGGCGAGGGCGCCGCCGGACAATCCGGTGCCTGCGCCGCGTGCCACGAAGGGCACCTGGTGGTGCGACAGCACGCGAACCAGCTCCACCACCTCCTCACGACTGCCCGGCAGCACGACCGCTCCGGGCCTTGAGCGACGGGTCGGAAGTCCGTCGCTGGCGTAGGTGTCGAGCTCGGAGGGGGATTGCCTTACCCAGCGGTCGCCGACGACCGCCGCGACGGCCTGCATTGTCTGTTTCGGGATCGTCATTTGTGCCATAGCCGTGGACGAAAGATAGATGGAGCGTCATCTCACGGAAATGCCGGATGAGCCGCAAAAAAAGACCCGGGACGTGCCCGGGTCTTTCTTGTGCGTTGTGATCGGTGTGGCTTACGCGGCGCGCCAGAATCCCATCAGCGCCTTGCCCTGGGGACACTCGCGCAGCTTCTCGAACGCCCGCTCCCGAATCTGGCGGATGCGCTCCCGCGTGACGCCCATCAAGGCGCCGATCTTCTCCAGGGTCATTCCCTCAGACCCTTCCTCGAGGCCGTAGTAGAGATAGAGGATCCTGCGCTCTCGCGGGGTGAGGTACGTTTCGAAAATGCGGTCGATGAACTCGCGCATGAGGCGGCCATCGGTCCCCTCCTCGATCTCGTAACCGTCGTGTCCCGCGAACCGCTCGCCAAACGTTGCGGCGTCTTTGTCGGATCGGTCGATGGGTGCGTCGAGCGACAGCTCCGCCGCCGTCATCCTCCGGGCGTTGCGGACATTCCCCACCGAGTCGTCGAGGGCCTTCGCCACCTCGTTGTCGGTCGGCTCCCGTCCCAGCTCCTGCGCCAGGTACGTCTGGGCTCTGACCATTCGAATCAACTGACTGTTCTGATTCAGCGGGATACGCACACTCCGCGTTTGCTCGGCAAGGGCCTTCAGCACGGCCTGTCGCACCCACCACACAGCGTAGGAGATGAACTTCACTCCCTGGTCTGGATCGAACTTCTTCACGGCACGAAGCAGGCCCTCGTTGCCTATCGCAACGAGCTCGGAGAGATCCAGTCCGTGCCCCTGGTACTTTTTCACGTACGAGATCACAAAACGAAGGTTGGCCGTCACCAGACGCTCGGCGGCAGTCCGGTCACCCTTCTGGGCGAGCCGTGCGAGACGACGTTCCTCTTTCGGATCTTTGATGAGGGGGAGTTTCTGGATGTCCTGCAGGTACTGATCGAAAGCGCCGGATACGCCGGCTCGGAAAAATGCTCTACTCTTGCTCGATTTGAGCTGGGCCATATCTGCTCCCGTTGGAAGGCTTCGCTTTTTAGTTGGGAAAGGAATCGGCGATTCCCGGGTCTGGCCAACCTTGAGCGGCGCGCAATTTAAAAAACCCGGTCTTGACCGTCAAGAAATATTGTTTTTTCCACACTACAACTCGTTGCGGAGGAAGGAGTTCTGGGTTTTATCCACCCGAGATTCTGCGCCAAACGGCTAAAATCACCCGAATGGCGTCATAAGTCGTTGCAGCGTTTCGGGTTGTGGAAATGTTGATTGTGAAGACGGCGTCATAGCTGGAACAGATCGTTCCAGTCAGCAACTGGCCTCCAGGGCGGAGCGAATGACGGATTCGTCCACCGCGTGAGTCCATCCGCCGTCGACCGGGGCAGCGATTTCGCCCAGCCGGGCCAGGAGCGTGAAGCGAATGTCCCCGTCCCTGGCCTTCTTGTCGCGACGCATCACCTCCAGGATCGTGTCCGCGGAGGAATCCCCGGGCAGGTCCACCGGGAGGCCGAAGCGCCCCAGGATCGACCGCAGATCGTGTCCGGCGGTAGCCTCCGTCACGCCGAGTCGCGCTCCCAACGCCGCTTCTGCTGCCATCCCCATGGCCACCGCTTCGCCGTGCAACAGGCGGTACCCGCTCGTCGCCTCCACCGCGTGGCCGATCGTGTGACCAAAGTTCAGCACGGCGCGCCGCCCCGCCTCCCGCTCGTCTTCACCGACCACGCGTGCCTTGATCTCCACACTGCGTGTGACCAGCGCCACGATGGTGTCCGGATCCCGGGCGACGATCTGTGTGTGCTGTTCGGCTGTGCGTGACAGGTACGCCGGGTCGGCAATGGCACCGTGCTTGATGGCTTCGGCCATCCCGGCGGTGAACTCGGCTTGCGGGAGCGTCTCGAGGGTTCCAACATCGGCCACGACGAGTTGTGGCTGGTGAAACGCCCCAACCAGGTTCTTGCCGGCACGGGTGTCCACGCCGGTCTTGCCGCCGACCGCGCTGTCGATCATGGCGAGCAGCGTCGTGGGAACTTGCACGCAGGGGATGCCCCGCAGGTACGTGGCGGCCACGAAACCCGCCATGTCACCCACGACACCGCCCCCGACGGCGAGCACGGCACCGTCCCGTCCCACGCCGGCGTCCAGCATCTGATCGGTGATCGCGCTCCACGTCTTGCGGGTCTTGTGTCGCTCGCCGCTCGGGAAGGTGACGAGGTGGGTCGGCGTCCTTTCGCGGAGGTGCTTGGACAGGGGTTCGGCGTACAGCGGCGCAACCTGGGAATCGCTGATCACGACGTAGGCGGCGGCGGGACAAGCCTGCGGCAGGACGTCCGGCAGCTCGTCCAGCAATCCGTCGCCGAGTCGGATGTCGTAGGACGCGTCGCCCAGTGCAACGGGAACGGTGGCGCCGGCTATAGCGTCACCTCTCCCGTGATGATCGTGACCGCCTGCCCGCCGACGCGGACTTCGGTGATCTCCCCGCCGTTGCCCACGGCGACCTCCGCCCGAATGCGGCTCGGGCGTCCAATCTCCAGCCCCTGTTCCACCACCACGGTTCCCACTCCGTCGTGGGGCGGCACGATGCCGTGCCATACGAGGTACGACGCCAACGCACCGGCCGCACTTCCCGTGGCGGGATCTTCCGGCACGCCGAGGCCCGGCGCGAACATCCGGCAGTGCACCGTGGCGTCGGGGTCCACCGTGTCGAGGGTGTAGCACATCGCGCAGTCGGTACCGAACTCACGGAGCAACGAGGCGAGGCTGCCACCCATGCCGCCAGAGGGGAGACCCTGCAACGTCTCGAGGGATGCAATGGGGACCATGAGTTGAGGAAATGCGGTGGCGACGACCTGTGCCGTTGGCTGGTCCGCCACGGTGGCGCCGTCGCCGCCCAGCGCCGTCCCCAACCGCTCACGGTCGGCCACCAGCGCGCCGAACTCCGGTTGCGGCTGGGTCATTGCAACCTCCGTCGGCTTGCCTCCCTGCAGGTAGATGTCCACCGGCAGGACTCCGGCATCGGTCTCTTGCGTGAGCCGCACGGTGCCCTCGCCGGGGAGATCGAGGGCTCCCAATTCGGCGAGCAGCCACCACGTCCCGATGGTCGGATGGCCGGCGAGGGGAATCTCCGCTGTGGGGGTGAAGAACCGTACGCGTTTGGTCGCGGTGGCGGACGCCGACACGAACACCGTCTCCGAGAGATTCATCTCCCGGGCGATCGCCTGCATGGTGGCGTCGGAGAATTCCTCCTCGTTGGGAAAGACCGCGAGCGCATTCCCCGCCAAGGGCGATTCGGTGAATACATCGAGTTGATAAAACGTGTGCGTAGTCATTACCAGGTCCTGTCGCCGGTGCCGGCCCGCTGGTTGGCGAGGCGGGCGAGGGTGAATAACACGTCGGAGAGGCGGTTGAGGTACGCGAGGATGACCGGCGCCACCGGCTGCTCCCGCGCGAGGGCCACGGCGCTTCGTTCCGCCCGGCGGCAAACCGTTCGAGCCTGGTGCAATGCGGCGGCTTTGGGCGTGCCGCCCGGGAGCACGAACGCCTGCAAGGGATCGAGCTCCCGATCGGCCACATCGATCGCGGCCTCCAGTTGCGCGACACGGTCGTCCGAGATCCGAGCCTTGTCGATGGCCTTGGCGACCTTGGCCGGATCGGGTGTTGCCAACTGCCCTCCCACGGCAAAGAGATCTCGTTGGATAGATTCCAGCAGCTCCGCCTCGAAGTCCCGTGGGTCGATGGCCGCGGCAGTCCCAATGGCGGCGTTGAGTTCGTCGACCTCGCCGTAGGCGGTGACTCGGATGTCGTTTTTCGCTACCCGGTCCCCCCCGAAGAGCCCAGTGCCACCCTCGTCGCCGGTTTTGGTGTATAAGGACATGGGAAGAAGGTAGTGCGGCCTACGGTTCCCCGCACGGAACCCCCTCCGGGGAGGCTTCCGCAGTGGGATCGGGGCAGGGGAAACCATTGACATAGTATCGGAAGTTGTTAAAAATGAATGGGTTAGGAGACTCGCGCGTCCCCGTCGCCGCGTCGGGTACAGGCCCCTCGAGCCGCTTTACGGGGGCCTTTTTTGTCAGCTCATCTCGTCCCGGGGGTAGCATCAAGCGTCTTTGGGTGGTCACCGCGCTGATCGTTGGGGCAACTGCGCCCCTCGACGCCCAAAGCGGCGACCGGCGCCTCCCTGTCCGGAACCTGGACATCGAGGGCAACCGTGCCATCGACGATTTCACCCTCCGCGCCTCGATCAGGACCACCGAGTCGGCCTGGCTGGCGAGGCAGTGGTACACCCGCTGGGTGGGGTGGGGAGCACGTCCGCTCTTCGACGAAACCGAATTCCGGCGTGACGTGCTCCGCCTGTGGCTGCTGTACCGCCAGAGCGGATACGTCGATGCCCGGGTGGATACGGCGGTTACCCGCCGGCCGGACCACGTGGACATCCGAGTGGTCATCACCGAGGGCGAGCCCGTGCGGGTGGTGTCCCTCACGCTGACGGGCACGGAGGGGATCGTCCGGCCTGCTCAACTCCTCCGAGACCTGCCCCTGCAGGAGGGAGACGCGTTCGACCAGGCGCTGCTCGTCCTCTCCACCGATTCGATTCAGGGTGCGCTGCAGAATCGCGGGTACCCGTTCCCGAGGGTCTATCGTGGCTTTTCGGTGCGGTACGCGGAGCGGACGGCGGAGGTGGAGTTCGTAGTGGACCCGGGACCCGCCGCCCGCATCGACACCGTCCGGGTGATCGGTCCCCCGGACCTCGACGAGTCCCTGGTGCGCGAGACGCTGCGCATCCAGCCGGGGCAGCCGTTCAACCGATCCCTGCTCTACCGGAGCCAGCAAGAGCTCTACCGCATGGGTGTGTTCGACTTCGTGGATGTGCGACTGGCCGATTCACTCCCGAGGGGTTCCGACGACTCCCTGGTCACGGTGGTGGCGCAGGTGTCCCGGGGCCGGCTGCATAGTGTTCGGACGGGTGTGGGATACGGGACGAACGACTGCTTCCGCACGTTGGCGTCGTGGACCGGTCGGAACTTTCTCGGTGGCGGACGCAGCCTCGCGCTGACGGCTGGGTTTTCCAAGATCGGGACCGGGGACCCGTTCGACGCGGGCTTCGAGGAAAACATCTGCCGCTCGCTGGCGCCGGACGCGGGGACCGAGCGTCTCGACCTCAACTACAACCTCTCGGCCTCCGTGCGGTTCCCGACGGTGTTTTCCCCGCGCCGGAGTGCCACGGTCACGGTGACCGCCGAGCGGTTCAGTGAGTTTCAGGCGTATATTCGTCAGGCGGTCGGGTTCGGGGTGTCGTTGACCCAGCAGACCAAATGGAATGTCCCGGTCACGCTTTCCTATTCCTTATCATATGGAAGCACCCAGGCGGAAGACGCCGTGTTTTGCTCGACCCTCAACGTCTGCCGCGAACAGGACGCGGCCATCTTCAAGGAGGACCGGGTCAAGGCCACCGCAGGCGTCCTCGTGGTCCGCGACAGGACGAATTCACCCATTAATCCCACCCGGGGGACCGTCCTCACGCTGGAGGCGCGGGTCGCCGCCGAGGAGATTGGCTCGGACCCCGAGATCGAGTTTGCCAAGGGCCTGGCGGAGCTGGCGTCGTATCATCCCATTGGGCGGCAGACGGTGTGGGGTTCCATTCGCTCCCCCGACCTCCGATTTGAGCAACAGGAAGTGCAATACATCCCCACGGAGGAACGTTTCTATGGCGGAGGGCCCACGAGCGTTCGGGGCTTCCGACAGAACGAGCTGGGCCCTCTGGTGCACGTCGAAGAGACCACGTGGGCAGTGGACTCTCTCGGTGAGCGGATCGACACGCTCCCGCTGGCGGTGGACACGCTCGTGTCACCCACCGGGGGCAATGCGGCGTTCATCGCCAACGCCGAACTCCGGTTCCCCCTGTCCCGCAGCGGCCGCCTGGCCGGGGTCGTGTTCGTGGACCTGGGGCGGGTGCAGGATCGCCCCACCGATGATGCAGATCCGGGCTTTCGGGTGACTCCTGGCGCGGGCTTGCGGGTGTTCACACCGCTGGGACCC
>JBDHHA010000004.1:0-87429 GCA_039589615.1 Gemmatimonadota bacterium
CTGCGGCAGACTGCTCCACCGCACTGGGAACGGCATCAGGAGGCAGCGGATGGAGGCGGTGTCCCACCAGCCATGCCACGATGGTGCCGACGATGAACAACACCCCCAGCGTCAGCGCCAGGGGACGACGACTCAGGCGACTCTCCGGACTCCGGTCGAACAGCGGCAAGAGGGCAAGGCTCACGGCCACTAGAGTGAAGAGGGCCAGTCCCCACACACCCAAGTATCGGATGATCGCCAGGGAAACATCAACGACCACCCACGAGGAAACGAGCTCGGCGGGAGGAGCGTCGGGGTTGGCGATCACCACGCTTATGATGAATGAGCGCAGCAAATGGTTGGGGAAGAACGGGATGCCCTCGCCCTCGCCGGGCCGGCTCTTCTGGCTTTCGGCCGTCAGGTGAACCCCCGACAGCGTGTCCTCAGGCGAGAGCCCCTTCCTAGCGCCGACATTCGGCGGCGCGCCGCGAGGCGGGGCGATGCCGCGCCTCCGCACCAACGTGAAGTGATAGGCCAGAAGGGCAAACGACACCCATGGCATGATGATCACGTGAAACGCGAAATACCGGCTCAAGGTGGCGCCGGACACCATCACGTCGCCGGTCACGACCGCCACGAGGGCACCGCCAAACAACGGCACGCCCTCCAAGGCATCCAAAACCTCCGTGGCCGTCCAGTAGGCCCACTGGTCCCATGGGAGGAGGTACCCCGTGGCGCCAAAGGCCAGGACGGCAAAGAGCAGCAACAGCCCGGCGAGCCAGTTGGTCTCCCGAGGCGGCTTGTATGCCGCGTCGAAGAACACCCGTGCCATGTGGGCGACGATCGCCACCACGATGAGGTTGGCCGACCACACGTGAAGGTCGCGAATCAGCCAGCCAAACGACACCTCCGAGACGATGTGCTGCACGCTCTGATACGCCTCGCCGGCCGACGGGCGATAGTAGAACGACAGCAGCACCCCGGTCACCACGAGGATGATGAACAGCAGGTAGGTGATGCCCCCGAACGCCTGACGCCACGTGGCATGGCTGGGCAGCCGGTACTGCAGCGCCTTGTGTAACGCCTCATCGATCCGCAGGCGGCGGTCGATGGGACCGTACAGCAAGCCGAGGAACCGTGCAACGCCCAGGAGGCTGGCATCGGTGCTCGACTTGAGATCGGACCACGTCTGCCGTGCCCACTCGGTGGCGTTCCTTCTCAATCGTCCAAGCACTTCACGCCTCCGTGACGTAGACGTACTCGCCGCGCACGAAGACCTCGTACCGCTGGAGCGGCGCCGTACTGAGTCCGGTGACGACGTTGCCGAAGAGATCGTAGATCAGATGGGCGCAGGGGGATACGACCCGAAGAGACTCCGGATCCCACCGGAGGATAGATCAGATGGGCGCAGGGGGATACGACCCGAAGAGACTCCGGATCCCACCGGAGGATGCAGCCGTCGGTGGGGGACGTTCCCTGCAACGCGACGAATCCCTGGTTCGGGCTTCGGACGACCAGGATGATCCGATCACCCCAATCGATGACCCGGCTCGTTCCCACTGGGAAATCCGCGGCGCGTATGACCCGGGCGGCCGGCTGCAGCCAATCGATGACCCGGCTCGTTCCCACTGGGAAATCCGCGGCGCGTATGACCCGGGCGGCCGGCTGCAGCTCGGGAATCTGCAGCGGCGCCGTGGGCAGCACGTACAGGCCGATTCCCATCGTGACGCCGAAGCCCATGATGAGAATGATGCTGGCCAGTAGTAACTCGTTGAATCCGAGCCGGAGTTTACTCTTTGCGTCGGCCATCTCGAGGTGTTTCCGTCCTCGCTCAGTGGTGTGCCAGTTCACCCGTATGATGCAACCGGCAGGCTCCGGCGTCGAGGGTGCCAGCGAGCATCAGTCCAAGACATGAGTCTCGACGGGCACCAGGCTCGTGGAAGGCTACCCGGTGCTCCGTGAAGAAAAGATGATTCACCCTCTAAGGTGGTTTCCCAACGGTGATCCCGCGAGCCGGACCCATCGACTCGAGTTCTGCCCTTACGCCCGGGGTACCCCGCTCGGTTCGGTGCCGTGTCGGCCGCCGATGACGATCCCCACCAGTCCCACCGCCACCACGAAGATTGCCACCGCCGCGGCGGCGCGGACGATCCACACCAACCACCCGGGGAAACCGCTCATCATGGCGAAGATGAACAGCAGCGCCACTACGGTGAGGGAGGCGATTCCCCCCATGAACATGTGAATCCACTTGCGGCGATAGGCGAAGCGGGAGATGGGAAAACTGCATTCAGGACACACCTCACCGCTCGGCGGGCGCCAGATAAAGGACCACCTTTTTCCGTCTTCATCTTGTCCCGACTCGGAGCCGTCGTCGGGCGTGGCAAATGCCGGAGTGACGTTCTTACCGCATCCCGGACACTTGATCATCGAGAATGCTTCGCTGATCCGTTGACTGATTCGACTCATCTCGTCCTCTCGCGGGGGTAGGAGGCTCTGGATTATTTGGCGAGACAGTTTGGCACCGGATTCGTGAACAATTCACAAACCCAAGATGAAGTCCACCACAACCCACCGCTGCGAATGGGCGATACCGACTACAGGGAGGGGTCGACCGTGTAGCCGAGATACGTCAATACAATCATGTAGACAATGATACCGATGCCGATCCAGGTGAACAGCTTGCTCGGCTCCCCCCGAGCCGTTTTCCGGTCGAGCAACGGGATCAAGAACACAAGCACGCCGGCCAACCCGAAGCCGAGGATACCGACGATCTCACCCTCGATGCCGAGAATGTGGGCCGGCAAGTATTTCAGCGTCTGAAACATGAACATGAAATACCATTCGGGCTTGATGCCCACGGGTGCCGGCACGAAGGGGTCCGCCTTCACGCCTAGTTCCGCCGGGAAGTACGCCGCCAACACGGCGAGGACGCCGAGGGCCGTCAGCCATCCCACCAGGTCACGCAGGAGGAAATGCGGGAAGAACGGCATCGTCCGCTTGGCGCCTGCTTCCCGCTCCACGCTGGGCGGCACACTCATCCCCAGCTTCTGCACGAGGAACAGATGGAGCCCCACGAGCCCAAACGTGGCAGCCGGCAGGACCCACACGTGCAAGGCGTAAAACCGGGTCAGGGTGGCACCCGTCACGTCGTCACCGCCTCGCGCCACGCGCAGCAAGAATCCGCCGATCAGCGGTACCGCTCCCGTGATTTCGGTTCCGACCCGCGTCGCGAAGTACGACAATTCATTCCATGGCAGCAGGTACCCGGTGAAACCAAAGGCCATGGCGAGCGCCATGAGGATGGCGCCCGAAAACCAAGTCAATTCCCTCGGTGGCCGGTACGCCTTCACCAGCAACACGCTGAAGAGGTGGAGAAACAGCGTGAAGACCATGAGGTTGGCGGCCCATGAATGAATTGAGCGGACGAGCCAGCCAAACTCCACCTCGGCCATCAGGAACTGCACCGACTCGTACGCCTCTTCCGCACTGGGACGATAATAGAACAGGAGCAGGATACCGGTGCACACCTGTACGACGAAGAGAAAGAGGCTCATGCCACCGAGGTAGTACCATATCGTGTGGCGATGAACCGGAACTTCCTTCTTCATTGCGATTGTCTTGAGGAAAGACAGGCCGAGGCGAAATTCGAGCCACTCGGCCAAGATGTTTGTCCACTCTCGAAACCGAGTCATCTCAGCTTCCCCTGCTCACGACGATTTGATCCCCTCGCACATTGACCGTATATGCCTCCAGTGGCTCCGGAGGGGGTCCCTCGAGAACGTGGCCGTTGAGGTCGAAGTGCCCGTTGTGGCACGCACACCAGATATGGCCAATGTCTGAGCGGTATTGCACGATGCATCCCAGGTGGGAGCAGACAGCCGAGAATGCACGAAACTCACCGGCGGTTGTCTTTATCAGAATGCCGGCACGGCTTCCGAACCGGAAGATCTCCGCACCGTTCGCCGGAATGTCTGCCGGCGCAAATGGGAGCGTCACCGTCCCAGTGGTAGACTCCCCGGCCGCGGGTGGCACGAGGTATCTACCCGCCGGATAAAAAATGGCGAGCAAGAGACCACCAAAGCTCGTACTCAAGAGCCATGTCGTCAGCGTTCTGGTCAGCAACCAGTCTACAAACCTCCGACGGGAGGCCACCGAACCGCGCACGTCCTGCGCCATTTACGTTATCCTCATGTTCAGGTCGTCACTTCCGTTTGGTCCAATTGCCTGATCTTGAGCACCAACCCCCCGATGAGCACCAGGATGATCACACTCGAGATCGCGAGCCCCAAGCGGCGAAACCGGAGCTCGTCCAGTAACTCCTCGCCCTGTGTGTTCGCGTTCGCCGCAATTGCCAGCCCGTCAACGACTTCCTCTTCCACGGCCAACACGTTGAAGGTGTGGACGGCCGCGCGTGCCAATACCAACGCCGTCTGAGCGCCCTGCAGTTCGAACAGAGCCTCGCTCACCTCCATCCCCGAAAATTCCGCCTGCGACAACAGGGAGTCTGCCGCTTCGTAGGCTCCGTGAAGCGAATCGATCATCGTACGCATGGCGGCCGCGAGTATGCCCCCGCCAACGCCTTCCTGGTGGCACATGGAGCAGACCGCCCCTTCACCGACGCCCAGCATCTCGTCTGTGGCTTCGTGGATGTCGTGCTCCTGGTGACACGTAGCGCATCCCGGCATCCCCATCATGGTGAACAATTCGGCGTGCACGCTCTGGGAATACATATCCGCCATCACGGAGTGGCATTGGCCGCACACGTTGCCGACCCAGGACACCCCCGGTGGTGCGGCGCCATGATTCCCGTGGCAATCGTTGCACGTGGGAGCAGAGAGATCCTGCTGTTCCACCATCATCTGCCAGTGAACGCTGCTTTGGTACTTCTCGAGTTGATCGATTGGTATGTCGTACGGTGCCATGTGGTCCGCATCGGCGTGGCACGTGGCACACGTTTGGGCCACATTCAGCGGGTTGACGCTCGACAGTGGATCAGTGGGGGGCCTGATCGAGTGTGCCGGGTGACAGCTTGCGCAGGTCGCCACCCCCTCATCACCAGATTGCTCGAGGCGCCGCCCGTGGACCGACGTCGCGTATTCGATCTCTTGATCTACGCGGAGAGCGGGATTGTACCGACTCATGAACGAGGCGTCGGAGTGGCAACGACCACAGAATCCAGGAATCTCGGTGAATTCCGGCTTGGCGAGAAACCCCTTGGCCGGGTCCATTCCCCCGAGACCCGGCGCGGTCTCGTCACCGCCATGGCACGCCACGCAGCCAAACCCCCTCATGGCGTGTATGTCTTCGGCAAACGTCACCGTCGGAGCGGAGAGCCGCTCGTCGTCCAGCAGCCGGTGGCAGGCGATGCAGTTGCCCCCAGGGGTTTCTTCCGTCTGCGCCATCACCGGCACCGGTGTGGCCAGCTGCACTACAAAGATCGAGGAAACGAGTGAAACAATCGCAAGCCGAGCCATCAACGGTTGCCTCCTGATGCCTGGAAGAACGCCGCAAGGTCCGCCATCTCCACGGGGTTCAGCGCGGGCCACGTCACACTGCCCGGCTCCGCACCCGCCACGACAATGTGATTCCACATCGCGGATATGACCGCCGCGGGTGAATCGAGACCCTCGGTTTGACTCAGGTCGGGGCCTGATCCGCCCCGCCCGTACAATGAGTGACAATCCAGACACCCCTTGGACTCGATCCTACGCTGCCCCCGGGCAGAACTCCCCGACTCCCGGAAATACTGGACTGACGATAGATAGGCCACCACGTCCGCCATCTCCCCGGCGCGGAGCTGCGGGGCCGAAATGCCGCGCTCCACCATGGCACTCGTCATCGCCGGCTCCTTGTTCCACATCGCCGCGGCAAACTCGATCAGGCTCCACTGACGTCCGCGGGCCGCGAGGTCGGGGGCCGCCCTGCGGCCCTGTCCCGGGCCCGATCCGTGGCATTGGACACAGCCCTTGTCCACAAAACGACTGCGACCTTCATCCGCCCTGCCCGGTAGAACATACAACGGTCCCTCGGGAATCCCCGGCGAGGCAGCCTTGAGAAACGCAATGAGATCAGCCAGCTCCGAGCCAGTGAAAGTCGGACGCGCGATTCCCATTGTCTCCATGGCCTCGGCCATGGCTGGTCCGTGGTTCCACATGGCCGCCGCCACCTGAATCGGCGTGCCATACTGGCTGAGGAAATCCAGGGTCGGCCCTCCCACTCCGCCGACCCCACTGGCTTGGTGGCACGCGACGCAGCTCTTCTCGGTAAAGACTGTTTCGCCCGCCTCCACGTCACCTGGAGAATCAAAGTAGTCGAGCCAGAAGAGAAAGGCGATGAGATCACCGATTTCCCACGCGGTGAGGCGTGGTGGTTGAAGCCCCTGCTCGCTCATCCGGACGACCATTCCGGGAAGGTGGTTCCACATGGCTGAAGCGAAGTCGTAATACGATCTGGTACCGGGGTAGCGCCCGAGGTCCGGTCCGCCATTCCCCCCGAGACTGTTGATCGGGTGGCATCCGGCACACCCCTTGGCTCCAAACACCCGGGAGCCCGCAAGAACGTTCTGGGTGGGCCCGGTGGGTACCTGCGCCACGATCGACCGTATGGGCCAGGACAGCACGACCGCGGCGCACAAAGCCGCAGTCGCTGCTCGACGACCAGTCTGGAGTCCGAACGGGAGGGTGGTGATCATCTTCTTCCTCCGTGAGAATCTCTGCCAGCGGCGATATCGAAGAACGTCATCCCCTGAATGGGGCTTATTTCCCACGGCTCACGGTCTCCGGCCGCCCGCCTCGAGCGCTCTCAGATAGACGGAAAGATCCCGCATCTCGTCCCCTTCGAAGCGCGGCCAATCTACGTCCTCCACTTGGATCACGTCGTACATGCCTGGTGCGTGGTTCCACATGGCGGTGGCGAGGCCCAAGAGGGTAATCGCACTGCTCGATTCGGTGAGATCCGGGGCGATGGCGGCCTGGCCTGTATCTCCATGGCAGTTGGAGCATCCCTTTTGCGCATAGACGAGCTCACCCGCCTGCGGATCTCCCCCGGTTTCGTAGAATCGCAGGTAATACAGAAAGGCGATGACGTCAGCCATCTCCGTGCCCTGAAACCTCGGGAACGCTAGTCCCCGTGCACGCATGGCCGCCGTCATCCGGAACGAGTGGTTCCACAATTGGCCCGCAATCTCCGACACTTGAAGGCGTTGGGTGGAGAGACGCAAGTTCGGTCCGAACCTCGTCCCCCCGCCTGAGGCCCCATGGCACCGGGTACACCCCTTCGCGGCAAACAGCCGTTGACCGGTGTTGGGATTGGGAGGCTCGAGAAACACCACGTCGCGGTCCCGGAGCGTCGAGTTATGCCTGATGTACGCCTGGATATCGGCCAATTCCCTCCCAACAAAGGTTGGTGTCGGTATATCGAGGGCGGCCTGCCGCGCCTGCATCGCCGGGCCCGCGTTCCACATGCCTTCGGCCAGGACGATCGGAGCGATGTAGCGGGCAAAGCGGTCGAGAGCGACACTAGTCGTTCCACCATCACCACCGACGGCATGACACTGCGAGCACCGCCGCTCGCGGAACCACCGCTCTCCGAGATCGGGGTCCCCCGGTTCGTCGAACAGCTTCACGTAATAGATGTAGCTGATGATGTCCGCCAGCTCGGCTTCAGTGAATCTGGGCCAGTCGACTCCCCTTTGCCGCACCGTCTGGATCATCCTGGGAGTGTGGTTCCAGAACAGGCCCGCAAGCTGCTGCAGGCTGCGGCCGGCGCCAACGAGCGCGAAGTCGGGACCGAGCGTGCCCCCGTTTCCCCAAATGGAATGGCAGTCCTCACACCCCCGCTCGACAAAGATCCGCCGCCCGGCCGTGGGATCGCCCGTGAAGGGCTGCGGAGACTGCGCCCAACCGGACGAGACATCCATCTGGCAGCAGACGATGAGGATTCCCAGCGTCCTGAGCCACCGCGACTCCACAAAGTGTGAGGCTAGCATCATCCGTCTTCCTGTGGCGTTGGAATGTCGTGAGCGCTCGAGTACCTGGCCACTCGCCGTGTTACCTCCGCCACGACTTCCCGCCCCTCCTTGATCTCCCAGATCGAGACAATCGGGACAAACTTGGTGGAGACCATGTACAGCAAGATGAACCCTGATGCCGCGGCCGACATGATGGAAATCTCGATCCACGACGGCAGGTAGCGCCCGACGGCCTCAATCTCCCAGATCGGGTTCACCGAGGTGGGCACGACGATGTTGTAACGCTCGAGCCACATGCCGATCATCACCGCAATTCCGGCGATCAGCGTTCCTTTGGCAGTACGTGTTGCGCGCCGCGCCATGAGTACGAAAGGAATGAAGAAGCACCCCAGGTTCATGATCCAGAACGGCACCGCGTACTTGCCGGTCACCTTAGCCCAAAACGTGCGCATCTCGGCGGGCTCTGCGCCGTAGAACACCGTCAGGTGCTCTGCAAACGTGAAGTAGAACCACAGCAAGCTCATCACGAGCATCATGCGGCCCAGGTAGTCGAAGTGGACAGGTTTGAAGTACTGTTCCAATCGATACGCCCGGCGCAATATCACCATCGCGACCAGGATTGCCGCGATGCCGGAGTGGATCGCCCCGATGACGAAATACGGCCCGAAGATCGTGCTGTGCCACATGGGTCGCAGCGTCATGGCAAAGATCCACCCGATGATGGTATGGACCGAGATCGCGATGGGGATCACGGCGATGGCGAGAAACCCGATGACCCGCTCCAGCCGGGCGCGCTGCACCGGCGTATCGCGATAGCCGGCGGCCAGGAACCCGTAAAGGCGGGGCATTTTGATTCCGGAATCGCGAATGACGGCCAGGTCGGGCAGCATCGGGATGTAGAGGTAGATCGTGCAGGACGTAAAATAGAGCCCGATACTGATCACGTCCCACAGCAGCGGTGAGCGCATCTGTGCGTGAAAGATCACGTTGAGCAGCCGGTCGGGTCGACCCAGGTCGAGGATCGGCTGGATTGCGCCGAAGCCGATCACCAGAACGGTGATCAGCTCCGCCGACCGCGTGATCGAACGCCTCCACTCAGCTTGGCTGACACGCAGAATCGCGGAAATCAGCGTGCCCGCATGGCTGATCCCGATGAAGAAGACGAAACAGATGATGTAGATGCCCCAATACTCTGGCCGATTCAGGCCCGTACGGCCGAGGCCGTACCGGAGCTGCAGGTAGTACGCGAAGGCGCCCCAGAGGACCACCGCACCCAGGGCCGCGGCCGTGTAGTAGAAGCCGGGTGAAGTCTCGATCAGTGGTCTCAGCAGGACCCGTTCGTCGGGCGGCATGGTGGCAAGCTTGGCCATCGCCTCGTCGCGTCGCATCATTGCCTCGCCCGGAGATAGTGGACTTTGGGTTCAGTTCCGAGGTCCTCCAGCAACCGCATCGCCCGTGGATCTTCCTTGAGCTCCGCCACCCGGTGGTTCGGGTCATCCAAGTCGCCAAAAATGATGGCGCCCGTGGGACAGATCTCCGCGCACGCGGGCTGGTAGTCTTCCTCGCGCAATTCCCGCTCTTCAGCGCGAGCGTCCTCCCTGGCTTTCTGTAATCGGTGATGACAGAACGAGCACTTCTCGATGACCCCCTTGGGTCGCACCGACACGTCGGGATTCAGGTGGCGCCGCTCGGACTCGGCCCACTCCGGGCCATACCAGTTGAAATACTTGACCGTGTAGGGACACGCGTTGGCACAGTACCGGCAGCCGATGCAGCGCGCATAGATCTGGCCGACGATCCCCTCTTCGTCCTTGTAGGTCGCCACCACCGGACACACTCTGATGCACGGTGGGTTGTCACAGTGCATGCACGGCCGCGGAAAGAACTGCATCGTGTTCTCGGGGAACTCTCCCTCCACCTCCGTCATGACCTTCATCCAGCTCATGGCGCGTCCCCCATCGGCCTGCTCCGGTGACACTGTGGCGATATTGTTTTCGCTCTTGCACGCCACCTCACACGCCGCGCACCCTGTACAGCGATCAAGATCGATTACCATGCCCCATCGCGTCATCGTTCTCTCCCCCTCACGCCCGTTCCAGCCGCACGTGCGTAGTGATCCACGAAGGAAGTCCTGTCAGGGGATCCACCGACCCATCGAGCAACTGCAGTGGAGATGCAAGTTCCCCATCCGGATGCCGTAGCCCGTACGGCATGCAGACGTTCTCATGCGCCGTGCCCGGAGACTCCACCAACCGGGCACGACACCGGCCGTTCGGCGAAACGACCCACACCTCGGTGCCGTCGCTCAGCCCCAGCTCGTGTACCGCCTCCGGATGCACTTCGACCCAGGGAATCCACTTGACGTCGGGGAAAATGCCTGGTTGCTCCGCGAGCCAACGCTCCAGCGCCAGCGTTCCCGATGCGAGAGTGGAAACGCGATAGGGGATGAGCCGCATCGGGAACTCAATCGGCGCCGCGGCAGCTTCGACCGCGAGATCGGCATACGGCTCCCGTTCTTGGCCCAAAGCCTCCAGGGCCCGGAGTAACTCCGGCGGCATCAATTGGATCCGACCGTCCGACGTGCGGGCAAGCTGCGCAGGATCCGTGTCGTCATACCACAGGTCCGCCCAACCTCCCCGCTCCACGAGATCGTCCCAGAACGCATCGAAGTCGGCATGCTCCGGAAGCCACCAACCGCGCTCCTCCATTTGCCGATGATGTCGTCGCGCGAACTCGTCACCCAACGTCATCCCATGACCGGCCGTGAAGAGGCCCTGGGCCCGCGCCTTCAACAGCGCTTCAAAGCTCTCGGAACGGTTGCTTTCAGCGACGCTGCCTCCCAAACGCTGCGCGATGGCAAGCACTCCGTCCCCGGTATGGGTTCCGCCTTCGTGTGGCTCCACCAGCGGCCGACAAACGCCCCACACCTTGTGGGGGTGCGAAGTTGGCGTCGGTGCATCTTGCCAGCGCTCGTAGGGAAGCAGGTCCGGCAGCACCACGTCGGCATATCTCGTGGTCTCGTCGAGGAACGGCGAGAAGCTCACGACGAAGGGAATCTTCTCGAGCGCCTCCCGCCACACCGAGGGGTTCGTCGTGGATGCCAGGGGGTTGGCGTAGTACAAGAACAGCGCCTCGACTCCAGAGTCGCTGTCCCCCGCTACGGCCTCGGCAAAGCGAAGGGCTTGATTCCCCGAACCGAAGGGCGGGAGAGGACCGCCGACCGGTGCACGGTTGAGGCCAGCCGCAGCCGTCTCGTCGAGGACCGGCGGGACAAGCGGCGCAAGTGGAAGATCTTCCACGAACTGGACACCACCGGGGCGATTGACACTCCCCACCAACACGTTGAGGCTGTGCACCGCCACGCCGGCGAGGAGTCCATTCGGGCCCAGCGTCACATCCGTCCCACACACAGCCACCGCTGGGCGGGATTCGGCGAAACCCCGAGCCACCGATGTGATGCGTTCCACCGGGACTCCGGTGATTGCCGACACCTCTTCCGTCCGAAAGTGCCGCGACACCAACGAGCGGTATCCTTCGCGCTGCCGGCCGTCCGTATCGGTGAAGTCCTCGAAACCCGACGCGTGCTCGGCAAGGAACTCGGTGTCGATCAACTCGTCCCTGATCAAGACGTAGGCGACACCGAGGGCGAGCGTGGCGTGCGTTCCGGGTCGGACGCCGACCCACTCGTGGGCCCGTGCCGCCGTCCGGGAGAAGCGCGTATCGACTTGGACAAAATGGGGGCGTTGGTCCTCTGCGCCGCCCACACCGGCAAAGGCGGTAAACGCCTGGAGCGGAGACCACCAGGATTCGAACAGCGGCGCACCCAAGGAGAGTACGAACTCGGCCCGCTCGAGGTCATAACCCGGACGACGTGGGATGCCGTGCATGAGGGCCATGATCACGTCTGTCCCGTCATCGTAGCCGTCGGAGACGTAGTTGGGCGATCCAAAGGCACGGAGGAATTGGTGCCAGAGATCATGCATCGTGCCGGCGCAGTAGCCCGCCAACACCGCCAGCGCCTCCGGGCGGCCGGCCTCGCGAAGCCCGGCCACGCGGTCCGCGATCATGCCGATGGCACCGTCGCGGGTGAGCGGCTGCCACCCTCCGGCGCCCCGCTCTCCGACGCGCACCATCGGCGAGGCGAGCCGCTCCGGGTGATAGAGCATCTGGACACCGGCGACCCCCCGAGGACAGACACCCCCTTGGCTCATCGGATGCAGGGGGTTTCCCACTATCCGGACCAGGTCCCCGTCCACCGCACGGCTCCGGATGCCACACCGTGCCGGGCACAGCAGGCAGACCGAATTGTGACCGGTTTCGACGCCCGGGGCCCAGCCGAGATCCGGATCGGCCTCCGGCGTCCAGAAAACGTCCTGTCCTTGTTGTAGGGTGGCCGTCGCAGCCGTCGTCGCAGCCGCCGCCGCACCCGCAGTCCAGAGAAATTCCCGTCGCGTTGGGCTCATCCCTTCTGTCCTTCCGCTAACGATGACAGGCGTTACAGTCGAGCGTTTGCTCGCTTTCTCGGTGGCAGTCCATGCAGAATTCCATCGTCACCCGCACCAGTGGCCGCTCCGGCGGGCGTTCGGTATCCGCAATCGCACCGTGACAGCTCTCGCACTCGATCTCTGCGATGCCAGCGTGTCGGCGGTGCGTGTAATACACGTGCGAAGGCATTCGGAAGAGCTTGTTGAACCGCAGCGGATCGCCGCTGGTGATCAGCTCGGTAACGCGAGCCGCTTCGGCAGAGGAGCCCTGTGGGACCGAATGGCACATCGAGCACGTGCTGGCGTCCGGCAGCCCGGCATGCGCGCCTGCACGCACGTACGTGTGACAAAACTCGCAGTTGAGGCCGAGCTCCTGGGTGTGTTTGCGGTGATTGAACGCGATGGGCTGGGGTACGGCCGGACCGCGCAGGGCGACCACCGGAACCACCACCGCTACGAGCAGCAGCAGCGCGATCACCAAATAGCCGGGCCGTATGTGCAGGCGCGCGCCGCCCCGAGATCCCGCTCTCTTGATTGCCGACCAGACGTTAGTCATATGCCAGTTCTCTTCTCCCGTCGGGTTCAATCCCAGAAACGTCACCCACGCCCGCCCCGTTGGCTCAAGAAACTGTTACAGCTACTTCCGTTGGTCCGGCGATACTACTGATCACTGACCGGCGTTGTGGCCACTTCCCAACGCCGCCGAGGCTTGAAAAAACGCAGCAAGGTCGGCCATCTCTCCCGCCGTGAACATCGGCCAGGTGAGTTGCCGACCACTCTCGGCCTCAGTGATCAGCGTGTGGTTCCACATGGCTGCGATGACTGCTGCCGGGGTGTCGAGTCCGGCCATACGCGCCAGATCTCCTGCATCGCGCCCTTCACCCGGTCCGTTCATCGTGTGGCACTCCAAGCATCCCTTGGCTCGGATACGCCGTGGCCCGCGGGCCGAACTGCCCGCATCACTGAAGTACTGGACCGATGAGAGGAACGCGACGATGTTTGCCATGTCGCTCGGTTGGAGCTGTGGCGAGGAAATGTCGTTTGCAGCCATCACGCTCGTCATGGCCGGAGCCTTGTTCCACATGGCCGACGCAAACTCGAGCAAGCTCCACTGCCGGCCGCGGGCGCCCAGGTCCGGTCCGAGTCCTCCACCTTGCCCGGGTTGACGGTGACATTCGACGCATCCGAGCTCCGTGAATCCCCGGCGACCGTCCACGACACGGCCTGGCAATACGTATATCGGTCCCTCGGGAAGCACTGGCGAGGCGTCTCTCAGGTACGCGATGAGATCCACCAGCTCCGCGCTCGTGAAGGCGGGCCGCCGAACACCCAGTGCCCTCATGGCTTCCGTCATCGAAGGTCCATGATTCCACAGGGTCGCTGCGACCTGTATCGGCGATCCGTATTGATGGAGGAAGTCCAAGCTGGGGGCAGTGACGCCTCCTACCCCTTCGACCTGATGACAGGCGATGCACCGCTTCTCTGCGAAGAGCCGCTCGCCCTGCTCCGCGCTGCCGGCGGGATCGAAATAGCTGAGCCAGAAGAGAAACGCGATGAGGTCGCCGGCCTCCCAAGAACTCAAGCGCGGCCGCTGGGTTCCCAACTCACGCATCTGCTCCACCATGCTCGGGAGATGATTCCACATGGCGGCCGCCAAGTCGTAGTACGAGCGCTCTCCCGACGTGTTAGCGAGATCCGGCCCGATGTCTCCCCCCAGGCCGTTGATCGCGTGGCACGCACCGCACCCTTTGGCTCCGAACACCCGCGAGCCCGCCATGACGTTCTGCGCCGGATCGGCCGATCCCTGCCCCCGCAAGCCGGTGGGAGAAGCGAGCACGGCAACCGCGCACCACGCGAGGACGCGTGTCGGGGATCTCATGGCGTCAGTTCCCCACCACCGGAAGCTCTTCGGTGGGTCGCGCATCGGTCCAGGGCGGCGCGATCTTGATGAACGTCCACAGGATGACGAAGGGGAGTATCATCAGTGCACCCGCCACCAAAAGGCCCTCCAACCCAAACAGCTCGAGCTTGTAGGTCGTCAATCCGCGGAGGCTCTTCGAGAAGAGTTGGCCCCCGATGACCACATTCCACCGAATACTGAAGATGCCGATCAATACCAGGATCGCGCTCCCGAAATAGACGAGCCGCTTCATCTCCTCGGTGGCCTTCACCAACCCTCCCTTCCATAGGGCGGGAGAGTGGACGGCCAACAAGACCAGTGGCACCAACGTGCCGATGAGAATCTGCAAAATGATCAAGCTGATGAACAACCGGGTCTCGATCATCTGCGAGAGAATGCCGATGGATTCCTCCGACTCATAGAGCCGATGGATGAAGTCGAGCATCTCGAGAGAGAAATCGACCACCATGGCGTAGAAGAGGAAGGTGGCGAGCTTGTCCATGCACGGCATGTTCACCGGCTTCGACCGCACCATGGTCGTGAACATGTAGAGTACCAGCACCAGAGCGATGCCCGACACGATGGCCGAGAAGAGAAACACCACCGGCATGAGCACGCTGCTCCACCACGGATTGGCCTTGATCGACCCGAATATGAAGCCGACGTAGCCGTGCAGCAGAAACGCCGACGGGATCCCGATGATCGTGATCCACCGCCCGGCGACATCGTCAAACCGTTGCGCGCGATCCGAGAGGTCCGTCGCTCCGAGCGTCAGGGCATAGTAGAACCACCGCTTCACGCCGTGTGATTGTCGCGCCCAGAGCACCAAGTCCTTCCGGTAGTCGAACCACAACTCCAACAGCAGCACCACGGCGAGGTACCACGCGTAGACGAAGCCGAACATGGCCATCGCCGACCTGGGGTTCGGCGTCAAGAAGATCTGAAACGACCGTTCCGGATGACCCAGGTGCGCCTGCAGCGGAAGCGGTGCCACGATGAGGAACGCCAGTGCGGTGAGCAGGGCCAAGCGATACGTAGGCTCTACTTCCTTGACGTGAAACACCCGCTCTAGCGACGCCAGAATGAACGCGCCCGCGACGAGGCCCGTGAGGTACGGGTACAGCACGACGAGGAGGCTCCACTGTAGCTCGAACTCGTTCGGATAGATGTAGCCTTGCATCGGCTAACTCACTTCCCCGTCCAGATGGGCATAGTAGACCTTGGGCTTTGTGTTCAGATGGGCCTTGAGAACCTGTATCTCGTTGAATCGCATGAACCGCGCGAGGGGGGTGGCGCGGCCCTCGACTTCGCCGAAGATCCTCGCACCCGTGGGACACACCTCGACGCACGCCGGCACCAGGCCTTCCGCCAGCCGGTGGTAACACCAGGTGCACTTCGCCGCCACGTGCTTCTCCGGATGGAGCCAGCGGGCGCCGTACGGGCACGCCTGGATGCAGTAGCGACATCCAATGCAATAGTCCTCGTCCACCAACACGACACCGTCCTCCGTCGTGAACGTGGCGCCGACGGGACACACTTGGACGCAGGGCGCGTCGGTACAGTGGTTGCACAGCTTGGGAACGAAGAACGCTCGCCGGATGCCTCCCTCACTCTCCGTGGGCGGAAAGCCGTCGATCCCTCCATTGGGGCTGTCGACGACCACTTCGCCATCGGTGCGGATCACGTATCTCTCAACCCACGTGTTGAAGTAAGTAGGCTCTTGGGGAACGTCGTTTTCGATCTTGCACGCGGCGGCACACCGACCACACCCGATACACTGGCTGGTATCGATCCCCATGCCGTACATGCGCTCGACCGGCTCCTGCCCGCTCTCGCCGGTGATTCGTTGGTCCAGCGCGGGAACGCGGATCATCCCGAGGAGAATCGGCCCCGCCATACCACACGCCGCATTGATGAACTCCCGTCGATCTACCGCATCGTCTCTATCTGCGGACGACATCAATCGTCTCCAGTTTCCGGATAGTGGGGATAATGACACTGCCAACATGGATACCCTTCCCCGTGGCTCCGCAAATTGACCCGTGGAATCCGACCCGGGCTCGGGGCGTCCTGAGCGTGGCACCCGCCACAAAAGCTCCGCTCCTCCGGCTTGGTCGGCGTCACGACACGAGGGGACGTTTTGTGCTCCGTGGGCGCCTGATGGCACGTCGTGCACGGCAGGGTCGCATGATGAGATACCGCCTTCTGCCGAGCGATCTGGCCGTGACATGCACTACAGTCCTCCGGCACCGCCGGCGGCTCGGGCTCGTGCGGCTCATGGCAGGTGATACACGGAGTCAACGGGTTGTGGGCTACCGGGTCGATCTGGGCGAATCCCGTGGGCCGGGCGGCATTGTACGCGTGGCACATCGGGCAGAGCGCCCGCTCCCGGGGCGCCGACGGTTTGACGTCCATGGGACCGGCCACGTGCGCCGCCGACGCACCGTGGCACACCTCACACGCCACACCACGGTGATTGCCCTCCAGGCGGAGCTCGTTGATCGGGCCATGGCACAGCGCACACTCCTGGTGCCCGGCGTATTGCTTCTCGTGGGCGACGATCGAGTCGATCGCTGCGGCGCGGTAGTGGCCGATGTCGCCGAAGGTCTCGGGTATGAGAACGCCCCTCGCGACGACGAGGCCTATCACTGCCAGGAGAAAAACGACCGCCAGGCGGGGAACTTGTTGGGGAATCATGGTCGGCCGAATGAGAGGGCGCATTGAGTCCAGTCTCCACGCGGGGATGAAGTATCACTCACCCTTAACCTAGGAAAAGGTCAGTAATAATTAATGAAGTCGGCTTTAAGGCAGTCAGTGGTGACGGTGCTAGCGGCTGGGCTCAGGGAGGAAGAAACGAACCACGAGCCCAGCCTGAATCAGGGTAGCCGAAGGGGGTGCCGTATCATCGGTTAAGAATCTCTGAAGTGTGACACAGCAAGCACGTGGCCGGCGCCTTCTCCCGCAGCCTGCTGGGATCGAAGTCCCGCCCGTGAGGATTGACCCCGCGACCGCTCATCGCCGAGTGGCACACGAGACAGTCACTCTGGGCGTGGCACGTCACACAACTCTCCAGGCTCTGCCGTGCCGCCATACCGTGCCCGAACTCAAACATGGGCTTGGCGCTGTGGAATCCGGTGTCGGTTCGCCCCTGGGTACTCAACCCCCGCGAGGCATGGCAGTCTCGGCAGAACGCCTCCGGATTGTGGCAGGTGGCGCACTCCACCTCCCGACTGAACGCCGGAGCGGAGTGCTGCTGCATGAAATTCACCGGATGGTACAACGCGACGGCCCGTGCAGGGCTCGTGACTGCCTCCGAGCTGGTGTGGCAGCTGGAACACTGGTCTTGCACGTGGCAGTTTCGACACTCCATCGTGTTTGCCGCTGCCGCGGCCTTGTGGTTCTCGGCGAAGGTTACCGTGTGCGTGTCGGGCGCCCGGTGCGCGACAATCGTGGTCGGCCCCTGGACCACGTGGCAGGTCTCACACGCTCCCTCTACCCGGTGCTCTTTCCCCGGTGCATGGCACCCGTAGCACGTCTCGGCCGCCGGCCGCACAACGTCCATCCGCCCCCCACCGGCCGCCTGGTGGCACGATGCACAGGGGAACTCGCCCCCGAGGGTCGCTTGCTTGGCTGCCAGCACCGCGGCGTGATTGAAATCGAGATTGCTGGCCCGATCGGTCGGCGCCCAACTCACGGTGCGCACGGTCTGCCCGTTGTGGCACGCCGAGCAAAAGCCGGGGTCGGGTTTGGAGATCCCGTCGGGTTGCACCTGGTGGCATCCGTCGCAGCTGGGGAACAGCGGCTCGTGCGGCGCGTGCTGGAAGGCCTCGCGCGCCGACGACCACGCCCACGCGCCCACACCAGCCGTCAGCGCGACGACCAGCGCCAGGCCTGCTAATTGTCGGCGGTTCATCGTGCCCTCCCGGGTTCCGATCCTACGTAGAACGTGAGCCCTAACGAGGCCCTGGTCTGGGTCCAATCCGGCTGGGGTACGTCGACGTTGCGGCGATCGTGACGGTACCGGTCGATGGAGCCCCACACCGTGGCGAGGTCGTTGCGCCACTGGAAGTTCACGCCCCCGCTGAAGACTCGACCGTCGCCGACGCGATACTCTCCCACTTGTTGGAACGCCGAGGTCGATGCCCCGAAGGTCAGATCGTCACTGTGACGGTAGGCTAGTCGAAGGTCGCCTGAGTTCAGCGCCGAGCCGGCAGTGTAGTTCAACGTGTAGGTGCCGTCGACACTCCACTTGTCCTTGAACTGCCAGCTCACGCCCGTGCTGGCTCGCCACGTCCGGTCCGTCACCGACTGGAAGTACACCTCGGCGTCCGTGTCCCCGTAATCGAGTCGCTCTCCCGACAGGCGCACCGAGAGGTTGGAGAGCGGCCGCAAGCCCACCGTCGCCCCTAACCCCGTGTAGGGCACCGGCGTGAACACCACCCAAATGGTCTGCAGGCTGAACACGGGACGGTAGCGGAGGACGCGTCCCTCCAGATAGACCCGAGACATCGGCGACCAGCCGACGGTGGCTCCGGCCTTGCCCAGCCACCCCGTCGCGAGGTCGTAATCCGCATGTCCCTGGAGGGACAACTTCGCCGACGCATAATACGTGGCATCCACTCCCACCCGCTCGGACGCAATGTTCTCCCAGCTCTTGTCGATCTCCCGTTGGTAGACCGCTTCAATGGAGGCCCCCCGCACCGGCCGGGCCGACGCCCGGAACCCGAGGAGAAGGTTGCGCTCCCGCGGCTGGAAATCCCCCAACGACTCCAGGGCTTTCGAGTTGACCGGTTCGGGAATCCCCCGGGCCAACCCCAAGCCACCGTAGGCCTCGAATTCCACACCCCTGGCCGAGCCAAGCCGAAACTGAACCGACCCGCCGTCGTAGCCATAGTAGCCGAGGCCGGTCACCTGGTAGTCGCGGCCGACTCGAACCTGGTATTTCGCGCGGCGCAGCTCCACGTAGCCGTTCAGTAAATCGAAGTGATCGTCGGTCCGGGGCCAGAACTCCCCGTCACCCAGAGAGGTGCGCAACCGCGTGTTCACGTACGCCCGCAGACCCTCGACGCCGAACCCCCACACGTTGAGGTCGATGTCCTGGGTCACCGGCGCCGTGGAGACGACCTCGGCCGACTCGTAGAAGTAGCACTGGCCTGTTGGGGGCTCACAGGCGACCGTCGTGCGGCCCCAGAGCCGCTGCCGTCCGGTGCCCGTGGTGGAGTCTATTGGAACGCTGTCGAGTTGAAACGGCTGCGCATCCACGTACTGCACGCGCGTAAAGAACCGTCCCCTCCACTGCTGCGCCTGCGCCGCCTCCACGCTCCAACCCAACACGGCGACGGTGGCGAACGAGAGGGTGACGACCGCATGCGACCTGCCGCGCAGCGCTTCGATCAGCGTCCGAGCAAGGTGTGCAACGTTCACGGCATTCACCAAGGAATAAGATTTTGCCTGCGTTTTGCCGCCGCTACCGCACCTGAGGCGGCGGTACCAGCCCGTACTCGTCCATCACAGCTTGAATCGATTCCGTGAGCAGCGCCTCCAGCAGGGGCGGATTGTGTACGCCCTCACCGCTGGATTTGTGCGCGCTGAAGCTCTGGCCCAGGGCTCGGCCATTCGCCCAGAAGACGCGATCGCTCGTGTACGCCAGCATGGCATTCCAAATCGCGCCCTCCGCCACCATCACGACGGCGTCGGACATGTTGAATTGCGTCGCATCACCCTGAGCCACCACCTGCGGCAGCAACCCTGTGTCTGTGACGTCGATGGCCCGATTGCCGTCGGTGTCGAACCAGAGTTGATCCAGCAGGCCATTCAGCTCGGTCTTGAAGGTCCCGAGGAGCCCTCTCGCCGTCGCTTCATCCGCGTGGCACCCCGACGTGGCACAGGCGTTGAACGTCCGCTCGGTCACGGCACAGTCGCCGGTGGTGGGAATGCCTTGAGCATCCAGACAGGGAATGGCCTCGAACGTGTGTCCCACCGCACTGAAGACGAAATCGCCCGTCGCCGCATCGTTCACGGTGAACATGTCCACGTGACACGTGGCACAGAGCATGGGGTTCGCGTCGTTACCGTGGGATCCGGTCAGAGCCGCCGGGTCACCCGGTAAGGTCGGCGGGATCCACCCCACGTTCTCTCCCAGCACGAGCAGTCCCTGGGCCCCGTGGGGACCGCTGGAAGACGGCGGCGCCCCAATGCGGGAATGACACCTCGCGCACAGGTGGTCGGTCGTGGCCACGTCGATGGGGGCTCGAAGGTTGCTCTCGTTGGGCGAGCCGTGGGGATCGTGACACACCGCGCACGCAATCGGCTGATTCGCGGTCTCGTCCTTTTCGATGTAGTCCGCGGCCTCGCCAAACTGCTCGAGCAGGGCTGTCTTGCCCTCGTGACACGGGGCGCACGTCGGGATGGTTCCTATGAAGCCGACGACGGCATGGCGGGACATCTCCCACTGTTCGACGAATGGATGGTGCGTGCCCTCGTGGCAGTCGCCGCACCCTGTACCCAAATCCAGTCCTGCCGAGATCGGCGCGAGGGGCTTGACCCCGTCGGGGTCGCTCACGTGGTCCAAGCCTGGGCCGTGGCACGACTCGCACTGCACGTCCTGGTACACCCCGTCGGGAACCAGCGTGTACCCAGCGGCCGTCGCATTGTCGATGGCGTTCCCCAACTGGGAGACGGTGTGGCAACCCTCGCAGAACGACTGGGCACCACCACTCTCCTGTAACGCCTCCCACGCGCCGGCGTGTCCCGTGGTCTGCCATTCGGACGCCTTGTCGGGGTGGCAACTGCTGCACACCGTCTCCTGCTCTGCGACGTTGAAATACCCGAGGAAGTTGTTCACGGTGTCGGCAGGCGGGTTGAACGCCTCGCCCTCGTCGAAGAGGTCCGCCTCGTCGGTACAGCCGCTCAATATGATCATCAAGCTCAGCGTAGCAGCCAAAGCGCTCGTTGTTGCCTTAGTCATTGCCCCTCGCACGTGGCGTCCAAAAAACGATGATCGGTGACGTCCCATTGCCGAATGTCGGTCCCCGCCGACCCATCATAGTCCTGAAATACACTCGCCGCGACGCACAGAATGCAAGCCATCATACGCAAGTCGCAGCTCGATCTCTCCCCACTTCCTGCAGTCCCCGACAAGCCGTCCGAATCGCACTCATGACATCGACCCAACGATGAGGAATTCCTTAGACGGGCGCAACCGGCTTCACGGTTCCTTCATGCGCTTCTTATTCCGTATTACTCATGTGACTGGGAGGAGCAGGGGGGATCATCAACATCGAGGCACGCCGTGACGCGGCGTCATCATACTTCTTGTACGAGAGCTCAACGGTCTGCGTCCGGTATGGGAAAGACGGGCTGGGTGGTAGACACAGTGGCCACCAAATAGCTACGCGACCCGACGCAAGGCGTCCGGGTCGCGTATTGCAAATGGGGGACCGCTCGGCCTAGTAGTCCGTCGATCCTGCTTCGTGCTCGGCGACTGCTTCGTATCGCGACCCGCACTTGGCGAGGACGCTGGTCGCGTTGATGGTGCCTTCCGGCGACAACCTGCCCTCAACCACCACCTCGACGTCGTCCGTGAACGTGTCGGGCGCCAAGCCCTGATACGTTACCGGAAACGCTGCCTGGCCGTCGGTTATCTCGAACGTGAGCGTCTGCGTTGCCACCACGCGCTGGATGCTTCCGGCGACGACGTTGCCGCCGATCCTGATTCCCACATCGTACATCGACGAATCCGTGGCGACCCGCT
This sequence comes from Gemmatimonadota bacterium, assembly GCA_039589615.1. Lineage (GTDB taxonomy): Bacteria > Gemmatimonadota > Gemmatimonadetes > Gemmatimonadales > GWC2-71-9 > B3T1B10. Next base: position 22,089 of record JBDHHA010000004.1, read on the forward strand.
CCGCCAGTTCGGCGGGCATCATGAAATACACGCCGGTGTCCTTGATCCCCTCAGCCATGAGAAACCCCACGGTGAGGATCACGAGGCCGGCGCCGAGCACAAACTTACCTTTGGCGTTCATGGGTCCAATATAAAGTTGTTCTCACAAATTGGGGAAGTCCCGGGGGTTTCTGAAGCCGGTTTCATGAGCATCTCATGGATGGTCCCTGCTTCGTCAAGCAGAGCGTGACCACTGTCCATGACAAGGGTCATTTGGAGCCGGTCAGCCTCGCCGCCGCGCCCAGTGGAGAGCAGTATCCACCGCCCGCTGCCATCCTCTGAGGGCGTCCTCCCCTGAGGCGCCGGGCTCGAATTCCCGATAGGTCCGGCTGGCGGCAAACTCCGCGGGGCCCTCCCACACACCCGTGGCCAACCCCGCCAGACCCGCCGCGCCGAGTGCGGTGGTCTCCACCACGTCGGGGCGCGCCACCGTCACCCCGAGCACATCGGCCTGGTACTGCACCAACCAGTCGTTGGCCGCCGCCCCGCCATCCACCTTCATGGTCGTGAGGCCGATCCCCGAGGTCTCGGTCATGGCCTGAGCCACGTCTCTGGTCCCGAAGCACATGGCCTCGAGAGCCGCCCGCACCAGGTGTTCCCGCGTCGTCCCCCGCGTGAGGCCGACTATGGTCCCCCGGGCCTCCGGCTCCCAGTGGGGCGCCCCCAGGCCCACGAACGCGGGGACAAAATACACCCCACCGGTGTCGGGGACGGACCGGGCCATGGCCTCTGACTCCCCGGCGTGCTCGATGAGCCCCAACCCGTCCCGCAGCCACTGGATCGCGGCCCCCGCGATGAAGATGGATCCCTCCACCGCATAGGCCGGTGCACCCTGGGCGTCACATCCAATGGTGGTGAGGAGACCGCCCGTGTCGTGATCCGGGTCGGGGCGGTTCCCCACATTCATTAATAGGAAAGCGCCCGTGCCGTAGGTACACTTGGCCTGCCCCGGCTCCCAGCACCCCTGGCCGTAGAGCGCCGCCTGCTGGTCTCCGGCGATGCCGGCGATGGGAGCCTCGAATCCCAGGTGGTCTCCGGTGACGGTCCCCACCACCTCACTCGACCGTCGCACCGCGGGGAGGGCGCTGGCGGGGACGTCGAACAGCGCCAACAGCTCACCGTCCCACTCGTGGCGGTCGATGTTGTAGAGCAACGTCCGGGAGGCATTCGAGTGATCGGTGACGAACGACGCACCCGAGGTGAGGCGGTACACCAACCACGAGTCGATCGTCCCGAACACCGCATCTCCCGCCACCGCCCGCTCCCGCAGATCGGGAACGTTGTGCAACAGCCACTCGATCTTCGTGGCCGAGAAGTAGGGATCCCACACCAATCCGGTTCGTTGGCCTGCGTACTCGACACCCAGCTCACGCTCCAGCTCCCGGCACCGATCGGCCGTCCGTCGATCCTGCCACACCAGCGCCCGGTGTAACGGCTGGCCCGTGTGCCGGTCCCACACAACGACCGTCTCTCGTTGGTTGGTGATTCCCACCGCGCTGGGTGTCGCGCCGGACTGCTGCAAAGCGTCGCGCCCCGCCTCGAGGGTCCGCTGCCAGATCTCTTCGGCGTCGTGCTCCACCCAACCCGGCTGAGGAAAGTGCTGGGTGAACTCCCGGTAGCCGCGGCCGCGCACCGACCCATCCTCCGCGAATACCATGCAGGTGGATCCGGTGGTCCCCTGGTCGATGGCCAGGACCGTTTTCACGTGAACAGCTGGCGAATGGCCTCGCCGTACGGGGGTCTCAGAACGCCGCCGTCGGTCACGATCGCGGTCACGAGATCCGCTGGGGTAATGTCGAAGGCCGGGTTGTAAACCGACGCCCCCGCCGCCACCGGCACCTCCGCCGCCGATCGTTCCTCGATGGTGATGGCAGCTCCACTGCCGGCCTCGAGGTCGATTGTGCTCCGCGGAGCGGCTACATAAAAAGGAATACCGTGTTTGGCGGCGATGATGGCCAGGTTCTGGGTGCCGATCTTGTTGGCGACGTCGCCGTTGGCCGCGATCCGGTCGGCGCCGAGGATCACGGCGTCGACGCGTCCTTGAGACATGACCGTCGCTGCCGCGCTGTCCACCACGACCGTGCACGGGATGCCGAACCGCGAGCACTCCCACGCCGTCAAACGGCTGCCCTGGCGCAACGGCCTGGCCTCACACGCGTACACCTCCTTCACCCTGCCCAGTTCGTGCGCAGTGCGCAGCACACCGAGGGCGCTGCCAATTCCCCCAGTGGCGAGCATCCCGGTGTTGCAGTGCGTCATCACGGAGGCACCTTCCGGAAACAACTCCGCACCCGCCACCCCCATGCTCCGGCACATCTCGGCATCCTCGTCCCAGATCCGTTGCGCCTCGTCGCGCAACTCCTTCACCATCACCTCCACCGGATCACCGTTCTCGACCGCACGGACCCGGTCGACGACCGCCTCCCGGAGCCGTTCGACGGCCCACGCCAGATTGACGGCCGTCGGCCGGGCTCGTGCCATCGTGTCGCACGCCTGCCCGAGCCAGCCGAGCGCCGCATCACGTCCGGGCGATAGAGCGCCGTCCGCCGCCAACCGTGCGGCCGCCGCCGCGATCCCCATGGTGGCGGCCACCCCGATCAGGGGAGCCCCACGCACCCGCAACGACTGAATTGCCTCGACCATCGCGTCGATCGTATCGATTTCCAAATACAGGGTCTCGTCGGGAAGACGAGTCTGGTCGAGGAGGTGCACGGCCCCCGTCGACGTCCATTTCACCGCATCGCTATACATGGTCGTGAAAACTATCGTGGTTTTCGGTGGGTGGTTAGCTTGATCCCGACCCTCTCCATGGAGCAGCCGGTCGTTGGACCACCTCTCGAGCGATACGGACACCCGGACCAACCCGTTTCTCGTCGACACGGCCCTGACACCGTTGACCGTCACGGTAGAGGACGATGCCGTGTCCGAGATCCGCTTCGGCCGGCACGCCGCTCGCCCGCCCACCACCCCCTTCGAGCACCGGATAGCCGATGAACTCCTCGAATACTGTGCCGGCACGCGGATGACCTTCACCTTCCGCCTCGCACCGACGGGAACACCGTTTCGCCGGGGGGTGTGGGAGGCGCTTCGGCAAATCCCCTACGGAGAAACCCGTACCTATGGTGAGATCGCCGTGGCGGTCGGGAAGCCCGGTGCCGCCCGGGCAGTCGGCGCGGCCAACCACCACAACCCGATCCCCGTCGTCATCCCGTGTCATCGGGTCGTGGGATCTGGCGGACGGCTGTGTGGCTTCGGGGGCGGTCTGGATCTCAAGCGGCGTCTCCTCGAGTTGGAGGCCGCTCACTCCCCCCTGAGACTCACCCAGGCTCGTTGATTTGGGGCCCGGAACCCCGTATTTTGTTCTATGCGTAACCTCGTTCGCGCTGCCTCGCTGCGGCACGCCCTGTGGCGTACCGTGGCTTTTTTTTGGACGCGCTGACGATCGACGCACGAGGGCCGTTTAGAACGTGGTGATTGCGGCTCGCACGGGAGCAGGTCACAGGTGCAGCTGACCGACCTCACCGTCCGGAACTTTCGGAACATCGCCTCGCTCGATTTCGAGCTGCCCGACACCGGCGTCGTCGTCATCGGTGCGAACGGCCAGGGCAAGACGAACTTGCTGGAGGCGATCTACTATCTGGTGTTGTTCCGCTCGGTTCGGGGTGCGAAGGATCGTGAGTTGGTACGCTTCGGCACGCCGGGTTTTTTCGTGGGCGGATCGGCACAGGCCAGGGTCACCGCCGGGTATGAGGTGGCCGGCCAGCAAAAGAAGGTGACGGTGGACGGCGCACCCGTGCGGCGGCTCGGAGAGGCCGTGGGCCGTATCGTCGCGGTGCCGTTTTCGCCGGAGGATCGTGCCATCGTCGCCGGCGCACCCAGCGGCCGACGGCGCTACATCGATGTGTTGCTGTCACTCAGTGAGCCGAGATACCTGGCAGAGTTGGCGGCGATGCGCGTGGCGCTCAAGCAGCGCAATGCGGCGCTGCGCATGGGGAGAGGTGATGCAGCGCGGGCATTCGACACGCCGCTGGCCACGGCGGCCGCCACAGTGCTCTCGACGAGAGTGGCGTGGGTGAAACGTTGGACTGATCGATTTCGCGCGATCTGTGAGGCACTCGGTGAAGCGGCGACCGTCGTGTTGCGGTATCACCGATACGCCGCGGGCGCCGATGACGAAGCTCCGGACCTTCAGGAGTTGTTGGCCACGACGATCGATCGCGATCTGCATCGCGGGGCCACCACGGTGGGTCCCCATCGGGACGACCTGCGATTGTCCATCGGCGATCACAGCCTCCGGACCTACGGATCGGCGGGCCAGCAGCGCACCGCGGCGATTGCCCTGAGGCTGATCGAGGCCGAAACGTTGGCCGAAGCGACCGGCCAAGTACCGATTGGGTTGTACGATGACGTCTTCGTCGAGTTGGACGACACGAGGCAGGCCAACCTCTTGAGGTTGATTCGCGACACGTTGCCGGGACAGGCAATCGTCGTCGCGCCCCGCGACTCGGAGGTCCCGCCGGAGCTCTTCGAGCGGCCGCGCTGGACCATGATGGGAGGTCGGCTTGAGCGGTAAGCACCCGTCCACGATCGGTGAAACGCTGAAGGCGTACTTCGGCCGGCACGGTCTGATCCGACGCGTGCGCCAGGCCAGCGTCGTGAATGAGTGGGTGGATATCGTGGGAGAACAGGTTGCCAACGTGACGGAGCCGGACTCCGTGGCGAAGGACGGCACGCTCCGCGTTCGTGTGCGGTCCGCAGCCTGGATGCAGGAGCTGCAGCTCATGTCCCCGACGATCGTCAGGCAACTGGGACAAAGGGGAAAATCGATCAAGCGGATACACTGGATGCTGGGGTCTTTCGAGGACGATTGAACGCTCCGTCACTTCGATACCGAGGAGTGCGGGAGCCACGACGGGTGTCAACGATTGGCAGCCGACAGATGAAAGAGGAGTGAATGGCGAAGAAAGGCAATCCGAAGAGCGAGCCGGCCGGGAAGGCCCAGTACAGCTCCGACTCCATCCAAGTCCTGAAGGGCTTGGAAGCCGTGCGCAAGCGGCCGAGCATGTACATCGGCTCGACCTCCTCGCGCGGGCTCCATCACCTCGTATACGAGGTGGTCGACAACTCGATCGACGAAGCGTTGGCAGGATACTGCACGAAGATCGACCTGACGATCAACGCGGACGATTCGGTCACCGTCGTGGACAACGGACGCGGCATCCCTGTCGACCTCCACAAGACGGAGAAGAAACCCGGCCTCGAGATCGCCATGACGATGCTCCATGCCGGCGGCAAATTCGACAAGAGCACCTACAAGGTGTCCGGGGGATTGCACGGCGTGGGCGTGTCGGTCGTGAACGCCCTGTCGGAGAAGCTCGACGTGTGGGTGCAGCGCGATGGTAAAGAGCACCACATGGCCTTCGAGCGGGGCAGCACCATCCAGCAGATCGAGGTCCTGGACAAGACGAAGAAGACAGGGACCACAATCACTTTCAAGCCCGACACGGAGATCTTCACCGAAACCCGCTACGATTTCGATACGCTCGCAAACCGGCTGCGTGAATTGGCCTACCTCAACGCCGGCATCGGTCTGAGCATCAAGGACAACCGAGGTGGGCAGTCGCGCGAGGAGACGTTCTTGTTCAAGAAGGGCTTGCCGGAGTTCGTCACATTCCTCGGCGGGAACCGCAAGCCGCTCCACCCCAAACCGATCAGCGTCGTCACGGTCAAGGACGAAGTCGAAATCGACATCGCCATGCAATATAGTGACGGCTTCTCGGAGAACACCTTTTCTTTCGTCAACAACATCAACACCCACGAGGGGGGAACCCATCTCACCGGGTTCCGATCGGCACTGACCCGTGCCATCAACGAGGTAGTGAAGGTTCGGGGATCGCTCAAGAAGGAGAACTTTTCCCTGACCGGTGACGACTGTCGAGAAGGCCTCACCGCCGTCATCCACGTCAAGGTGCGGGAACCGCAGTTCGAAGGGCAGACCAAGACCAAGCTTGGGAACAGTGAAGTCGAGAGCATTGTGAAGACCGTCGTGTATGAGCACCTCGGCAACTTCATGCACGAGCACCCCAGCGTCGCGAAGGCCGTCATTGACAAGGCAGCGAGCGCCGCAAGGGCCCGGGAGGCCGCCAAGAAGGCCCGGGAGTTGGTGCGCAAAAAGAGCGCCCTGGAAAGCGGTGTCTTGCCCGGAAAACTCGCCGACTGCTCCGTATCAGACCCGTCCATGGGTGAGCTCTACATCGTTGAGGGGGACAGCGCGGGAGGCTCCGCAAAGCAGGGACGGGATCGCGGGTACCAAGCCATCCTTCCGTTGCGAGGCAAGATTCTCAACGTGCAGAAATCGCGCATCGACAAGATCCTGTCCAACGCAGAGATCCGGGCGATGGTCACGGCCATCGGTACGGGGGTGGGAGGAGACGATTTCAAGCTGGACGATGCGCGCTACCACAAGATCATCATCATGACCGACGCGGACGTGGACGGCGCGCATATCCGCACGCTCCTTCTCACTTTCTTCTATTCACAGATGCGGCCGCTCATCGAGGCCGGTTACGTCTACATCGCTCAACCTCCTCTGTACCGGGTCGCAAAGGGAAAAGAGGAGTACTACGCCTACAACGAGGACGAGCGCGAGGCCTACACCAAGCGGCTTTCCAACGGCAGCGGAAAGGGCAAGGTGGCAATTCAGCGATACAAAGGTCTCGGCGAGATGAACCCCGAGCAGCTGTGGAAGACCACCATGGATCCCAAGTCGCGCACCATCCTCCGGGTGGAGATCGAGGAGGCATTCAACGCGTCACAGCTATTCGAGAAGCTGATGGGCGACGAGGTGGAACCCCGACGGGCGTTCATCGAGGAAAACGCCGAGTACGTGAAGAACCTGGACATCTGAGGCAGGGCCCATTGCCCTGCCTCCCCTCCCGCTAGACGCCTCGGCGCCGGCCCAATACTGGATGGCACGCCACCGCGTTTCCCGCTGGAACAGCCTGGATCAGGTCCACCGCTCGGTGATCCGCTGCACCCGGTGCCCACGTCTGGTGGATCACCGCCGCACCGTGGCTGAGTCCAAAAAACGAGAATTCCGTGAATGGACGTACTGGGGAAAGCCCGTTCCCGGGTTCGGCGACCCCATGGCCCGCATGCTCATCGTCGGACTGGCGCCTGCCGCCCACGGCGCCAACCGCACCGGCCGCATGTTTACCGGCGACTCGTCCGGCGACTGGCTGTACGGGGCGTTGCACGAGTTCGGGTTTGCCAGCCAACCCGACTCCGTCTCCCGGACGGACGGCCTCGAGCTCCTCGACTGCTACATCACGGCCGCGGCGCGATGCGCGCCGCCGCAGAACAAGCCCCGCGCGGACGAAATGGCCAAATGCCACCCCTTCCTGCAGGCCGAACTGGGGTTGCTGCCCCATATCCGGCTGGTGGTTCCCCTGGGGAGAATCGGCTACGAATCCTGGCTCAAGGCGTCTGGCTGGTGGACCGACCTCGCCCCCCGGGACCGGCCCCGTTTCGGCCATGCCGCCGAGGCGACCATGCCCGACGGTACCATCTTACTGTGTTCCTATCACCCCTCGCGTCAGAACACCCACACGGGGCGACTCACCCGGGCCATGTGGCATGCGGTGTTTCGCCGTGCGCGCCATATTCTGGACGCCGCTTGATCGTGATGAGCCGCGCGCCCATTATGGTCGGACGATCGAACATCCGCGCCGGATCCCGCCGGGCCGACACCGGCCACCCGGTGAACGGCGCCGCATCACCGTATGGAGGAAACCATGCATCGTCATCGTCTGATTTCCGTGCTCGCGATAGTGGTCCTCGTGGGGGCATGCGCCTCGTCCGGCCAACCCGGGACCTCGACCAGGCGCGATCGCAACCGGATCGAGGCCGCCGAGTGGGAAGGTATGAACCTCTCCACTGCGTTCGACGCGGTGCGCCGGCTCCGATCCGCTTGGCTGACCCCCCGGGGGAACGCCGGGCCCCCGATTATCTACCGCAACAGCACTCGTTGGAGTGACAGCCCGAATGGTCTCGACCGCATCCAACTGCAGAGCGTCATCGAGATTCGCTATCTGAATGCCACCGACGCCACGATTCGGTTCGGCACAGGGTTCGGGGGAGGGGTAATCATCGTCACCACTAGGTGACGCGGGCCGCTTAGCGACCGCGCACGACGCTGTCGCGAGGGGCGAGCCGGTCCACGACGAAGTTACTGATCTGGTAGACGGTGGAATCACCGGTCTTTCGCACCCAGTAGCCTGCCGCGGTTGAGTCGAAGGCCAACTCCAGCAGCGTGTCGCCGTCGGCCGACCGCAGGACGGTGCGGCGTTCCGGGGCCACGAAGGTGGGGACGCTGTCCTCACCCGCCCCGTAGAATCCCGTTGCGTCGAGGGTTCCGTACTGGTCCAGCAGACGGGCCACCACGGCGGAATCGGGGGACCCTCCCCCCGCGAGGAGCCAGGTGTCGCCTTCCCGCTGCAGCACGTACGTCTCACGGCCGGCGTGAACCTCCACTGACGACACGTCCGCGGTGGGAATCCGCGCCACGGTGCGATCCCGCCAATCATCCAATCTTCGGTCGACATAGGTCGCCAGGCGGGTCCGCACGGAGTACACGTTGTCCTCTCCGGGGTGTCGGAAGTACGAATCCTGAAATCCGGGGGCACGCTTGCCCAGGAGGACGTTCAACAAGGTCTCGCCTCCCCCGAGCACCCGGAGCCCGCGGGCCACACCGTCCTCGATCTCGAGACGTGCGTGCGTCCCGGCATTCTGCGCCACCAGCTGTCCCGCCGGTGCGTCGGCAAGCACGCCGAAGAAATCAGTCACCCCCCCAGCCGACGCCCTGTACCCGTTGACCCGCCAATCACCGTCCACCTTGGCGAGGATGACCGTATCCGCAGCCCGCACGAACATGACGGTATCGGCGTCGTCGGCCGCCACGGCCGGAAGCTCGAAATCGGTCGTGGCCTCGTCGAACCCGCCTCGGAGGATCTCGACGGCGCCCCACAGGAAGATCAGGGCGACGAGGCCTATGACGATCTGCTTCAGACGGTCGGCGCTCATGCCGCCACCTCTTCGGCCGTGGCTCGTTGGTATTTGCGCCGGGTCAGTTGATTTCGTTTGATCAACCGCACCACGGCGAGGATGATGAGGAGGAGCGGTACCCCGATCACGTTGCCGTGCTTCACGAAGTCCCGGAGGCCGTTGCTCGAAAAGACGAGAGCGGGTGGTTGACGGTTCTTCGCGCGAATGCCGATCAGTGCCTCGTCCTGTGCCAGCCAGTCCACGGCGTTGAGACCGAAGGCGAGGTTGGCAGGATTACCGGAGAGGAAGTTGTCTCGCAGCATGTTGACGTTGCCTGCGACCACTATCCGCCCCTGCGAGCCGGAGGCGGATTCGGCGGCGCCTGGATTCACCATCGCCACCAGGAGCCGCTCTTCCAAGCCGACCTGCTGGAACTGCCGCCGGGGGGCGAGCATCGCCACCGTGGTGTCGATCCCCGCGCCCTGGGTCGTCACGAACAGCGGCGTGACGGTTCCCGGCGCCGCTCCTGTCGTGTCCAGCGAGCTGGTCCACGGCATGAACAGTGTTTCCACGTCGGCGTTGACGGGTGCGGTCCCGGTGCTGATGCCCCTGACCCACAGGGGGTACGGTGCGATCATCATCCCGAACTGCGTGGGCACCTGCGCCTGCTGGTTGGAGTACAGGTCGTACACCATGTCCGACTGGATCGACACCCCGTAGGGCGCCAACAGGTCATTCCACAACACGTCCCTGGGAAAGACGAACTCCTGCTGCCCCGGTGGCATCATGCCGTGGCCGAGCACCAACGCGCTCCCTCCCCGATCCAGGAAGGCGCGAAGGCGATCCATCTGATCCGCCGGCAACGAATCGGGGGCGCCGGCGAGCACCAACACATCGATCTCGTCATCCGGTTGACTGTCCGCCGGCAACGTCAGTATGCGGACGTCGTACGTCTGCCCTAACGACTGGCGAAACGCGTTGTACGTCGGGCCCGGCTGTCCCTGCGCCTGTTGGGGGGGCGGCGCTGCGTAAAGACCAACGGTCGATCGGTCCTCGCGGGTCATGCCGCGAATGTACGACGACAGTCGGTACTCCAGATCAGATGTCTGCCGTACAAAGGGAATCGTCTCCGACTGATCTGCGAATTGAATGGCGATGCCCAAATACCCCTCCCGCACCGTGAGCTCGGATTCGCCCACGACGTTGAACTGGACGGGTGGTACGCCCAACGACCGCGCATCGTCCGCCGCGGTGGAATCGCTGGAAGGATTCTGCACCACGACACGGAGCATGCCGTTCCCGGCGTTGCGGTAGTCCCGCATCAGGTCGTCGAGGTCGCGCTGCAGCATCGCCACCTCCGGTGGCAGCTCATCCGACACGAAGAGCTTCAGCGTCACGATGTCGTTGAGGTTGCCGACGAGGTCGCGGGTCGCGGGCGACAACGTGTACGCCCGTCCCGGCGTGAGATCCAACCGGCCGCGGATGTGACGTCCGAAGAGATTGACCACCACCAACCCCACCACGACCAGGGCGGTGGCGGTGCGCAACCGCCGCAATGCCTCACCCTTGTGGCTGAGCTTCAATCCCATCAACGCGAGGTACGCCAGCGACACGAAGATCGCTGCCACCGTGATGAAGTAGATAGCGTCCCGTAGATCGATCACTCCCCTGGCGATGTCGCGGAAGTGGGAAATGACGCCCAGGCGCCCGGCAATGGCATTGAGGGCCGGTGGGAGGCCGACCAACACGGGGTCGAGCCCGACGAGAATCAGGAGGAACATCACGGCCACGCCGATCACGAACGCCGTGATTTGATGCTTCGTCAAGTTGGACGTCCACACGCCCACCGCGGTGAAGGAGACAGCCAACAGCGCCGCGCCCACGTACTGGGCAATGATCACGCCTGCGTGCAGATCGGCTCCCAGCGACAGTCCGACGGGGATGGGGAGCGTCAACGCCAGCGCGAACCATACGAAGAGCGTCTGCCCCAGGAACTTGCCGAGCAGGAGCTGGACTTCGGTGATGGGCTGGGCCAGCACGACCTCCAGCGTCCCCGTCCGGATGTCCTCGGCGAACGACCGCATCGTGACCGCCGGGACAAAGAACAAGAACATCCACGGCAGCAGGTCCAGCATCGGTCTCAGTGATGCCACGCGATAGAGGTAGATCTGCCGGAAGAACAAGAAGTCGTTGATCACGATGAAGACCACCAACAGGATGTATCCCATCGGCTGGTCGAACATCGTCCTGAGCTCACGGCGGGCGATGGTCCAGATGGCTTTCACTGTGCACCGCCTTCGTCCTGAGACACTTCCGCCGGAGCCCCGTTGGGCGTGTCTTCCGTCAGCTGGAGGAAGAGATCCTCCAGACTCCGGGCCTCCTGGTGCAGCTCGTACAACGTCCAGCCACGATCCCGGGCCAGCCCGAAGATCTCGGGCCGCATATCCCGCCCCTCGGCCGCGGTGATCACCAGCGCCGTGCGGCTGTCGCCCGACGCCTGTCGCTGGACCACTTCCTGCACGCCCGCGAGTCCTCCGATTGCTTCCTCGACCTGTTGCCCGTCGATCTCCACCAGGACACGCACCGATCCGCTGGCCTGGGCGGCCAGCTCTCCCACCGAGCCATCGGCGATGATCGCTCCCTTATTGATGATCAGGAGACGCGAACAGGTATCGCGGACCTCGGAGAGCACGTGGGTCGAGAGCAGGACCGTGCGATCCTGCCCCAGGTGGCCGATCAGGCGGCGAATCTCCAGTCGCTGGCCGGGGTCGAGACCCTCCGTGGGCTCGTCCAGCACCAGGAGGTCGGGACGGTGCAGGATGGCCTGGGCCAGCCCCACGCGTTGCCGGAACCCCTTGGAGAGCTCGCCGATGGGTCGATAGTACACCTCCTCGATACCCGTGGCCGCCACAGCCTCGTCGATGGCGCTGGTGGCCTCCTGGCCCGTGATCTCTCTGAGCCGGGCGACGAAGGCCAGGTAGTCGGTGACCAGCATCTCGGTGTAGAGTGGATTGTTCTCCGGCAGGTAGCCGATGCGGCGCTTGGCAGCCAGGGGATCCTCCCCCAGGACGACCCCGTCGAGGCGAATCTCCCCGTGGTCCGGGTCGTAGAACTGCGTGATCATCCGCATCGTGGTCGACTTCCCCGCACCGTTCGGCCCCAAAAACCCTACGACCTGCCCGCGATCGATGTCAAAGGAAACCTGATCGACCGCCTTGATGCCGTGAAACTCCTTCGAAACGGCCTCGAGCGACAACAGTGTCATGGCACACCATGGTTGATAATCGGCAGGATTCTACACCCCTCCGTCCGCCGGCTCAAGGCCCCGGGCAGCCCTTGGGGCCGCAAACCCTTGCGGGGAGCCCGTTTCGACCTACTTTATGCTACAAAGTGCTTTGTGTCATCCACCGGAGGACAGCCCGTGTCGACACCGACCCATCCAGCCCGCGAGCAGGCCGAAGAGACCCTCGCGTACATCCGTCAGACCATGGAGTCTGCTTCCACCTTCACGGCGGTTTCGGGCTGGGGACTGGTAGGCGTGGGGGGCATCGGGCTCATCGCCTCCTGGCTGACCTGGGCGGCAGGCACACCGGCGCTGCTGATGGTGTGGATCCCGACGGCGTTGGTGGCGCTCGCGGTAGCGGCCCTGGCCAACGCCACCAAGGCGCGACGGCTCGAGGTACCGTTGTGGACCGGGTCGCTGCGCAAGATGGTATGGGGCCTCGCCCCCGCCCTGGTGGCCGGGGCTTTCCTGACGCAGGCCATCACGGTCCAGGGCGCCAGCCACCTCTTGCCGGGCACGTGGCTCGCCCTGTACGGGGCCGGCGTGACTGCCAGCGGCACCTTTTCGGTGCGGGCCGTGCGCTGGATGGGCCTGACCATGCTGGCCCTCGGGGCGATCGCCCTCCTACGAGCGGACCTGGGGCTCACCCTCCTCGCCGTAGGTTTCGGCGGCGCCCACATCGGTTTTGGATTCTACATCGTGCAGCAGCATGGCGGCTGATTCGGTTCTCGACGGTCTCGACCAGGTCATCCACGAGCGCCGGCGCCTCGGCATCGTGTCCGCCTTGGCGGCGAACGACCGACAGACCTTCGCAGAGCTGAAGGCGGTCCTCAAGACCACCGACGGCAACTTGAGCGTGCATGCCCGCCGCCTCGAGGAGGCCGGGTACATCAAGGTCACCAAGGGCTTCGAGGACAGAAAACCGCGGACCGAATACCGCCTCACGCCGAAGGGGCGTCGCGCCCTCGAGGCGTACCTGCGGCAGATGGAGTCGATCCTCAGCATGACCCGCAACGCCTTGGAACGGGAATGAGCGGACTGCACGTGGCCATCATCATGGATGGGAACGGCCGGTGGGCCCGTTCCCAGGGCATGCCGCGCTGGCGCGGCCACATCGCCGGCGTCGAGAGCGTCCGCGACGTGGTGCGGGCGGCACCCCAACTCGGCATCGACGTGCTGACCCTCTACGCGTTCTCCGCCGACAACTGGAAACGTCCGGCCATGGAGGTGGGACGGCTGTTCTGGCTCCTGCGTCGCTACTGCGTCAGGGAACGCGACGAGCTCATTGCCAACGGCGTGCGGGTCACCGCCGTGGGCCGCCGCGACCGCATACCGGCCTCGGCCCTCAACGCCCTGGAGCAGCTCGAGCGGGACAGCGCCGACGGAACCAAGCTCCACCTGCGCCTCGCCATCGATTATAGCGGACGCACGGCGATCGCCGACGCGACCCGGACCCTGGCGCAGATGGTCGCCGAGGGGCGCCTGGCACCCCGCGAGATGACCGAGCAGCGTATCAACGACGCCGTCACGCAGGGGGTCGCCCTCCCGGATCTCCTCGTTCGAACCGCCGGCGAAAGGCGCCTCTCCGACTTCCTGCTCTGGGAGGTCGCCTACACCGAGTTCTTTTTCTCACCAATCGCGTGGCCCGCGTTCCGCCGCGAGCATCTCGCCGAGGCCCTGGCCGATTTCCGCGGCCGAGAGCGACGGTTCGGCGGCATCACCGACACCGAGACCGAGCGGGCCCGGGCGGTTGGATAACGCCGCCGGACCCCTGGGAACTCACCCGTCCGACAAGTCGTTCGTCACCTAGAGCGGGTTGCTCCCATCGGCACTGGACTCCTCGTCATCGGGCCGTCACCTTTCGGCTGGTACCGCCGCTGAGAGCCTCGATGACGCAAACCGATTTCAAGTCGCTGCTGGAGTCCATCCTGGAGCCGGCGTACCGCACGGCCTACCACCTCACCCGCAATGAGGCGGACGCCGAGGAGCTGGTTCAAGAAGCAGCGCTGCTTGCGTACAAAGGGTTCGAGGGGTTCGAGCCGGGCACGAACTTCAAGGCCTGGTTCTTCACCATCATGCGGAACCGGTTCATTTCCACCTACCGCAAGAAGCAGCGCGAGGTCAAGACCGTTGAGCTGGAAGACGCGCCCGAGCTGTACATGTACACCAAGAGCCGCGAGTCGGGACTGGCGGCGCAGACGAGTGAACCGGCAAAGTTCGTCGTCGAACGTCTCGACGCCGAGCAGGTCGCAGCGGCATTGAGCGAGTTGCCGATGGAATTCCGGGAAGCCGCGACGCTGTACTTCACGCAAGACATGTCGTATCACGACATCGCCGAGGTGCTGGACGTTCCGGTGGGAACCGTCCGGTCTCGCCTCCACCGCGGCCGAAAACTCCTGCAAAAGAAGTTGTGGCACCTCGCCGAGGATTACGGTCTGGTGCCCCATCCCGAGCCGTCGCCGTGACGAAGATCGACCGTCTGACCTGTGAGGAGACGTTCCGCCGGCTGGACGACTATCTCGACCGGGAGCTGAACCAGGACGAGATGGCGCTGGTGCGCAAGCACCTCAAGGTGTGCGATGTCTGTGAGAGCGAGTACGTCTTCGAGGACGCAGTCTTCACGGCGGTCCGGCAAAAGCTCCAAGACGTGCCGCTGCCAGAGGGGCTCAAACAGCGCGTCTTCGATCGTCTAGAGGAGATGCGGCGCGCGGACGCCTGACCCGTCCATCTCGTGTACACAACCTGCCTGTTCTGCCACCGCCCGCTCGGCTCCAACAACTCAGTGGAGCAATTCCCAATTGGACGGCGTCTGGCGTTCGATGCCGCCAAGGGTCGCCTGTGGGTCATCTGCAAGCGCTGCAAGCGATGGAACCTGTCGCCACTGGAGGAGCGCTGGGAAGCGATCGAGTCGTGCGAGCGGCTCTTCGCCGGCACCACCCGCCGCGTCTCCACGGAGAACATCGGCCTCGCCGAGCTGGCCGAAGGACTGCGACTCGTGCGGATCGGCCGGCCCCAACGGCCGGAGTTTGCCGCGTGGCGCTACGGCAGACAGTTCGGCCTGCGGCGACGACGGGCGATGCTCGTTGGCACGGCCGTGGGCGTCGCGGCGGTGGGTGGTGCCATTGCCACCGGCGGCATGCTGGCCATGGGCTTCCTCGACATCGCATTCTGGTCGAAGGTATTGGGTGGCCGACGGGTCATTGCGAACGTCCGCACCGAGGACGGCACCGTGCTGCTCGTGAACCGCAAGGACCTCGACAAGACCCATCTCGAAACGGGACCGGTGGATGCGGATTGGGGCGTGCGGCTGTCACACATGGGCGGATCGACGTTGCTTCGCGGTGAAGACGCCATGCGGGCACTGTTTGAGATCTTGCCCCGAGTCAATCGCATCGGGGGCTCGAAGCGCACCGTAGACCAAGCAGTTGGGGCAATCGAGGAGGCGGGAACTCCGGCGGAATTCTTCCAGCGCACATCCCGCACCCACGATTCCATGTCCCGGGACACGATGCGGCTCCTTCCCGCCCACATCCGACTGGCAATGGAGATGGCCGCCCACGAGGAGGCCGAGCGCGGGGCCTTCGAGGGCGACCTCCGTGTGCTCGAAGCGGCGTGGCGGGGAGCCGAGGAGATTGCGGAAATCGCCGACAATCTCCTCGTATCACCGGAAACGGAAGACGCTCTTGGCAAGATGCGGCGCGGGCCGCGCTAGTCCCACCGCTTCAGCCGATCGATATTCCGCCGCTCCTTTTTCGTCGGCCGTCCCTTGGTCGTCGGAAACGCCCTGGCTGCCACGCGGTGTTGCTCCACCAACCGCTCCCGGGCGAGTCGGCTCTCCTCACTCTCCTCGTACAGCAACGCCGCGTCCTTGGCGGATCCGCGACGCCCTGCGGGAACGAGCACCGTGACCTGATGCTCGTATTGCCCCTTCCGAACACGGATACGGTCCCCGGCGTGGATCGACTTGGAGCGCTTGGCCCGAGCACCGTTGAGCTGCACCTTGCCGCCGCTGATGGCTTCCACCGCGAGGGCCCGGGTCTTGTAGAACCGCGCGGCCCAGAGCCACTTGTCGAGCCGCACGGTTTCGGGGGGTGAGGAGGTTTCCGGTTGTTTGCTCACGTTGCGTCTCTCCTTGAGCCGCGCTCTTCCGCAACGGCGTCACCGATGGCAACCTACCTCAGTCGGGAACAAACCCCAAACGAGGAATCCTCATGCGCTCATTCCTGGGCATCGCAGGCCTGGCCGCCTCACTCGCGGTTGTCGTTCCCCACGCCATGGCGCAGCAAGGCCAAACGTTCGACATCGTCCTCGTGGGAGGCCGGGTCATGGACCCGGAGTCCGGGATGGATGCCGTGCGGAATGTGGGGATCATTGCCGGGCGCATCGCCGCGATCTCGGCGCAGCCGCTGTCCGGCCACACCATGGTACCTGTGGCCGGACTCGTCGTGGCACCGGGGTTCATCGACCTGCACGCCCACGGACAGGACTCCGTCAGCAGCCGGTTCCAGGCACACGATGGCGTCACGACGGCGCTGGAGCTCGAGGGCGGGACCGCAAACGTCTCCAGCTTCTACGACGTCCGCACAGGGCGGGCGATCGTGAACTACGGCTCCACTGTGAGTCACGGTGGAGCCCGGTACCGCATCCTCACCGACACCACACCGGAGGGACCTGCCTCCGTATACGGCGCCGCCTCCGCCGACGCCATGCGCCGGATGGGCGCATTGATCCGCAGCGGTCTCGACGAGGGGGCTCTGGGCATCGGTTTCGGCATTCAATACGTCCCGGGGGCCCGCCGCGAAGAGATTCTCTCGATGTTCGAGATCGCCGCCGAGCACGACGTCACCAACTTCGTGCACACGCGCGGCTTCGGACGGGTCGAGCCCGGCGGCTCGGTCGAGGCGGTGCAAGAGCTCATCGCCAATGCCGCCGTCACCGGTGCCTCCGTCCACATGGTGCACGTGGGAAGCAGCAGCCTCGGGGAGGTGCCGTTGGTCCTCGATATGATCGCAGGAGCCCAACGCCAGGGGATCGACATCTCCACCGAGGTCTACCCGTACACCGCGGGGTCCACCAACATCCGAGCGGCGCTCTTCGATCCCGGTTGGCGTGATCGGACGGGAGGAGACTACGATGACATCGAGTGGGTCGCCACGGGAGAACGGCTGACCGAGGAGACCTTCCACCGGTTTCGGGCACAAGGCGGTCCCATCATCGTGCACATCATTCCCCAGGACATGGTGGACTACGCGGTGGCGCACCCGCTCGTGATGATCGCCAGCGACGGCGTGCCCTACATCGGGGGCCGGGCCCACCCCAGGGGGGCCGGCACCTACGCACGGGTGTTGGGACGCTACGTTCGGGAGCAGAGCGCCATCCCCCTCATGGAAGCGTTGCGCAAGATGTCGCTGATGCCGGCCCGCCGGCTGGAGCGCGCGGTGCCCCAGATGCGGAACAAGGGACGCCTCCGGGTGGGCGCTGACGCGGACATCACCGTGTTCGATCCCGACCGCGTCATCGACCGGGCCACCTACGCCGAGCCCGCACAGTATTCGGAGGGCATCGTCCACGTGCTGGTCAACGGGACGTTCGTGGTGCGGGACGAGCAGCTCATCGACGGGGTGTTCCCGGGGGTGGGGATCCGCCGACCCCTGGCCCCAGTGCAGTAGGACCGCCCGCCCACCGCGGGAGGGACAGGGGCGGTCTGCTGGACTTCCCAGAGGACCGCCCCTAAACTCCACCCAAGGTCCGCAGCGCCCGTCTCTCATTCGCATACCCGGAGGTAACAAGAAATGAGGCGCAGTCTGCTCCCACTCATGGCGGCGGCGGCGATCGCAGCTCCCATCACCACGCAAGCCCAGCAGTTCACGAATACCAATCCCGTCCTACAGCGCATCTGGGCCGAGGGCATGGAGAACTCCCACGCCTACCGTCTCACCCAAGCCCTCCTCGACTCCATCGGGCCGCGACTCACCGGTTCTCCCGAAATGGAAGCCGGCAATCACTGGCTGGTGAACATGTATCGGAGTTGGGGCGTGAGCGCCGAGAACGAGCAATACGGCACCTGGTTGCGGTGGCGCCGCGGCGTGACCCATATCGACCTGGTCGAGCCACGAGTCCGCTCCCTGGAGGGCATGATGCTCGCCTGGAGTCCGGGGACCAACGGGCGCACCGTGCGGGGGGATCTCGTCGTCCTGCCGGAGGCGACCAACGAACAGCAGTTCGCCTCGTGGCTCTCCGACGTTCGGGGCAAGTTCGTCGCCATCTCCTTCCCCCAGCCCACCTGCCGACCCAACGACGACCTGGCGCAGTGGTCCACCGAGGCTTCACTCGAACGGTTCATGGAAGAGCGGCAGGCCGCAACGCAGGCGTTCAGTCAACGCCTCGCCGCCATGGGTTTCCAGGGCCGCGGCGGGGGGAGCGCCCTCGCCCAGCGGCTCGAAGCGGCCGGTGCTGCCGGTGTGATCAGCTCCTCCTGGTCCAACGGGTGGGGCGTCCGGCGCGTCTTCAGCGCCAACACCGAGGGGATTCCCACCGTGGATCTGAGTTGTGAAGACTACGGACTCGTATACCGGCTCGCCGAAAACGGCCAGGGTCCGGTGCTCGAGGTGATGGCGGACGCGGAGTTCCAGGGCGAGCACCCCATCTACAACACCGTCGCCATGATTCGCGGGAGCGAGCTCCCCGACGAGTACGTGTTGCTCTCGGCCCATTTCGACTCCTGGGACGGTGGCTCCGGCGCGACGGACAACGGCACGGGCACGGTCACGATGCTGGAGGCCATGCGCATCCTGAGCAACGTGTACCCCAACCCGAGGCGCAGCATCGTGGTGGGGCACTGGAACAGTGAGGAGCAGGGGCTCAACGGCTCCCGGGCCTTCGCGGAGGACCATCCGGAGATCGTCGAAGGATTGCAGGCGGCGTTCAACCAGGACAACGGCACGGGTCGGATCTCTCGCATCACGAGCATGGGATTGACCCAAGCGTCGGGGAACTTCGCCCGATGGCTGTCCATGATCCCCAGCGACATCACGAGCCATATCACGTTCAGCTTCCCCGGTACGCCGTCAGGCGGCGGGAGCGATCATGCGGCGTTCATCTGTTCCGGTGCGCCGGCCTTCAGCCTGGGGGCCCTCAGCTGGAATTACGGCTACACGTGGCACACGCAGCGTGACACGTTCGACAAGGTCTGGATGGACGACTTGAAGAACAACGCGACGTTGACCGCGATGTTGGTGTACCTGGCGTCGGAGGACCCCGAGCGGGTGCCTCGGACGCGCCGCGATGTCATGCCCACTCGCGGTGACCAGCAGATGCAGTGGCCGGCATGCCGCCCGGCAACCCGGTCGTGGGCGGATTACCGCAATCGTTGATGTGACAAGAGGGTGCACGACAAGACCCGCGGAGGGGCCTGGCCCCCTCCGCGGGTTTTGCGTTTCGGTGTTGGACGACTAGCGGTAGTTACCGAAGTTCAGCTCGATCCCCCAGTCCCCTTCCCGCAGGAACCCCATCACTTCCTGGAGAGCGTCCTTCGAGGGGCTCGACACCCTGAGCTGGTCGCCCTGGATGGCGACCTGAACCTTCTTCATCTTCCGGCCCTTCACCGCTTTGACCATCTCGCGGGCCGTCTCCGCCGGAATGGACTGGGTGAGGGTAATCTCCTTGCGGACGCGGCCGCCGGCCGCCTCCTCATTCTCCCCGATGACGAGATTCTTCACGGGGACATGTCGTTTGACGAGTTTGCCCTGCAGGATGTCGAACAGCGACTTCATGCGAAAGTCGTCGTCGGCCTCGAGCTTGAGCTGGGCGTGGGGGCGGTCGAAGTCGATGGTGCACTTGGTTCCCTTGAAGTCGTACCGCTGGTGCACCTCTTTCATCGCCTGGTTGACGGCGTTGTCGACTTCTTGGAGATCGGCGCCGGTGGTGACGTCAAATGAGGAACTAGCCATGCCAGGACATTACTCAACCATCTTCCAAAACGCGATCCCACCGGCCTGCTTCCCGACGTCCGCGCTCGCCACGAGACGCAGGCTCACCAGATCGATGACGTCGACCGCGCCACGCTCTCCTCCGATGCCCTCCACCGAGACGAACGCAAACCGGCCGTCCGGTGACACGGCAACGCCGTGTGTCACCTTACGAGCGCTGGACACCAACGCCAGCCGTTTCCCGGTGCGCCGTTCCCACACGCTCACCTCGGCACTCCCCTTCTGCGTCACGATGATCTTCTCGTCGTCGGGCGTGAGCGCGATGTTGTACGGTGCCGTGGGCGCCGGCATCCTCCGCGTGACCGTCCAGTCGTCGACGGACACCTCCACCAGCTCGTGGCTCTTGTTGCACGCGACGTACACATAGTCGCCGTTCGCCGCGGGCATCACCCAGGTGGGGGAGCACACGGCCCCGGATCCCGGGGCCGGCGACACATCGAGGCGCCGCGCCACCTCCAACCGGGCCACGTCCAACTCGACCAGTTGGTCGTCCATCATGCACGTCGAGTAGTGCTGCAACCCGTCGGGACTGAACCGCGATCCGTGGGGCATGGTGCAGGTCTCGGCCCGCTCGATCTCGATCATGCTCTCGAGATCGATGATGGAGACGGTGCTCGGCTCGGGATCCCCGTAGAAGTTCGAGTTCACCGCGAACGCCAGTCCACCCACAGGCGGCACCGACACCGTCGACGGGAAGAGCCCCAACTCGATGCGTCCCACCGCCGTGTCCGAGCCGGTCTCGTATTTCCAGAGCGATCCGAACGGGAAACCGTGGCCCATGGTGAGGTACCAATGCGACCCGTCCGGATCCACGTACAGGCCGTGGGGACCCTCGATCTCCGCCGGGAGGGTACCCACCACAATCACCTTGTCGACAGAAAGTCCCGCATCCGGCACGAACCGCATGAGGGCCACCTCGTCCTCGGACTCCGACGCCACGTAGAAGAGGTAGGCCGGCGTCCGGGACTGCCATGGTGACGCGAGCGCCACCCCGCCAACGAGCAGCGCGGCGCACCACACGCCCCGCATTACTGGGTGAGCCTCTGCTGCTGTGGCAGCAGCTTGATCGCCCAGAGACCGCTGTTGTACTCGGCAAAGAAGAGATTGCCCTTGTACGGTTGCGCCCCCCACGTCATGACCGAGTTGGGGACGACGCCCTGGGGATCGTACGCCATGTAGCGGGCGACCTCCCGGCCCTGGTGGTAGAGGTTGCCCTTCAGCTCGCCCGAGATGTCGACGACCCGCATGCCCCCCTGGTAGAACGCCGCGTACAGCTTGTCGTCCTCGATCCACATGTTGTGCGATCCGGCCTCGGGCACCTCATACCGGGCCACCTCTTCCGGATTCAGCGGATCGGTGAAGTCGACGAAGTGCATGTAGCCCGCCATGAGACCCGGCGTGCCCGGCTGGAGTCCGTCGAATCGGGGTCCACCCCGCTCGTCGCCCATGACCACGTAGAACTTCCCGGTGGGGCTTCTGTAGGGGAATGCGGCGTGGGTCGCCCCATCGAAATCGTTGTAGCGGGCGATCTCCACCGGGTTCGACGGGCTGCCTCCCTTGATCCCGTTCCCCACGTCGATCAGCACCACGCCGTCGCCCCAGTTCGACGTGTAGGCAATGCCGTCGACGATCCAGATGTCGTGGATGCCGTGGCCCGGAGTCTCCAGCTCGAACCGGCCCACGCGATGCGGGTTCGTCGGATCGGCGATGTTGATGACGTCGAACCGCCGTCCGTTGTTGATGGCGTACACGTGGTTGTCGTGGATGAACACGTTGTGGACACCGCCGGTGAGGCCGTCGTCGAACGCCGAGTGCATCTTGACGTCGCGGGGATTCGACACGTCCAGCACCACCAGGCCGTTGCGCCGGTTGGAGGCCCCTTCCCGGGAGATGACCGCCACACGTCCGTCTTCGGAGATCTTCACGTCGTTCACCGTCCGAGCGTCCACCACGATACTGTCGATCATCTCGGGGCTCGCCGGATTCGTCACATCCCAGAAGTACGCCGCACCCTTGGCGTTGTGGGTTCCCGTGATCGCGTAGTCCCGTCCATCGACACCTTCCCAGATCCAGAGATCGGACGTGCTGACGTCGCGCACCGCCGCCTGGCCCACGAGCTGCACCTGCTGCGAGGCGAATCGGTTGGTGATCTGAACCGTCCCGTGGGCCACGTGCCCCGGCGCCACCGCGATGATCGTGTAATCCCCTGTGTGCTGTGCCACGAACCGTCCCTGCTGGTCGATCTCGGCGGACGGGTACTGCCCCACGATGGAGTCGTCGGGATTGGACACCAGGCTGAACATGATCGGGACGTCCT
This sequence comes from Gemmatimonadota bacterium, assembly GCA_039589615.1. Classification (GTDB taxonomy): domain Bacteria; phylum Gemmatimonadota; class Gemmatimonadetes; order Gemmatimonadales; family GWC2-71-9; genus B3T1B10. The sequence goes on from JBDHHA010000004.1 coordinate 44,758, forward strand.
CGACCCGCTGACCCCGGCCGTCGAGAGCCACGGCCGCGGCATGGATCACGTCGCCGGTCCGGGCCGAGTCCTGATCCAGCGTGAGCGACAGGGTCCTGACGGGATTGGCCACGACGCGATACCGGTGCGAGGCGGACACGTCCTGTGCCCGGGCCGTGAGGGTCACCGTGCCCTCCCGGTGCGCCGTCAGCCGGCCAAACCGGTCGACCGAGGCGATCGCCTGATCGTCCGTCGCCCAGGTGACCCCCATCTCGCTCCGCTCCGCCCCGCTCACGTCGTACACGGTGGCGTGATGCCGCACCGCGGCGCCCACGAAGAACCGCTCGCCGGTGGGCTCCAGCACCACCTCGTCGAGGGCGGGGTATTCCACGATGAACACCAGGCTGTCCCGCACGTTGCGGGCGGTGGTCACCATGGCGTAGACCACGTACTCCCCACCCTTCACCGGCTGCAGCACGCCGTCTCGCGAGATGGGAAGGTCGCGGCGCTGGGCGGAGAAGAAGCGAACGGGGACGTCGATCTGGTTCCCCGCGGCGTCGAACACCCTGGCGGAGAGCTGCACTTCGTCACCCACCGCTACTGACACCGCGGGGCTCGAGAGTTCCACCCGCGACGCCGTCTGGGCGGCGGCGGCCGGAGCGAACGCGATGGCGAAGCCGAGGGCGATCCAACAATTCCGTACACGCATGACACGAACCTCAGTAGGGGCATAGAATATGAAGAATTCTTTAGTTTATGGACGTGAAGCTTTAAACCTACGCCGTGGCGACGGAGGTTGCCACACCGGCTGCCCGAGAGGAACTTCGGCGTGAGAGCACCCCAGACGATGGAGATCCAGATGCGAAGTAGATCGACGGTGGGAGGGGCGTTGCTGGTCCTGGCGGCCGGAGCGACACCGGCCAGCGCCCGTCAAGGGACGGACATCTATGTGGGCGGTCTGTCGACACAGAACGGCCGACTGGCGGTGACGGCCTTCCGCAACGCCACGGACCGGGACGGATACGACAACCAACCCTCCTTCAGCCCCGATGGCGCATTCCTTCTCTATACCTCGGGCATGCCCGACGGCCAGACGGACATCTTCCGATACGACTTCTCGTCGGGGATGAGCAGCCAGGTGACCCATACACCGGAAAGTGAGTATTCACCCACTATGATGCCCGGAGGGGAGTTCTTTTCCGTCATCCGGGTTGAGGCGGATTCCGCACAACGACTGTGGAGCTTCGACTTGCAGGGCGGGAACCCGGCAGTGGTCTTGGAAGATGTCATGCCCGTGGGCTACCACGCCTGGGGCAACGACCGCCTGCTAGCCCTGTTCGTCCTCGGATCCCCACCGACTCTCCAGCTGGCGGACGCCCGCACGGGGCGCGCCGACGTGATGGCGGAAGGCATCGGGCGTTCGATCCACAGGATTCCCGGGCAGCTTGCCATCAGTTTTGTCCACAAGGTCGACGAGGACGAGTGGTGGATCAACCGACTCGACCTCCGCACCCAGCAGATCAGACAGCTCGTCCGGACGCTGCCGGGAAGAGAGGACTACGCGTGGACGCCCCAGGGCATCGCCGTGATGGGCCGGGGGTCGGTCCTGTTTCAGTGGGACACCGCGACCGCAGCGTGGCGTGAGGTGGCCGATCTATCCGATCAGGGAATCGTGGACATCTCGCGGATCGCCATCAGTCCCGCGGGGGATCGGATTGCGATCATCGGGACTCGCCAGTGAGCTTTACTGACCGCCCCGGGCCTCGGCGGAGACCGGCTTCCCCGCCAACACCTCCGGGTCGTCCACCACGTACACGTTGTAGTCCCCCCGCTCGTACACGCTGAACGCGATCTTGTCCACGTCCTTCGCCGCCGACAGGGCCGGGCTCAGCGCCGTGATGCCGCTGATGCCGGTGAAGAGATTGGTGATCTGGTAGATCTGGTTGGTGGTCGTGTCCAGGCGGTACGCGTTGGCGATGCCCTGAGGATTCCCCAGGAAATACAGACTCGTTCCATCCGCCGACCACTGGGGGTTGGTGTTCTTGCCTTCGGGAAAGCTCATCATCGGCTCGATGCGTCCGGTTGCCGGATCCAACACGGCGAGGCGGTAGTTGCCGTACGCCAACCGCGACAGGTTGGTGGAGAACCGGTCTGTCGCAAAGGCGATGCTTCGTCCGTCGGGGGACCATGCCGGGTGCAGGTCGGTGTACGGGTCGTCGGTGACGCGCCGGAGCACGTCGCCCTCGAGGTCGTAGATGTAGAGGTCGCTGAACCCGCCGACCACGGCCGAGAACGCCACAAAATCACCCGAGGGGGACCATGTGGGATTGAAGATCTCCCCCAGATCGGGAAAGACCTTCTCCTGAACCGTCGCACCCGTTCCCGCCTCGACGATGGTGAGCACGGGATCCGATCCCGTCACGGCGCCGAACACGAACCGGTCGCCGCCGGGATTCCACGCCCCAGCCGAGCGAATGAACTGGATGCTCTCAAAGTGGGGATCCGACGAGCTCTCCACGAGCTTGTTCAGCACCTCGCCGGTTGCCGCGTCGGCCCGAAACATGTCCAGCGAGAATACATCCCGGATCGAAAGAAAGACGAGCTCCGTTCCATCGGGGCTCAACGTGGGCCCGGTGTTGATACCACTGCCGCCGTCTCGCTTCAGGATCACCTTGCCGTACGTTTCCGGCTTCTCGGTGGCGTCCACCAGCTCCCGGTAGGCCAGGCGGATCTCCTCGTGCCACTCGGCATTGACCGAGTCCACCGGAATCCCCAGCACCTGGCGGAGGGCCGGCTCGGCACCGCCCGAGCGGGCCGCCGAGTTCAAGATGCGACCCACCACGTCGTCGCCCCACCGCCCGGCCACGTACGCCCAGAACGCCTGCCCGAACCGGTAGGGAAAGAACCGGGGATCGTTGAGCTGCGCCATCGTGGGCAACCGGTCCGTTTCCGACGCGTCCCGGATCCACATCGCGGTGTGCGGATCCGCCGGCCCCACCGAGAGATACTCGGCCATGCCCTCGATGAACCACAGCGGCAACATCAGCGCCCGTGGCAGCACCGTGGGCCCGAAGCCCTGATCCCGCTGGGTCATATCGAACTGAAACGCGTGGACGAGCTCGTGCCCCAACACATGATCGGTTTCCTGCAGCGGCCCCGCAAACGGCAGGACGATCCGCCGCTTGAGCGCCTCGGTGGCACCGCCGGTCCCCTCTCCCACGCCGCCGGAGAGTTGAGTGGTCTGCTTGAAGTGCGGATGACTGGCGTAGTACATGACGGGCTGCCGATCCCGCAATTCGTGGTTCAGCAGTCGCGACAGCCTGGCATACCACCGCTCCGCCATGCGTCCCGCCTGTTGCACCGCGTCACGCTCTTCGTCGTAGTAGTAGATGTCGAAGTGTTCGGTCTGCAGGATCTTGAAATCGAAGTCGTCGTACCGGACGAGGTTCTGCCCAAACCCCGTGTCCGGGACACCGACACACCCGGCGAGCACGCCGAGCCCGATCGTGGCCACCATCCCTCTCACGTTCCCGATATGCGCTGTCATGTGTTTCCTTCGCCGCTTCAGTTGCCTGCGGGTGAGCGATGGTGGAACCCTCGCTCATCCGAAATCCGTCGCCTATAACGAAACCCCCGAAGGAGGCCGCGGTTCCCCGTGATGGTGCTCACTATCATCTGGAACCTCGGTTGGTATTATAGAGTATGCGACCATTCCTCGTCATCGGATTCACGTTCGCCTTGGCCGGCGGGGCCCAAAGCCAGGAATTGGCCATGGGGGCGGACGTCCGCTGGGAGCCCGAGCAACCCGCCCAGGGAACGCTCATCTATCTCATCGTCAATCCCAACCTCGCAGGCGACGAGATTTCGGTCACCGGCCAGATGGCCGGCCAGGAACTCCACTTCGAACGGGATCCGTCAGGCGAATTCCGCGCGGTGGCGCCGATTCCGGTCAACGCGATGGAGACCATCCCGCTCACGTTCGCCTTGATTCACCGCGCCGATACTTCACACCGCATGGTGCGCGTGCCGGTGACGCAGCGGGAATTCCGGTCCTCGAGACTGTCCGTGGACCCCCGCTTCTCCACCCCACCCGACTCCGCCCTCCAAGAGCGCATCCGCCGGGAGTCCGGCCAGTCGGTGGCGGTGTCCCTGCGGTCACACGACACGCCGCGCATGTGGGACGGAGAGTGGATTCCGCCGCGGCAGGATCGGATCACCAGCGAGTTCGGCGTTCGGCGCGTCTTCAACGGTGAATTGCGGAGCCGCCATTACGGAGTCGACTTCGACGGCGAAACCGGGGATCCGATCGTGGCGTCCAACCGCGGCGTGGTCGCCCTCGTCGGCGATTTCTACTATTCCGGGAACGTGGTGTACCTCGACCACGGCAAGGGACTCATCACCATCTACATGCACATGAGTGCAGTGGACGTCACCGAGGGTCAGGTCGTCGAACGCGGCCAGCAGCTCGGAAAGGTCGGTGCCACCGGGCGTGTCACGGGTCCCCACGTGCACTGGATTGCCAGGTACAGCCGCATCTCGGTAGACGGCTTGAGTCTCTTCGACCTCCCGATTCCCCGACAGGGCGCCCCGGTCGACGCAGCCAACTGATCGAACGGTCGCCGGGTCCGGTTGGCCACGGCGTGCGCCGAGATGAATCGATCGACCCCGAATAGAATGAGATTGGTGATTGACCCGATCCGGTCGGCGGGTACCGTTCCCAAGCTGGCCCCCGATCTCCACGTGGGAGCGAAGGTCGGTTGCGAATCCCGCATCATCGCCGCCAATTGTCGCAGCTCCACCTCGACGCTGTAGATGTAGAGGTAGGGAGACGGTTTTAGCAGGTTGAGCCGGGTATGCAGCACCGGGCTGCCAAGGGTGACCTTCCACTGCTCCTGGGTGAGCACGTTGATGCGGGCGTCGGCCAGCTTCGCCACGATCAATTCGTACACGCTGTCGGCGTTGAACCCATCGGCCAGCGCCTCGGCAGTGATCCCACCCACCTCCACAAACACACCTGGAAGCCGGTGGAGGCTCATGGTGTCCATGGCCAGGCTTTGGGCGGATGCCGCGCCGGTGACGATCCCGTGGGCCACCGCCATGCCAATCGCCACGCGGCCAAGCCGTGTCATGCGCTTGCGAATCGCTGGAGGGACAGGAACGGATCCGCGTCGCGATCCGCGATGACTCGCGCCGCAACGTGCTCCCCCACCACGGGACCGAGCTTGAACCCGTGCCCCGAGCCACCTCCGACGAGCCACACGGCATGCGCGCCGGGGTGCCGATCGATGAGAAAGTGGCCGTCGGATGTGTTGGCGTACTGACAAACTCGAGCCTCCAACAGTGGCGCCCCGGCGAGGGCGGGAAACCGGCGCGTCAAATACTGTTGCGCCCGCCGAACCCCCTCAGCCGTCGCGTACCGGTCGGCGCTGGTGGGATCGATACGCGCTCCCCGGGTATCGTCCGCGATCTTGAACCCCGCTGCCATTGTCGCCGGAAAGCCATAGTACAGGGGCTCGTCGAAATCGATCCACACGGGGAGTTGGCCCTCACTGAAGCGGGCGTCGCCGGCGGGCGTCCCCATGTAATACACCTCTTGACGCGTCGGGACGATCACGTCTCCCACCACCTCTGGAAACAGCTCGGCAAGCCAGGGACCACAGGCGAAGACGAACCGGTCCGCCTCGAGGATCGACCCGTCCGACAACACCAGGCGTGCCGTCGACGCCCTTCCCACCGCATCGCCACGGACCGTTTGCTGCAGATAGGTCCCACCCTCCTCCACGAAGCGGTCCCGCACCATCCGGCACGCCTTGGCGGCGTAGAGGAAGCCCGCTTCGCGCTCCAGGAGCGCCCACTTCACGCCGTCAAAGTCAATCTGGGGGAATCGCGCCGCCGCGTCGTCAACCTCCAACTCGTCGAACGGCAGGCCGCACTCGGTGAGGTGGGGGAGCGACGCGCGAACGTACCGGTCGTCATCGCCCAGCATCCACAGGACCCCCGTGCGCCGCAGGAGGGGTTCGTCCTCCTTCGCCTCGAAGGCGCGCCACTGCCGCATGGCTCTCGCGGTCCACGCCACGTACGCCCGGTCACCGCCGTACACACCCCGAATCGCCCGGGTCACGCCCCCCGAGCTCGCACGGGCATTGGCCGGGCCCCACGCGTCGAGGAGGCTCACCCGCGCTCCGGCCCGCAGCAGATGCAGCGCCGTCCAGCCGCCGAACGCGCCCGCGCCGACCACGACCACCCGCAGCGACCGGGCCGCGGCCTGATCGATGGCAACGTCGTCGGCGAAGCCACCGCGCGAAGATCCCTCGGCGACCCCACTGTCCCATTGAGTACGGTCGAGCGTCACCCGGCCAACCGATCCTCTCCTGCGTACACATTGAATCCCTCGCCCCGGGAGAAACCGATGAGGAGCATGCCCGTCTCCCGGGCGACCTCCACGGCCAGCGAGGACGGCGCCGACACGCCGACTAATCCGCCGATACCCGCCAAAGCCGCCTTTTGGACCACCTCGAAACTCTGCCGGCCCGACACCACCAACACGCACGGCGGCAACGGCCAGTGCAGTTGGGTCGCCGCACCGATCGCCTTGTCCACGGCGTTGTGACGGCCCACGTCCTCCCGCACGGTGATCACCTTCCCATCGACGTCAAACAGCCCGGCGGCGTGGAGGCCCCCGGTGGCGTCGAACGTGGGTTGGTGTTCTCGGAGCCGGTCGGTGAGGGACGCGGCAACGGCCTTCTCGATGCTCCACGCCCGAACCGGACGGCTAAAGAGGCGGACCTGCTCGATGGAGGCCTTACCACACACACCGCACGAACTGGACGCGAACATGTTGCGCTGGAACTGTGCCGCGTCCACCTCGATCCCTTCCGCGAGGCGCACGGACAGACGGGACGCATCGACATGGTCGATGGCGCAGATCTCGCCGGGATCGACGAGGATGCCCTCGGTGAGGAAGAAGCCGCGCACCAGGTCCTCGTCGTCCCCCGGCGTGCGCATCACCACCGCCAGCGCCACGTCCCCGAGTCGGATTTCCAGCGGCTCTTCGACAGCCACCGTATCGTCTCGTGTTTCGGCGGCAGTCGCCGCATGCCGCACGACCTCTACGCGGCGGCTCGGCGCCGACCCCTTGGTGTGTCCAGATGACGTCATTGGTGAAAGGTATCCCGTGGCGTGGTGCAGGGCTTACGCGCGGGTGGTCTCCCCGGTGCTCGGCGCCCGCCTTCGATCCTCACCGCTCCATTCTTCCCGGGATCGTACGGCGGTCATGAGGAGGGCACCTCCAGCAGCCAGGGCGCCTCCCGCCACCAGGGCCGGAACGTACAGCACCACCGTGGGGAGTGGCAGCACGACACCGAACAAGCCGGCCAGTTGTCCCACGGGGCCCTCCGATCCGGTGAGGAACACCAAGACCAGCCAGGCACCGGTGGCCGCGCCGGAAGCCACCCGGATGGGCTGGTCCGATTTCCTCACGATGGCCGCCCAGACCGCTCCCACCAAGAAGGCCACCCACCACCCAAAAGCGACGGTGGCCACCGCAAACGCGATGGCGAGAACCAGGATGGCGAGGGGATGGCGTGGGGAGCGCAACGCTCGTCCTCCGGCTGGAGATCTTGGGTACGCTCCAATCCTGTCTCGTAGAATCGCGGGACGCAAGGGAGCCCGTCCTGTGGCTACCACCTTGCGCAACCGACCCCGCGGAGATTATATAGGCATAATGCCTCTAGGCATTAATTGTATCTAAAAGAGGCCTTTTCATGCCGCCCAAGCGAAAACATGCGTCCCTGCTTCCCCTCAAACCCGAGGTATTCCTCACCCTCGTCGTTCTGTCCGAGGGGGAGGCCCACGGCTATCGAATGCGGAAGGAGGTCGAACGCCGCTCCCGCCGCGCCCTCCAGCCAGACGCCGGAACCTTCTATCGGTTGCTCCGTCGCCTCATCCAGGACGGGCTCATCGCCGAGTCGGGCCGGCGGGACCGGGAGGACCTCCGCCGGCGATACTATCGACTGTCTGCCCTGGGCAAACGGGTGGTCGCCGACGAGGCCAACCGCATGGCCACGCTCATCGCCGACATCGGATCCACACCCTTGGGGCACTCCACGGCCGTTGCGTCGCCGCCAGTGGGACCGGTCGAGCAGGCGTTCGGGGAGCTCATCGATTCGCTTCCCGACCTGGTATGGCAGATGGACCGGGAAGGATGCTGGACGTACCTCAACGCCGCTTGCGAAGCGGTGTACGGAGTAGCCCCGGCGACCCTCATCGGGAAGAACTTCCTCCACCACGTGCCCCTCGAGCGACAACCGGGCGACCAGGCAGCTTTCAACTCCGTCCTGGACGGCCACGCCCTCGAGGACTATGAGACCGTGCACCTCCACACCGACGGATCACCCACGCATCTGAGCTTCGCCGCGCGTCCGATCTGTGATGTCCACGGGAGCACCGTCGGGGCCCGAGGGACCGCCCGGGTCGTCACCGAGCGGGTCCGCGCCCTGGAAGCCCTGGAAGCCGAGCGCCGCGAGGCCGAGCGAGCATCCCAATCGAAGAGTGCGTTCCTGGCAAACATGAGTCACGAAATCCGCACGCCCATGAACGGCGTGCTGGGCATGGTCGAGTTGCTGGCCGACAGCGACCTGACCCCCGAGCAGCGCCGGTCGACCGAACTCGTGCGATCCTCGGCGGACTCACTGTTGACTATCCTGAACGACATCCTGGATTTCTCCAAGATCGAAGCCGGCCGCATGGAGCTGGAGGACGTCCCGTTCGACCTCCACGAGCTCGCGACCAACACGGTGCGGATGTTCGCCGCGCAGGCCGCGGCCAGCAAAGTCGAACTGGTGTGCGACGTTCCACCGGACGTGCCTCGCATGGTTCGTGGCGATCCCGGACGGCTGCGTCAGGTCCTGCACAACCTCGTGAGCAATGCCGTCAAGTTCACGACAAAGGGCGAGGTGACCGTCTCGGTGGACCTCAGGAGAAGAGGCCGCGGCGAGGCAACCCTGGCGTTCTCCGTCCGCGACACCGGTGTGGGGATCCCGCACGACCGTCTCGATTCGATCTTCGAGGAATTCACCCAGGCCGACGCGTCGGTGGCCCGAACCCGCGGCGGCACGGGTCTGGGACTGCCCATCTCCCGGCAGTTGGTGCGGCTCATGGGCAGCGACCTGACCGTCACCAGCGACGAGGGACAGGGAAGCGAGTTCCGGTTTCAGGTGAGCCTCCAGATCGAAGCCGACATCGGAGCCGGTGACCGCTACGGCGACTTGGAGGACAAACGGATCCTGGTCGTGGACGACAACCCCACCGGCCGCCGGATCGTTCTGGCGGCCCTGGCCGCCGCCGGCGCCGAGGTCCGGCAGTGTGACAGCGCCGACGCCGCCATCGCCGCAATGTTGAAGGCCGCCACAAGCGGTGCACCCTACGACATCGCGATCATTGACGGATATATGCCCGGAACCGACGGGTTCGAGATGGCCGAACTCGTTCGACGCGACCCCAACCTAGTATGGACCCGCCTGATGATGCTGACGTCCGCCGGCCAACGGGGCGACGGCACCCGCGCCCGAGACGCAGGCATCTCGGCCTATCTCACGAAGCCCGTTTCCAACGTCGAGCTGTTGGAAACGACGGCGGCGGTGCTCGCCCGGCCTGGGGGACGTGCCCACGATCGCGATCTGATCACCCGCCACTCCATCAAGGAAACTCGGGAGCACCTCACGATTCTCCTCGCCGAAGACAATCCCGTCAATCAGCAGGTCGCCACCACGATGCTCACCACCCGGGGCCACACGGTGGACATCGCGGAGAACGGCCGTCAGGCGGTGGAGGCGGTAAAGGCCAAGCGATACGACCTCGTGCTCATGGACGTGCAAATGCCGGAACTGGACGGCCTCGCCGCCACCGGTGAAATCCGCAACACCCTGGGTATGCGCGCCCTCCCCATCGTGGCCCTCACCGCCTGGGCCATGCCCGCCGACCGGGATGCGTGTCTCCGTGCCGGCATGAACGGCTTCATCACCAAACCCATCAAACCGCACGAGTTGCTCGCCGCCGTGGAGGGCTGGGCGGCGCCATCGGCCGCGGAGACCGCTCCAAGTCCGGAAGCGACCGAATCCGTGTCACAGCCGGTGGCGCTGGAGGAGTTCTTCCAGATGATGAAGGAAGCCGGCGTCGAGGAGATGGCCGCCGAGACGCTGACCGTGTACCTCCGGGACACGCCCACCCGGGTTGCGCTTCTCGAAGAGGCCGTTCGCGACGCCGACCAGATCCAGATCGAGGCGGTGTCGCACTCGTTGAAATCAGCCTCCGGATCGATCCGCGCCGTTCCCCTGGCGGAGCTGCTCAGGCAGATGGAGGCGGCGGGCAAAGCGGGAGACATCGAAGGCGCCCGGGAGCTGTTGCGAGACATTCGAGAGGAATACGCGGCCGTTCAGGCCACCCTCAAGTCGGTGGTCGAGGAGTAGGTGCGAAGAGCAACAAGGGCGGCTGGGAGCGGTCGAAACCGGCGGGCCGCACCCCGCGTACGGCACCGACAGGACCCAAACTGAGGAAATGACGATGCAGCGCGCGTCGACACGAAAGCTGCCACCTGCGGTGGCCGCCCTCGCCGGACTCATCCTGGTGCTGCCGGCAGTCCATGGCGGCGACGTCGCGGGACAGCAGCCACCCCCACGGCACCAGCTCGAGAAACCGGACGCCACCTTTCCGGAACCCTTCAGTTTGATCCGGGGCCTGCGGGAGCTGAGCAACGGGCGAGTCCTCGTCACCGATTGGATCGAAGAACGGCTGGTAGCACTGGATTTCGAACGGGGGACCTTCCGGGACATTGGACGGGTGGGAGGCGGCCCGCGGGAGTTCCGTCTCCCGGCCGGGCTCGTGGCGCTGCCCGGCGACTCGACGCTGTTGGTGGACGTGGGCAACGGCCGGTTCGCCATCGTCGGACCGGATCTGGTCATTCACCGGACCCTGTCCGCCCGTCCCGAGGAGATTCGCTTCGGCCTGACGCCCCGCTATGCCGACGCCAACGGCCTCCTCTACTTCACGACGTCGCCGTGGGGCCGGGGTCCCGCCGCGGGACCCAGTGACTCAGTGGACGTCGCCCGCTGGGATCCCGAGCAGCACACCGTAGAGTCCCTCGCCACCGTCAAGGGCATTACACGCCGCAGGGACCAGAGCCCGAGCATGACGCCGCGGTTTCCCAACGTCCCCTTCGCACCGCAGGACGCGTGGGCCGTGACACCGGACGGGGACGTGTTCGTCGTGCGCTCGGGGGACTATCACATCGACCGGGTCGGTCGCGACGGCAAGCTGGTGGTGGGGCCGCCCATCGAGCACGCGGTCCTTCCGGTGACCCACGAGGACAAGTTTGCCTACGTTCTCTGGAATACCCTGAGCAGTCCCATCGGCGGCAGGGGCGAGGGCATGACGCACCAGCCGGCCGAGTGGTCCGAGCCAGCGTACATCGAAGAGATGATCGCCAACAACGAGTTCGCCGAGGTGAAGCCGCCCTTCGTGCCCGGCGGCGCGCGGACCACCCCGGAGGGAGAACTCTGGGTGGAGCGGTCCATGCCGTTCGGCGAGCCCACGACGTACGACGTGTTCGACGATCGGGCAACGAACGTGAAGCAGGTGGCGCTGCCGGAGGGACGGCGGCTACTCGGATTCGGACGAGGTGTGTTGTACGCGGTGGTCGAGGATGAGGATGGGCTGCAGACCATCGAGCGTTATCGGCGGTAACAGTGCCGCCCTCAGGCCGTCGCCACGGAGTTGCGGCCGTTCTGCTTCGCTTGATACAGAGCTTGGTCCGCCCGAGCCATCACGTCGTCGATGGAATCGTCCTCCGGCCGGACCGACGCCACACCGATGCTGACGGTCAACGTCAGGTCCGTGCCGTCGTCCAGCGTCGTGCGCAACCGCTCTACCGTTCGACGGAGACGATCCGCTTGATCACGACCCTCGCTCGTTTCCGGCAACAGGATGGCAAATTCATCTCCTCCCAACCGGCCGAGCACGTCGGTCTCCCGTAGCGTCGTGATGTAGATCTGGACCACTGCCCTGAGGACCTTGTCGCCCGCCGAGTGGCCGTGTCGGTCGTTGACCAACTTGAATCCGTCGATGTCTATCATCAACACCGTCAACGGACGCTGGTAACGCTTCGCCCGCGACAATTCGTCGGACGCCAACGTGAAGAAATGGCGTCGATTGTTGATCCCGGTCAGGCTGTCCGTGGTCGCCAGGGCCTCCAAGTCCGAGTTCAGTGCGCGCAACTCCTCGTTCAAGTGCCGCTGCTCGATGAGGCGGAGGTACTCACGCCGCTTTGCCACATGGAGTCGGTGCGCCGTGATGGCGCCGAACACGTTGGCAATCGCGACGCCTCCCACAAGCGTGGGCACCGGCTCTGCGAGGCCGAAAAACACGCCAGCCACGGTTACGTACCCGATACCTCCGAAAACCCCGAGTCGCACCATGGTCACGAAGCGGTTGGGAAAAACGAGATATGACGCCAACACGACGAACAGGGCGATGAGCAGATGCTCCGTGGACGCCAAATCCCCCAACGCCACGAAGTAATACAGAACGAGGAAGAGAAAGCCCTGGAGCAGCGTCACCGCACGGTCGACAGCCTCGATCCGTGTCACCCGGCGCAGTCGCGTGAACTCGAACACCGCAACCGCCAGAAACAGCAACCGCACGGGAAGCGCCAACATCATCGCACGCTGCAGCCCCATGCTCACAACGTCGATCGGCAAACCCGCCAGGACGAGGACCGGCACGACGAGAATAGCGATTCTCGCCTGGTCGCAGGTTTCCCGTAGCGACCAATCTCGAAAGTCACGCTCGTCCGTCGCGCGCCGAAACTCGGCCCGCACGCCAGTCAAAGCTGTTTTCATATCGAATGGCTGTTAGGTCGCCCTCCGCCGGGCGACGCGGCGCCACCATCGGGTTTTTGTTGCGACTGATCGAAACCTACGTACCCCACAGTGGACACACAATCGGGTCGTGGTCCCGCGAATTGATAGCCCGCGGCCATTATTGTAGATATTCACTTCTCAACCTTCGACCTCGCCGTGTTCAACGACACCTTTAAGGAGTAGTCATGAAGCCCGCTGCCCCGACCCTGTTCGGCCTGGCTTTTCTCGCCATGGCCTGCGCCACGTCCCAAGCTGCCACATCGCCCCCTCCTACTCCAACCCAGACAGCCCGTCAAGGGTCCGATCAGCAAGCGGGGCTCAAGGATTATCACGACGTCATCACCGACGCCGCCGTGTCGGACGAGGGGCTCTTCACCGTGCACATGGTGGACGGGAAGCTCTATTTCGAAATCCCCGATTCACTGCTCCAGCGGGATATGCTCCTCGTCAGCCGTATCGCGCAGACACCGGCCAACTTGGGCGGGTTCATCAATGCCGGGAGCAAGGTGGGTGAGCAGGTTCTTCGATGGCAGCGCCGGCAGGACCAGGTTCTGATTCGCAAGGTGTCGTACACCAGCGTGGCCAGCGACACCCTACCGATTTACGAATCGGTCCAGAGCAACAACTTCGCGCCGATCATCGCCGCCTTCGACGTCGAAGCCGAGGGACCGGGCAACAACACCGTTGTCATCGAGGTCACCGACCTCTTCGAAACCGACGTCCCGGCCATCAGCGGTTTGCGCCGTCAGCAGCGGACCAGCTACGGCGTGCGCCGCCTCGATCCCAACCGCACTTTCCTCGATCGCGCAAGTAGCTATCCCCTGAATGTGGACGTGCGGCACACGCTCACGTTCGAGGCGACCCAGCCACCGTCCGACGCCAACACGGGCACCGTTTCGATGCAGATGCATCAGACCATGGTGCTCTTGCCGGAGCAGCCCATGCGGCCACGCCATGCCGATCCGCGCGTCGGGTGGTTCAGCCTGACCCAGGTCAACTTCGGTCTCGATGAGCAAAAGGCAGCGACCCAGACCTTCTTGCGTCGCTGGCGGCTCGAGCCCAGCGATCCCGCCGCGTACGCCCGGGGGGAACTGGTCGAGCCCGTGAAACCCATCGTTTACTATCTGGACCCGGCGACGCCGGAGGTGTGGCGCCCCTATTTCCGGCAGGGTGTGGAAGACTGGCAGGTGGCGTTCGAGGCCGCAGGCTTCAAGAACGCCATTCTCGCCCGCGACCCTCCGACCAAAGAGGAGGATCCCGACTTCAGCCCCGAGGACGTGCGGTACTCCACCGTCCGGTACGTGGCCAACATGACCCGTAACGCGGTTGGACCCAGCGTGTCCGACCCCCGCTCCGGCGAGATCATCGAGAGCGACATCATCTGGTACCACAACCACATGCGGTCCTACCGCAACCGTCTCATGCTCGAGACGGGCGCAGCCAACCCGGCTGCACGGTCACTCAAGCTCGACACCGCCCTCATGGGAAGGGCCATGCGAGCCGTGATCACCCATGAGATCGGCCACGCGCTGGGGCTCCCGCACAACATGGGCGCCAGTTGGGCGTATCCAGTGGATTCCCTCCGCTCGCCGACGTTCACCTCGGCCATGGGCGTGGCGCCGACTATTATGGATTACGCCCGCCAGAACTACATCGCCCAACCCGGCGACGGGGTGACGCGGTTTGTTCGCAAGATCGGTCCGTACGACAAGTACGTCATCAACTGGGGTTACCGGGTCATCACCGACGCACCAACCCCGGAGGACGAAAAGGGGACGCTCGACGGCTGGATCCTCGAGCATGCAGGCGATCCCCTCTACCGGTTCGGGAACTCGAACGGTGTCGACCCACGGTCGCAAACCGAGGACATCGGCGATGACCCCGTGCGGGCTAGCACCTTCGGCATCGAGAATCTCAAGAAGGTGGTTCCCAATCTCGTCGAGTGGACGTCCACCGACGGGAAGGATTACACCGATCTCAGCGAGTTGTACGGCGAGCTCATCGGCCAATGGAATCGCTACGTGGGTCATGTCGTGACCAACGTGGGTGGCGTGTACGAAACGCTCAAGACCAGCGACCAGGCGGGGGCGGTGTACGAAGCGGTGCCACGTGCCAAGCAGCGCGAGTCGGTGCAGTTCTTGATCGAACACGTGTTCGAGACACCGAGGTGGCTCCACGACGAAAACCTCCTCCGCCGCATCGAGCACTCAGGTGCGGTGGATCGCATCCGGCGGGCCCAGGTATCGCGCCTCAATCAACTGCTGGATCCAGCGCGCATGCAGCGTCTCATCGAAGGCGCAGTGTTCCGGCCCAACGAAGCGTACGGACTGCTCGAGATGATGAACGACGTCAAGGCCGGTGTATGGAGCGAACTCGAGGGGGCGGCCCCGATCGACACTTATCGGCGCAACCTCCAGCGCGGTTATATCGAGCGCCTCGCCTATCTCATGAACGAGGAACCGCCGACCAGGACGGGGCCGTTTGCCCGCGCCCCCACCGTGGATGTGAGCCAGTCGGACATCCGACCGCTGGTCCGCGCCCAGCTGGGCGCGCTCTTGGCGGAAGCCGAGTCCGCCGCGCGGCGCACCGGCGACGAGGTGACACGATACCATCTGGAGGACGTGGCGGTCCGCATCCAAGTCATCCTGGACGGTGACGATCCCCGGTGACCGCATGATCGGCGCTGTGCCACATTTTGTGCGCTCCGGCACAGCGCCGTCCCCGCCGGACCTCCAGCTTGTGCTGCAATAGGGCCGGAATGCATCTTGATGCGAGGGAGGCCATCGTGAACACCAAACTCTTCAGCCTATTTGGAGCGTCGATCGGTGGAACGTTCTGCGGTCTGGCGGGAGCCCAAGTCGGGGTGATGACCGGCTATCTCTCCGCTGTCGTCGGTGTGGGCCTTGGTCTCTATCTGACGAGGCGGTTCGTGCGCGAGTACCTGGAGTAGAGGGAGTCACGACCGTGAAGATCCTCGTTGCCGAAGACGACCCTGTCTCCGCGACACTCCTCAAAACGCTGCTGACCCAATGGACCTATGAGGTGGTCATCACCGAGAATGGTGATGACGCCCGAGCGATCCTCATCGCTGACGACGGTCCTTCCCTTGCCATCCTCGATTGGATGATGCCAGGCCTGAACGGCCCCGATGTTTGTCGCGCCGTGAGGGCTGCGTCGCTCACTCGTCCGGTGTATCTGCTCCTGCTCACACGTTTGGGGAGGCGGGAGAACATCGTGGAGGGACTGGAATCCGGCGCGGACGATTACCTGGCGAAACCCTTCGACGCCGCCGAGCTACGGGCCCGGGTACAGGCTGGTCTCCGCGTAGTCGACCTGGAAAGAGAACTTCACCATCGCGTTCGCGAACTGGAAGACGCCCTGGCCAACGTCAAGCAACTTCAGGGTCTCCTTCCGATATGCAGCTACTGCAAGAAGATCCGCGATGATCAAGACTATTGGCACCAGGTCGAGAGTTACGTCGGGCAGCACTCCGACGCGGAGTTCAGTCACAGCATATGCCCGTCCTGTTTCGATACCGTGATGAAGCCGCAGATCGACGATCAATCCGGGAAGAAGTGACTATGTCGGACACCACCGACGAGGACCGCGACCGCTCACCAGGAGAATCCCGCGTAGCGCTGGGATGGCTCGACCCCACGCACATCGTGCGGAGTATCGTGCTATCCCTCATGGACTCCGCGGATCATGTAGCGGAGTGGTTGATGTCCAAGAGGAACGAAGCGACACCTAGAAGAGATTGAGGTAGTACGACAGCTTCGTGGTTTCGCGCCTCAATCGCCACTTGGTGAGTTGAGAGTATTCCATCCGGAAGTAGCGCACCTCGCTGCCGTACGGGGGCGGATGGCCGTCCACCGCGATGCGCACGCGCACCACCATATCGTCTGGCGTGCCGCGCCCGTCGATCTCCGGAAATTCCATGTTCTCGAGGGCGAGGACCCGCTGCGCCATCTCTTCGGTGGGCTCCGGGTATTCTGCCAACAAGCCTCTCGTGTACTCGGCACGCAACCACACCTGTAGTTCACTGGCGGCGTCCGTCTCGATCGAGGACGCGGCAGTGACGTAACGGAAGCCAACGAAGGCCACCACCACGATGATCGCGATGATGGCCTTGGCACCTGTCAACTTGAATTCGATTTGACTCATGAAAACCGTCTGGTTTGAAGCCCCTCCCTCGCTACACCCAACTGCGTTCCCGAAAGTCCCGTATGGTCTCCGAGAACCGGGCCATGTCGTCCGGCATGGCAAACGACACCCGGTTGTACGACAACATCGGAGGAAATGCACGCCCTACGAGCCAACCCCGCTCCCGCATGCGATCGCGGTACGTTTGAAGGTTCCCCTGGATGCGGTGCATGAGGAAGTTCGTGTGGGACGGGAGGTGCTCGATGCCCAACTCATCGAGCGTTTCCTCCAGCACGATCCGCGCCCGATGGTTCACATCCACACTGCGCGGGATCAACCCACGGTCGCCGAGACTCGCCAGCGCGGCCACGTTCGCCAGGTAGTTGGCATTATTGTGCGCGGCGATGGAGCCCACACGTCTGATGGTGTCCGGGTGGGCAATGCCGTATCCGAGCCGCATACCCGCCATGCCATAGATCTTCGAAAACGTTCGGACGACGACCACGTTGGGGTGGGTCGGCACCCACTTGAGGGCGGACCAATAGTCCGGCGTCCCCTCGGCGTACTCGAAATACGCCTCGTCCACCAGGAAGACCACGTTGTCCGGAGCCGTCTCGATCCACGAATCGATGGCGGCGCTGGACGTGAGCGTTCCCGTGGGGTTGTTGGGATTGCACAAATAGACGATGGACGGTCCGCTCCACCCGCTCACCACCTCCTGCATACGATCGATGTCGTGGGAATAATCGGGCAGGAGCGGCACGCTCTCGAGGTGCACGGAGATCGCGTTGGCATAACGGGGGACGTCCTCGAAAGTGGGGTCGGCGGTCACGATGCGGACCTCGGGGCCGAACAGCTGCACGAATATCTGCAGCACCTCGGTGGAGCCGGCACCCATCTGGATGTTTCGGGTCTCCACGCCGTGTTTCTCCGCCACCGCTTCTTCCACCGGACGCCGGGAGTCGCCCGGATACCGGTTACAGCCGTCGAGGCCCTCTATGATCGCCCGCCGGGCCGCCGGCGAGATCCCCAGGGGATTCTCGTTCGAGTTGAGGCGCACCGACCCGTCGGGGAGCTGCCGCGGCGTCGCGCTCAGGATTGCGGGTGCGGTCGCGCTCCCTCCCACACCAACCATCCCCGCTGCCAGCCCCGTGCGTAGAAAGGCACGTCGTTCCATGGAAGCCTCCGAGTGGCAAAAACCTTGGAGCAACAATACGGGTCCCAGAGAGCCGCCGCCAGCTAGGGCATGCGCTCGAGGAATCCCACCATCTCCCGGACGAACCGCCCCGGGTGCTCCAGCTCCACGGCGTGGTCGCCGTCGGCGAGGGTCACCCATCGGCGATCCGACGTGCCCAACCGGGTGAACGTCTTGGCCGGGGACCCGGACGGCGCGAACGGATCGAACTCCCCGTGAATCACAAGCGTGAGGACCCGAATCTCCGTCGAACGGCTGGCCGTCCACCACGAGGGAGTTGGGGGCCCCCTCCGGAGGCACACCACGCTCCCCGTCACACGAGGACCGGGCCACAACCGCCGGCATGAGCAAACGTGTTGGGCGCCAACGCATTACGGCCTCCGAGGGGTGTGGGTCGTGACGCAAAGGACAACAGCCGTTCGTGTGGCCGTGAAACTTCCAGGTCCGACCTGTCGTATTTCTACATTGTAGATAACCGGAGATCCCCATGCCCAAAGGCGACTTTCTGGGCGCGTTCGAAGAAATCGTGTTGCTGGCGCTGGTCCATCTCGGGGACGACGCCTACGGCATGACCATCCGGCGCGAAATCGAAGAGCGAGCCAAGCGGACCGTCTCCATCGGCGCGGTCTACTCCACCCTCGACCGCCTCGAAGCCAAGGGCCTGGTCTCCTCCCTGTACGCCAACGGCTCGGAGGCGCGTCGCGGCCGGGCAAGGCGGTATTTCAAGCTCGAGCCCGAAGGGGCCAGGAGCCTCGAGCGTTCCCGAGAGATCCTCGCCAACATGCGCCGTGGACTCGAGCCCGAATCGGAGCTTCCCGGGTCATGAGCCCGCGCACCGACCGGCATACCGCGCCCCGGCTGCCCGAGTTGCTGCTCAACCTCTGCCTGGCGCCGGAGGATCGGTTTGCCCTCACCGGCGACCTCAACGAGGAATACCTGCTCTTCGTGCGCCCCGCCCGGGGCAGGATCCGGGCGAACCTGTGGTACTGGAGGCAGGTCGTCACCTCGCTGGGGCCCAGCCTCGGCCGACGGATGCGACGCCGCCCCCGGCGGCGTCCCAAGCGCCCACGACGAATTGGAGATGCAATGATCCACGGACTCTGGCAGGACATCCGGTTTGCTGCACGGTCGCTGCGCAAGCGCCTGGGGTTCACGACGCTGGCGGTGGCCACCCTCGCCCTGGGGATCGGCACCAACATCGCGATCTTCTCCACGCTGAATCCGTTTCTCTTCCGGTCGTTGCCGTTCGAGGATCCCCAGCGCCTGGTACACCTCTTCGGCGTCATCGAGGACTGGGAGGGGTTCGGCGGCGACCAGGCCCGGATCGACCACGCGACATTCGCGGACGTCCAAGACCAAGCTACGTCATACGAGGAGCTGGGAGCGTATACGTACGCGATCACCAACATCACGGGCGGTGACGAGCCGGAGCACGTGACCGCCGGCTACGTCACCGACAACATGTTCAACATCCTCGGCGTCCAGGCCGCACTCGGCCGGCGCATCGTGCCGGGAGACGGGGAGGAAAGTGCCGAGCGGGTGGTGGTGTTGAGTGACGGACTGTGGCGCCGCAGTTTCGGCGCTGATCCCGACATCGTCGGAAAGGCCGCCTCGATCAACAAGAACGTGCATACCGTAATCGGCGTCATGCCGGCCGGGTTCAATTTTCCGTACGGCGGCGTGCGGATGTGGATTCCCTACCGGATCGACCGGACGGCCGAGCGGGGACAAGGGAGTCTGCTGGGAGTGGGGCGCCTCGAGCCCGGCGTCTCCAAGGAGGCGGCCCACGCTGAAATCGCCGGCATCGCCAACCGACTCAAGTCCGCCTATCCCGCATCAAACGAAAACAAGGGCATGCGCGCCGTGGGCCTGCGCGAGGGCCTCATCTTCCTCTTCGACCTCGTGCGCCTGGCGTTCCTCGCCCTGGCGGCGTCAGTGGCCCTCGTCTTGTTGATCGGGTGCGCCAACGTGGCCAACCTGGTGCTCGCGTGGGGCACCGCCCGTGAGCGGGAGATTGCAGTGCGCACCGCGATGGGCGCGGGGCGCTGGCGCATCATACGACAACTGCTCACCGAGAACGCGCTGCTGGCGCTCATCGCCGGCACTTTGGGCACGGTGATAGCCATTCTCGCCGTGCGTCCGATCGCCGCCGTCATGCCCGGCGATCTGTGGCGTGCGGGAGCCATCACCGTGGACGGCGCAGCGCTGGCCTTCGCCCTGATCATCTCTTTGGGGACGGTACTGCTCTTCGGCCTGGTGCCGGCCCTCCAGACCACGCGCACCAACCTCACCGACGCGTTGAAAGAAGGTGGGCGCTCGGGAAGCGAGGGTACCGCCGGACGCCGCCTGAGCAACCTGCTGGTCGTGGGAGAGATCAGTATGGCCATGTTCCTACTACTCGGCGCCGCACTGCTCATCAAGAGCGTGGACAACATGACCGAGATGGACATCGGACTGGAATCGGAGAACGTCTTGACCGCGAAAGTGACGTTGCCCCGGGCGGATTACCAGAACGATTCCGACGTCCTCACCCTTGTGACCAACACCCTCGAGCAGCTCTCCGCGGCGTCCACCGTCTCGAGCGCCGCAGCGGTGTACCCGCTACCCATGAACTTCGAGACCATGGGCGTGGGCTTCACCATCGACGCCCTCGGCGAGGAGCCGGACGACGCCCATCTCGCCAGTGGCCATTGGGCAACGCCGGATTACTTCCGGACCATGCGCATCCCCGTGATGGCGGGCCGGGGCTTCACCGCACAAGACACGGAGAATTCGCCCACCGTCGTCGCCGTCAACAAAGCCCTGGCGGAGCGATACTGGCCCGACGCAAACCCCGTCGGCCAGCGGCTGACCCTCCATGACCCGCCCGCCGAGCCCACGCCCGCGACCGTGGTGGGCGTAGTCGGCGATGTCATTCAAGGGGGGTTGTACGATGAGATAGGGCCCCAGGTCTATTTCCCGTGGCTCCAGGATCCGTCTCGTGGCTTTTATCTCACTTTGGCCACAGAGACCGACGCGTTGGACGCCGTCCCCACCCTGCGGGGCGTCGTGTGGGGTGCCGACCCGACCCTACCGATCTCCGCCATTCGCTCGATGGACGAGGTAGTGACCGAGGCTCTGGGTCCGTTCCAGGGCATGGCCCTGGTGTTGGCGCTGCTCGCGGGAGGTGCGTTGGTCCTCGCGGCTGGAGGCATCTATGGCGTGATCGCGTATTCGGTGAGCCGGCGCATCCACGAGTTCGGCGTCCGCACGGCCCTGGGCGCATCGGGACGGCACGTGATCCGGCAGGTGGTTGGCCAGGGGGCGAGGTTGACCGTGATCGGCGTAGGAATCGGGATGGGCCTGGCGTTCGCCAGCGGGAGGCTGGTGAGTAATCTGCTCTACGGCATCGCCCCGGCGGACGCGGCCACCTTCATCGGGACTCCTCTGTTCCTCACCGCCGTGGCCCTCCTGGCCACCTACATCCCGGCGCGCAGGGCGACCCGTGTGGATCCGATGGAGGCGTTGCGGGGGGAGTGATCGGGTAGGCGGCGCGCAGGCCCTTCCAGACCACCCACGTGGTACGGTCGGGCCTCTCCCGGTCTACACCCCCACCGTTTCACTCCGCCGTTGCAGCAGCACGACGTCACGCCACGCTCCCTGCATCGGTCCGTAACGCATCTTCCCGACTCGCGAACGCGTGCCCACCTCGCGAAACCCGCACTTCTTGTGCAGCGCAATGCTGGCGGCGTTCTCGGGGAACGTCTGAGCCTCCAACGACCACAGCCCCGCCCGCTCCGATTCCAGGACCGTGACCTGGAGCAGCCGCGTCCCCACGCCTCGCCCCCGCCCCGCCGAGCCCACGTAGACACTTGTCTCGGCGACACCGCCGTAGACACAGCGGTCGGACACCGGGGTCAGCGCGGCCCACGCCACCACCCGGTTATCCACCTCGGCCACGAGGCGACACGGTTCCATGTGAGAGCCATCCCAATCCTCCCACTCGGGCACCTCGGCTTCGAACGTGGCATGCCCGGTGTCGATCCCTTCGCGGAAGACCCGGGCCACGGCCGGCCAGTCCGTTTCGGTCATCGGTCTGATCGTGATCTCCATGATGCGGAATAGTCTGACAGACCGGCCGCCCCAGGGCAATAGCCGTGTCATGGTCTGAAACCATCGGGGTCGCAGTGGCGTAGAGTGTTGTGATTTGACGAGTTACGGGTTCTGTCGTCTATAATATTTACTTTGTAAATTTAACTGTACCAACGACTTATGACATCCAAATCCTTTCTCGGCGAACTCGAGCAGATCGCGTTGATGGCCGTCCGGCGCCTGGGCCGCAACGCCTACGGCGCCGCCATCCGGGACGAAATCGAAGGGTGGACCGGTCGGTCCCTGTCCGTGAGCGCCGTCTACGTCACGCTCATGCGTCTGGAGAAAAAGGGCCACGTGCGGTCGTGGCTGGCCGATCCGACCCCGGTTCGCGGCGGCAAAGCGAAGCGGTACTTCGAGATCCTTCCCACAGGCGTCGAGGCGTTGCAGCGTGCCCGGGCTACCATGGACCGGATCTGGGCCGATCTCGATACCGGCACCGAAGCGGAGGTGCAATGACCGTGGACACGCCCCGCGTAGCACGGACGCTTCTCACGATGATCCTCCCCAGCACACACCGGGACTGCGTCCTCGGCGACATGGCGGAGACGTATGCAACGAACCGCACCGAACGGGGAGGGTTCGTTGCCCGTTGGCGGTACTGGCGGGAGCTGCGCTCGGCCCTCTCGCTTCGCCTCGAGTCCCGCCGGTCCGGCCGATCGACGTCCGAGCGGGGGCCACGACGGGGCATCACCAGAGTGCAATCCATGCTCTACGATCTCCGGTACAGCATTCGCATGCTGGCGAAGAACCCCGCCATGGCGGCCATAGCCATCTTGGCCATCGCCCTGGGAATCGGGCTGCCGACCACCATGTTCAGCATCGTCAACGGCGCCCTGCGCGACCTTCCCATCGCCGAGGGGCATCGCGTCATGGCACTGTCCCGCGTGAGTCCTTCGAGGAATTGGACCCGCGCCGACGTGCCGATCAGCGACTTCGAGGCGTGGCAAGCGCAACAGACGAGCTTCGAAGGCATCGCCATCGAGGCGACTGCGAACTTCAACTTGAGCGGACCCGGCGCCCGTCCGGAGCGCTACGGCGGTGCCGTCGTTTCGATGAATACATTCGAGCTGCTCCGTGTTCAGCCGATTCTCGGCCGGTCGTTTGCGCCGGACGACGCAAACCCGAGTGCGCCTGACGTTGTGATCCTCGGCTACAACATCTGGAGGAATCGGTTCGACCACGACCCGGACGTGATCGGACAAACCATCAACGCCAACGGAACCCCACGAACCATCATTGGCGTGATGCCCGAAGGGTTTCGGTTCCCGAACGACCACGACCTGTGGGTTCCCCTCCGCGTCAGATCCGCGGACGTGCCGCGTGGCCGTGGGACCTGGTACCGGACGTTCGGACGGCTGCTCCCGGGAGTGTCGATCTCCGAAGCCAACGCCGAGCTCGAGGGCATCACCGGGCGGTTGGCCCTCGAGTATCCCGAAACCAACCACGACGTGCACCCAATAGTGGAGCCTTTTACCGAGCGTTCTGTCGGTCGTGAGGTATCGGGCTTTCTGTATTTGATGCTCACGATCGTATCGTTCGTCCTGCTCATTGCATGCGCCAACGTGACGAACATCCTAATTGCGCGAGCCACGGAGCGGACGCGAGAGGTAGCGGTGCGCACGGCCCTGGGCGCCAGCCGCACGCGCGTGGTGATGCAGCTCATGACCGAATCGTTGCTGCTGGCGACGGCAGGCGGAGTCTTGGGTTTGGCCATCGCATTCGGCGGCGTGGGGATCTTCAACTATGCATCGGCGGGCATGGAAATGTCGTTCTGGATCGACATCAAAATCGACTCTGCCTCGCTGCTGTTCATCCTCGCCCTTGTGATGGTGGCCAGCTTGGCGGCGGGTGTGGCCCCCGCGCTGCAGGCCTCCCGCACGAACGCCCAGGAAGTGCTGCAGGACGAGAGTCGGGGTGCGTCGAGCTTCCGGTTGGGCCGTTTCAGTCGATTCCTGGTGATCTCCGAGATCGCCTTCTCTTGTGCCTTGCTGGTCGCCTCGGGATTGATGATCAAGGGCGTGCTCAATCTCCGAACAATAGACTTCGGATTCGGACTCGATCAGATCTTCGTGGCCGACCTGCCAGTGACGGCCCGCGACTATCCGGACGCGGGCGGGCGGATCCAGTTCCTCGAGGAACTGGAGGCTCGCTTCTCCGCGATCCCGGGAGTGCGCGGGGCGACGTTGGCCTCGCACCTTCCGGCGCGAAACGGCTCCTCCGGCAGCGTGGGGCTCGACGGAACCACCTCGACGCAATCCGACGACTATCCCATGACGCACTTTGCGCACGTGATGCCGAGCTTTTTCGATGTCTTCCGCATCACCATGTTGGAGGGCCGTGGGTTCGGCGCCGTGGACCGCATCGGGTCAACACCGGTAGCCGTCGTCAATCAGCGCTTCGCGGAACGGTTCTTTCCGGGCCAGACCGCTTTGGGACACCAGGTCCGCCAGGGCGGGCCGAGGTCACGGGAACCGTGGCGCACCATCATCGGCGTGGTTGCCAACGCCTACATGACGGACGTCGTGAACGAGGAGCCCAACCCCGACGGCATCTATCTGCCACTCACACAGGGGGAGTTCCACTTCAGCAACAAGATCGCCCTCCGCACCGACGGCGATCCCTTGACCTACACGCCGTTGGTACGCGACGTCGTCGAATCCCTCAACCCCAATCTGCCCATCGCGGGGCCGAACACGCTTGCCGGTGACATCTTGCTGGACAAGAAGCTGTTCGAAGTGTTCGGTCGTCTGTTTCTCCTGTTCGGTGCCGCGGCCCTCTTCTTGGCGTCGGTGGGGTTGTACGGCGTCATGTCATTTTCGGTGAGCCGGCGGACGAAGGAGCTGGGCGTGCGTGTGGCGCTGGGCGCACAGGAGACCGACGTGCTCCGCCTCGTCATGCGGCAGGGTGTGGTTCAGCTGGGTGTGGGCTTGGCCCTGGGCCTCGCGCTTGCGGCTGCGCTGTCCCGAGCTATGTCGATGGCGTTCTTCCAAGTCGACCCCTGGGACAAGTCGATCTTCATCTTGATCGCTGCACTGTTGTCGGCAACCGGTCTGCTCGCGACCATCATACCGGCGCGGCGCGCCACCCGGGTGGATCCCATGGTGGCGCTGCGGTACGAGTAGGGACTGGCGGGCTCAGGACTCGTTGCCGGCCGCAGCGTACACTTTTTCCACGTCCTCCAGTGCCGGCCATTCCGTGATGCCCAGCGCATCCTGAACGTACTCCACGCTCCGCATCCCGTTCAGCACGCAGGTCACGCCCGGCGTGCTGGCGACGGCCCACAACGCCTTTCGGGAAAAACTCTCGCCGAGCCGCTCTTCGGGTAACACGGGGTTCACCCTCGCGGCCACGGCCTCGCTCTTCGCCCGGGCGTCCTCCGCGGACGCACCGCGCATGGCCCGCATCAATTTGTTCAGCTCCGGGAAGTACCGCATGCGCCACGAATCCCACTGCTCCGCCGCTTGGCCGCTGAGATGCTCGTCGAGAGAAACGGATAGGCGTGCGACGGTGTAACTGATCTGACCCTCCATCTGCGCCCACTCCTCGAGACCGGGTTGCTGCGTGCGCACCGCGCGGAGACGGGCGGCCCACTGGAAGTACTCGTTGGGTTGCAGGGCATCGTCCGGCGCACTGATGGATGGCGCGACCCGCTCCCGGAAGGTTGCCTCCAGGGCGCTCACCCGCTCGAGCTGCGCATCCCAATCCACATCCTCCTCGACGGGCAGCACGTCCGCCAGTCGCAGCATGCCCCCCGCCGTGAAGGCATTGAGCGGTCGGTTCACCATCACGGCGAACCCAGCCTCCCGGGCTCCCTCCAACGCCGACATGGTCCGGCCCGGTCCCGTGTTCTTCTCGACGACCGCCCCGGCCTCGAAGAGATTCAACGGCAGCTGGACCACCTTGCACAGGTGGTGCTTACCGGCGACGGCGTCCGCCGCCGCGGCCAACCGGCTCACGGACACCGACGCGTTCGCCGTCGCCGGCGAGACCACCGTGTTCGACGACACCCCGTACCAGCGCAGCCGCCCGGCCGCGATCTGATCCTCGAAGAACCGGAACGCCGCCGCGGTGCGGCGATAGAACTCATCGCGCGCGCGCACGAGGGGGACTCCCTCGGCGGCCGCCGCCACCAGGAAATACTCCGGGTTGTGCAGCAGGCACACGTCGAGCGTCTCCAACTCGAGGCGCTCCAGCGACCGCTGAAACTGATCGGCGAGAAACTCGGGGTGGATGCAGTGCCAGAGGTCCTCCTGGATCTTGACCATGTCCGGGTAGGGGTTGCCCTGCTCTTCGCGTTGGGCGGCGATGGCGTGATTCTCCCCTTGCACGTACCCGATCTTCGACACGATGACGACCTCGTCCCGCAGCAACTCCCCTCCCTCCGACAACTCACGGAGCACACTCCCCACCAGCCGCTCACTTCCTCCATCCATATAGTTGGTGGAGGTGTCCACGACGTTCACTCCCGAGAGCAAGGCACGGGTCAACGCCTCACGGTGTTCGGGAATGCCGTCCGTCACCCTGTAGCCCCCGAAACCCATGGTGCTCGTCGTCAATCCCGTGGTGCCGAACGACCGGAAACCGACCTCGCCGAAACGGGCCGCGTATCGCTCTGTTCCCGTCCCGGTCGCACTGCCGGCTATCGGGGCCGAGATGACTTGATCTGCGTGGGCGCCCTTCGCCGACGACAGTGCCTGCGCTACCTCCGCCGGGTCGGTGATCGGCGCAAGGCACGTGTAATCCCGGCACACGTACAGCGCGGCCCCGCCGTCCACCAGCGTTTTCCCCTGCTCCAGCGGCAGAGATCCGGCAGGCGCACGGCCGGGATCGATGACCGCCTCGATGCGGCTGGGCAGGAAGTGCTTGGCGACCTCCACGCGCAACGCCTCCAGGTCGCCCGAGCCCGGCGTCCCCACCAGGGCCAACTCCACTGGCCCTTCGAGTAGGAAGTCGACAACGTGCAGGCTCTTGGCGAACACCCGCGCGTGCCGGGTCATCATGCCGCCGTACGCCCGAATGGCCCGGACTCCTGCGGTCTTGAAATCATCTCGATCCAGATGGTGCGAGACCCGCACCAGCCCCGACGCCGCAACGGCGTTGGCCGCCGGCGTCGCGCCGTCGGTGCCCTCGCGATATCGAATCAACAGCTTTTCGTGATCGGCGGAGGTGTTGAAGAAGGCCCCGGTCTCGGTATCGAGGAAGTCGCTCACCGTCCGATCCAACAGTCGTTCTGCCTCCTCGAGATAGCGGGCATCTCCACTCGCCTCGTAGAGATCCACCAGAGCTTCTGCCAGGAACGCGTGGTCTTCGAGGTAGGCGCGGAGATGCGCTTTGCCGTTTCGATAGGTTCGAAGCACGTTGCCTTCACCGTCGACCAGCGTATCCAACAGAAAATCAGCCGCACGGGTGGCGGCTTCGAGGTACCGATCGTCGCGCAACACCCTGCCGGCGTGTGCCAACGCACTGATCATCATCCCGTTCCACGCCGTGAGCACTTTGTCGTCCAAGGCGGGCTTGATTCGTCCGAGCCGCGCCTCGTAGACCGTGGCGCGCCACTCATCCAGCCGACGCTGTAGCGTTTCGGGGTCCTGCTGGAACTGCAGGGCAACATCGGCCACGGGTCGCGGCGTGTTGGGAATGCTCTTGCCCTCCCAGTTTCCGGCATCGGTGATGTCATAAAACGCGTTGAAGAGCCGCGCGTCGTCCGGCCCCAACACCGCGGCAACCTCCTCGGGCGTCCACACGAAGAACTTGCCCTCGACGCCCTCCGAGTCTGCGTCCGTGGCTGAATAGAATCCGCCCTCGGGAGCGGTCATCTCCCGCAGTACGTAGTCCAGCGTCTCCGTGACGATCCGGCGGTAGAACGGCTCTTCGGTCACTTGAAAAGCCTCCAGGTACGCGATCGCCAAGAGGGCATTGTCGTACAGCATCTTCTCGAAGTGCGGGACGAGCCACTGGGAGTCTGTGGAGTACCGCGAGAAGCCGCCGCCGATCTGGTCGTACATGCCCCCCCGCGCCATGGCGTCCAGCGTCTTCCGCACCATGTCGAGGATCTGGGGCTCCCCGAAGCGCCGATGCAGGCGCAGGAGCAACGAAAGTCCCGTAGCAGCCGGGAATTTCGGCGCAGAGCCGAATCCGCCAAAGGTCTCATCGAATTCCGCCTCGCACTGAGACACCGCCAACTTCAGCTCGGCCTCTCCAACCGAGAGGGCGCTCGTGCTCTGGCGTTGCGCTCGGAGGTGGGCGACCAGCTTCGCGGCTCCACTGCGGAGGCCCTCCGGGTCCGCTTGCCACGCCTCGGCAATCCGCGTGAGAAGCGATGGAAGACCCAACTGACCCTGGCGGTCCTCCGGCGGAAAGTACGTACCGGCGAATACCGGAGCGAGCTCCGGGGTGAGCAGCACGGTCATCGGCCAGCCACCGTGTCCGTTGTTCATCGCCAGCGTCGCTGCCATGTAGATATCGTCGAGATCCGGGCGTTCCTCGCGATCGACCTTGATGTTGATGAAGTGCTCGTTCATCAACTGGGCGATCGACCCATTCTCGAATGATTCCCGCTCCATCACATGGCACCAATGACACGAGGAATACCCGATGGAGAGGAGGATGAGCCGGCTCTCGTCTCTCGCCTTGGCGAGGGCTTCCTCGCCCCATGGATACCAGTCCACCGGGTTGTGCGCGTGCTGGAGGAGATAGGGGCTCGTCTCGCTGATGAGACGATTCGTGTGCTCTGGTGACGTGATCTCTTCGGTCATCCCACTTCGGTCGGAGCCGCTTGCGAGGAGTGCGGACACCTTGTGTCCGCCGGAACGGAAAATGTAGAATGGATTGCTTTGTAGTATGACAGGTCCCCGTTCAGGTGGGAAGCCGTGACGATCTCCATGCTGAGCCGCACTCTCGCTGGGGTGGCCATCCTCTCTTTCGTGGGTTGTGGCCCCGATCTCGACCGTACTCCAGGCACGATGTTGTCCGAGGGCGGCACCGACCGCCCGTCAGACGGCCTGCTGGCAAACCCCACGTTGCAGCACATCGTCGATCTCCAGGTGGCACGAGACGGTATCTCGATCATGCCGTATCTACGGGACGACGATCCCGTGGTTCGGGCGCGGGCGGCATTTGCCCTCGCGTCGGTCCAGGAGCCCGCCGCAGTGACCGAGCTGTTTCCACTGCTCCGGGATCCGGATCCAGCCGTACGGGCCGACGCGGCCTTCGCCCTGGGACAGATCGCCGATTCCACGACTGCACCAGACTTGCTCGACGCGCTACGGCGCGAGGAGCACTCCACCGTTCAGCACCGACTGCTGGAAGCCCTGGGAAAAACCGGGGACCACAGATCGCTGGTAACACTGACTGCCACGCCGGCGATGGATCAGGCCTCCGTCGCCCTCACCATGGGACGGTACGGCATCCGCGACGTCCACGATTCCGTGACGGCGACGTGGCTGGCCGGACGAATCACCGCCGATGCCGCACTGTTGCGGCGGAATGCGGCGTACTACTTCGGCCGCGTCACAGAAACTACGCCGTGGGCTCATGAGGCCGAGAACGTACGGCACGCCCTTGCCGGCATCCACATGAGCGACGCGGCACCCATGCACCTTGTGTTGGGTCTGGGGCGGCTCGAGGAACCGCAGGACGCAGCTCTCATCGCCGCGCGGCTTCGCATGGCAACCGATTGGCGCGTTCGCGCGAGCGCTGCCCGGGCCCTCGGCGACATCGCGCCGGATTCCAACCTTCCCACGCCCTTACTGCACGCCCTGGACGACGTGTCGCGCCACGTGGCCATCAATGCGGCCGGCGGCATCGCACGCTTCTCGCCGATTCCGGCGACAAACGTGGCGCGGGTTACCGCGTGGGTCGAAGGTCACGCCGACACGTGGCACGTCGCGGCACCTCTGCTCGAGGTGCTGGCAGCCAACGGTGAGTGGGATCTCGCCCAGGGGGTCGTCGAGCAATACGAAGCCGAGGGAAACGCCGCGGCCGTTCGCGCCGCGATGGGCGCCATCGGCCGTACGCCGGACAGACGCGCATTCGCCCTGCTGCGGGAGTACGCCGCCCTGTCTCAGGGTGACGGCGGTGCGGCAGCGGTCGCCGCGTTGCGCACCCGGTGGAATGGTGAGGACAGCCTCTCGGGAGCCGAAGAGTACTACGACGTCTTCGCCCAAGCGCTCCGGTCCGGAGAGATCGGCGCGGCGCGCGCCGCAGCGCAAACACTCGGTGGCCAGGAGTTCCGGGAGTTGGGATCGGTGGAGCTGCTGCAGGACGTGTTCAACACGCTGGGGGCGCCTGCCGACTCCGACCGGAAGGTCGCCATCATCCAGACTTTCGGACGGATGAACGACGAGTCGACGCTGGCAACGCTCCGGGCCGCTTCTGAAGATGACAACGACGCTGTGCGCGGAGCGGCCGCCGCCGCGCTGGCCCGTCGCGGGCCGCAGGCCGGCCGGGGACCGGCCCGGACACTGCGCACGATCGATTGGGAGTACCTGGAGCGGATCGGCCCTCGACCGCAGCTCATCCTCGAGACGGAGAAGGGCACGATCACCCTCGAGTTGGTGACGGAGGAGGCGCCCCTCACAGTGCAGACCGTGGTCCAGCTCGCCGAAGCCGGCAACTACGACAATGTCCCCTATCACCGCGTGGTCTCCAACTTCGTCGTCCAGGGGGGAGACATCTCCCAGGGAACGGGCCCCGCGGTCGCGCCGTTCGTGATCCGCAGCGAATTCACGAGGATCCCATACGAGCGTGGCGTGGTTGGGGTGGCGAGCTCCGGAAAGGACACCGAGACCTCGCAGTACTTCATCACCCACGTCATGTCACCGCATCTCGACGGGCGATACACGGCGTTTGGGTGGGTGGTGAACGGGCTCGACGTGGTGGACCGGATTTACCAGGGTGACCGGCTGGTCCGTGCCCGGGTCGTGAGAGGCGGGGGGTAGCCCGACCTCTCCCCTTCGCCGTGTGGCGCGCGCCGGTTTGTCGAGTATGTTTGTGGACTCGGCGGACGACAAATGGACAGCGAAATGAACGACCAACAGGAACGATTCACCCCTCTGCCGCCTGATGCGGGCCCTCGGGACCTCGAGGACGCCCTCCGGCGCCTGCACAAGGCCGTCGAGACGATGCAGCTCGGCGTGACGATTACTGACATCGCCGGCAAGATCGTCTACACCAATTCGGCGGAAGCCCGGATGCACGGGTACACGGTAGAAGAGCTGATCGGGAAGGACGTCAGCGTGTTCTGCATGCCCGGCTACCGCCGGTCGCTGAGCGCCCAGCAACTCCGAAGCATGAAGAGCTGGCGGCGGGAGAGTATGAACGTTCGCAAGGACGGCACCCTCGTGCCCGTAGCACTGATGTCGGACGTGGTGCTGGACGCCCAGGACCAGCCGATTGGTGTGGTCACCACCAGCGAGGACCTTTCGGACGCGAAGCTGGCAGAGGCCGAGCGGGAGCGCCTTCAGGTCCAGGTCCAGCAGTCACGCAAGCTGGAGAGCCTCGCCATGCTCGCCGGCGGCGTTGCCCACGACTACAACAACCTCCTCACGGTTATCCTCGCCAACTCGAGCCTCATCATGGGCGAGCTCAGTGCCGAGGCATCTCCGATTCTCGACAAGGTCATGGGGATACAGAACGCGGCGATGAGGATGTCGGAGTTGAACACCCAACTCCTCGCCTATTCCGGCCACGGCCAACGCAAGACCACGACGGTTGCCGTCAATGACGTCGTGAAGGCCCTCGTGCACTTCATCGAGGTCTCGAAGCCGAACACCGTGACGCTGCGATACGACATGGGGGAGGACTTGCCGGCCATCACAGCCGATCCCGTCCAACTCCAACAGGTCATTCGTCACCTCGTCACCAACGCCACGGAGGCCATCGGAGAGGAGGGTGGGGTGATCACGATCCACACGGGCAGGAAGTGGCTGGACCGGGACTACCTCGCCACGACATTCCTCGGGGACGACGCCCCGCAGGGAGATTACGTATTCCTCGAAGTCGTGGACACTGGTGTGGGGATGGACGCCAACACCAAGGCGAAAATCTTCGATCCGTTCTTCACGACGAAGTTCACCGGGCGCGGGCTGGGACTGGCCGCAGTGATCGGGATCGTACGCAGCCACCATGGCGTCATCCGTATCGACTCCGCCACACACCAAGGCACCTGCATCACGACGTTCTTCCCCGAAGACACACCCGCGGAAGACTGACCGTCGTCCTACGCAGCGGCCTCCATCGCCTCGCTGTAGGATCCGCTCCGCGCCGCGCCGTTGCACTCGGCCCTGTGCTGCAAGGCCCGCTGCGCCGCCTCAACGTTGGCCGCCTCTCCACCCCACGCCTTGAGTGCGTGTTCCTGGAGAGCCCTCCCGTACGAGAAGCTCAACTCCCACGGCTGATCACCCAGCCCGTTCATGGCATTGAGGTGGGCGGTCGCCAGCTCGGAGCTTTGGCCCCCCGAGAGGAACACGATGCCCGGCACCGCAGCGGGGACCGATGCTCTGAGGCACTCCACCGTGGATTGGGCGACCTCCTCGACACTGGCCTGCGTGGCACAGTCCTTCCCCGATAGCACCATGTTGGGCTTGAGGAGCGTCCCTTCCAACTCCACACCTTGTCCGTAGAGCTGGCCGTACACTGCACGAAGGGTACCCCCGGTCACCGCGGCACACTGCTCGATGGTGTGGCCCCCGTCCATCAACACTTCGGGCTCGACAATGGGCACCAACCCGGCCTCCTGACAGAGAGCCGCGTACCGCGCCAGCGCGTGGGCATTGGCTCCGACGCAGGCTCGGCTCGGAAGGCCGTCCCCGATGGCGATCACCGCCCGCCATTTGGCGAACCGCGCACCGAGGTCGCGATACTCGGCGAGGCGATCCCGCAGCCCATCGAGCCCTTCGGTCACCTTCTCCCCGGCAAACCCAGCCAGAGCCTTGGCTCCCTTGTCCACCTTGATCCCTGGAATCACCCCTCGGTCCGCCAGCACCTTGCTGAACGGCGTGCCGTCATCCGCACTCTGGCGCAACGTCTCATCGAACAGGATGACGCCGCTAATGAATTGCTCAATGCCCTCGGCGGTGAACAACAGTTGCCGGTACGCCCGCCGGTTCTCCTCGGTGGACTCCACGTTGATCGATTGGAAGCGCTTTTGGATGGTGGGGGAGCTCTCGTCGGCGGCGAGGATGCCCTTGCCCGGGGCTACCATGGCTCGGGCGGTCGCTGCCAGATCTGCGACGTTCATTGGAACCAGTTCTCCTGACGAAACCGCGGGCGAGCGCGCCGCGGCCGGTTGGCTGTAAATGTCAAAGTGGGGTCTGCGACGAGGATATTAACCCAGCACTCGGGTCTTTGCACACCCGTCTCTCCGCAGTCACACGGGGGGCCGGCAATCCCGGCCCCGGCCTCCTCCGCGGGGCGCCGGCACCCCGCGGCCGATCCCCCGGGAACTCCGGCGAACCAAAGTGGGTTGTCCGGATATGGCATTGCGCCTGGGCTCCAGGCGAGGTGACAAGAAACCTTTACACAGGTCTGTCACGAGCCGTCGCCGCAAGGTGACAGGCGGGAAGGCGAAACGAGGTGTCCATGACCATGATCGATGTTGGCGAACTCAGGACCCAGTTCAGGATCCCCGGCTCCCCGGGGCAAAGGGAGGTCGCTCCTTCCGACGGCAACGGAAACGGCAAGCCGGGAATGACGAACCGCCTCCGTTTGCTGCGGGGGGATTATTCCTGGTCCCAGGCGGAGCTTGCGCGGCGCCTTGGGGTGTCCCGCCAGACGGTAAATGCCCTGGAGCGGGGGAAGTACCATCCCAGCCTGCCCCTCGCCTTCAAGATCGCCCGGCTCTTCGAGCGACCGATCGAGGAGGTTTTCCATCCCCAGTGGGAAGGCGTGCAGACCGGCAAGTGACAGTGGGAAACGGGGGCTCTCCGGAGCCCCCGTCAGCTTTGGGCCACCACCGGGTTCGACAGAACTCCCACACCCGGAATCTCCACCTCGACAACGTCCCCAGGCTCCAGCGGCCCCACCCCCGCGGGGGTACCCGTGGCCACGAGATCGCCCGGCTCCAGTGTCATGATCCCCGAGATGTAGGAGAGGATCGTTGGGATATCGAACGCCATGTGGCTCGCGCGCCCGTGCTGTCGTTGCTCGCCGTTCACCCGACAGACGACCTCCAGCTCCTCCAGGGGCGGGAGCTCGTCCAGGGCCACGACGTGCGGTCCCGCGGGGCAGAAGGTGTCGAACCCCTTGGCCCGGGCCCACTGGCCGTCGGTCCGCTGGAGATCCCGGGCCGTCACGTCGTTGACGCACGTGATGCCGGCAATGGATGCCAGGGCATCACCCCAATCTCCGTTGCGCAGCGCCGTGCCGACCACCACCCCAATCTCCCCTTCGTGCTCCACCTGCTGTGACGCATTCGGGAGCCGGATCTGCTCACCGGGGTCGATGAGAGATGACGGCGGCTTGAAGAACAGCAACGGTCGCTCGGGCATCTTGTTGCCGAGCTCCTCGGCGTGCTCCACGTAGTTGCGGCCCACGCACACAATCTTCGATGGACGCTGGATCATGACGTCAGCTGATGCACAGTGTGCGGCTGGCCCGCCTGTGATCCTCCGCCCGGACGATGAGGAGGAGGTCGTCGCCCTCCACCAACGGGAGGGACTCAGTGCGGATACACCCGCCACCGGACAGGAAGTCGATCAGCAGGCGCACGTCGGCGAGGGGCCAGTCGAAGGTGAAGTCCCGTGTCGTATACGACGGGATTTCGCCAAGCCTGCTCTGAAATCCGTCGCGGTACAGATAGACGTTGATGGAATAGAAATTCCGGTTACGGACCTCGAGCCGGTAGTCCGCTTCATCCTCAGGCGCTGTACGCGGCGCCTGCGCCTGCCCACCACAGCCACACACCAGCCCCCCCACCATCGCCATTGCCAACCCGCGGGTCCTCAGCGACATCGATCCTGACTCGCGTCGTCGTCGTCGATGACCCGGATGATCAGCAAGAGCTCGTCGCCCGGATCGACCGCCAGCCGCTCCGTGATCACACACCCCTGCGCCAGGAAATCGACGAGGAAACGGACTTCGTAGATTGGCCACCGAAACTCGAACGTCTTGGTGTCGGCGGCGTCCACGTAGCCCAGCCGATCGCGGAAACCTTCCCGATACGCGTAGACGGTCGCCGAATTGTGATTCTGGTTCTGGACTTCCACCGTCAAGGTGGGTCGTCTCGACAGGGGCTGTTGGACTCCCTGCGTGTGCGAGCCGCACGCGGCCAGTGTGAGGAGAACAAGACACGACGCCAATGGGGCTGTGGCACGTTCCATAGGACCTCCTTGCCGATACGCATGCCTGCTCTCAATGGATACCCCCTGGACGCAAGGGGGTTCACACCCGAGGGACACACCCAGCCTGCTCATCCGCACAGCGTCCGGCTGGCTCGGTTGTGGTCGGATGCCTCGACGATGAGTTGCAGGTCGTCGCCCCTGGTGACCGGCAGTCTGTCGCTGAAGATGCATCCCACGGCCAGGAAACGGATCTGGAACCGCAGACTGGTGCCCGACCAGTTGAACAAGAACGTTTTGGTGTCATTCGCATCCACATCCCCGATCCGCCGCCGATACCCGTCGCGATAGGCGTAGATGGTCACGGGGTAGAAGTTCTCGTTGCTCACCTCCAGCTCGTAATCCTCGTCGCGGTCGGGCTCAGGCCGGACGGTTTGTCCCTTGCCGCCGCAGGCGACGACGAGGAGCATTCCGCCGAGGGCTGTCGCTCTG
Organism: Gemmatimonadota bacterium; assembly: GCA_039589615.1. Classification (GTDB taxonomy): domain Bacteria; phylum Gemmatimonadota; class Gemmatimonadetes; order Gemmatimonadales; family GWC2-71-9; genus B3T1B10. The sequence goes on from JBDHHA010000004.1 coordinate 80,892, forward strand.
AGTATGCGAGACATAGTCACCTCCTTCCCTGGGGCCATGACCATTGCAGCGATCTCGCGGTGGCCTAGCGCTCTCCGTCTTTCGGGGACGTCCACTCGTGATACGGCTGGTAGCCTCTGAGTTCCATGAGATCGACGTTGAACTCATCACCGAGGTCGAACCGGCGACCTTCGACATCCGCCTGATGGAGATATTCCACCGCCGTTTCGCGATCGCCGAGAATGGCGGCGATCCGCGCGTGCCAAAACGGAATCTCGCCGAAGAGATACGGCCGCCGCATTCCGTCGAGAGACGCGTCAACCCGCAAGGCCGCTTCCCGGTCTCCCCGCCTCGCTTCTACGGCGGCGAGATACCCGACGTACCCGATACTGTCCGGACGTTCCCGGGCCAACACCACGAACAACTCCTGCGATTCGTCGTACTGTCCCGCCACGTAGAGCGCCCGGGCCATCCCGTATCGATTTCGCTCCAGCACCGCTTCGTCGGGCTGGAGCGATCGAAACCAGGCCAGAGAGCGTTGGATCATCTCGTCGGCCAGCGTGCCGTCACCGTGTAGGCGGGACTCGAGAGCCCCCTTTCGCATGACATCGCCGACGCCGTCGAATTGCGGGTGCGTTGGGGACGAGGCGAACCGATCCCAGAGACTGTCCCACGGTTGTGGCTCACCGATCGCGGCCAAGGCCCGAAGCTCGGACTCGAGCACGACTCGATTGTTGGGGAACTGGAGCTTGCCCCTCCGCGCCGCTTGAAGCTCCTCACGGTGGCGGCCCAGTTGATGCAGTGTCCCGGCGACGAAAGTCCAATAGACGAAGAGGTCCCGAGTGAATCCCCTCTCGGGATCCACGAGCCGCAGAGCATCCAGCGCCTCGTGCTGTCGATTCACCCACATGGCGGTGACGGCCCGAAAGAGCTGTGATTCCGAGCCCGAGATCTCGGCGGCCGCGCGAATCGCGACGAGGGCCGTCTGGAGGTCCCCGCGCGCCACCGCCGTCACCCAATCCAACTGGTGCCGGTCCAGCGGAGAGAGTTTGTCCCGCGAGAGGCTGACGATCTGTGCCAGCGAGTCGGCCTGCTCCCACTGCTCTTGGGTGCCGTACACGAATGCCGCCATGAGCAGCGGCGATATGAAGGTCGAATCCAGCTCGGCGGCCCGGAGTAGATGGGAGATTGCCGTGGGCTGGAGGCGCATGAACTGGGTCATCCCCTCCACGTACTGCCGGTAGGCGTCGTAGGACGGCGGCTGATTGAAGGAGGTGGCCCAATCGCCAAGACGGTCGTCGACCAGAGTGGCGAGTGCGCCCATCACCCGCTGGCGCAACAGCTCCACGGCAACCAGGGGACTGTCCACGGGGGCGGCGACGGGATTCAACGCCAGGAGCATCCGATTCTCCTCCGCATCGGTCAGACGCGTCTGGAACTGGACCTGCTCCCCTTGTCGGTAGTACGCCCCCGAAACGACGATCGCCGCCCCGGTCTCGTCGGCCAGCCTGCGAATGCTTCCTTCTGTGGCGCCTTCGCTGGGATCGTCCGCCAACCCCGCCCGGGCCACCACCACGTCGAGGAGCCCGGTCTGGGCCAGCCCCTGAGTGATCCAGTCCGAGGCCATGGGCCCCAAATGGGACAGGCCGGGATCTCCCGTCTGATTCTCGAACACCGCCACAACGACCCGCTCGGGGGTTTCCGCTCCCCCCTGCCCCGGCACCAGCATCCCGAACACCACGGCCAGCGACACGGCAACGGCCCCCACGAGGGCACCGATCCCTATTGCCCGCTTGCGGGGATGGGCCGCCGACCCGACCTGGTCGGGATCGTCCAGCGCCGCCCGAAATTCCTGGGCACTCAGGAACCGCTCCTCGGGTTCCACCGCCAACGCCTTCCGGAGCACCGACTCGACGCCCCCCCGGGTCACCTGTGACCCGCTCACCGTGCCGAGGGATTTGCGCATCGACTGGAGCCGGCCCTCGGGACTCTGGCGCCTGGGCGGGCTGCCACCCAGCATTTCCAGCAGCACGCACGCCAAGCTGTACACGTCGGTCCGCCCATCCACGTCCCGGCGGCCCTCGGCCTGCTCCGGGCTCATGTAGGCGGGGGTGCCCACCGCCATCCCGGCCTGGGTGAGGCTGTCGCCCCCTGCCATCCCGAGCGCCCGGGCGATGCCGAAGTCCGCCACCAGCGCGAGGCCCTCGGCGAGGAGAATGTTCTCCGGCTTGATGTCCCGGTGAATGACCCCGAGACCGTGGGCGTAGTGGAGAGCACTCGCCACTTCCCGCGTCAATTCCACCGCGTCCCGCGGGGCCATCGTTCGCTGCCGGGTGATCCGCTGCCGCAACGACTCGCCCTCGATGAACGGCATGACGAAGTACAACAGCCCGTCGGCCTCACCGGCCGCGAAGACGGGAACGATGTGGGGGTGGGTCAGCGTGGACGCGAGGTTCACCTCTCGGAGGAATCGTTCCCGGAGCAGGCGCGTGGCGACGTCCGGCGTGAGGACCTTGATGGCGACCTTGCGTCTGGGATGGTGTTCCTCGGCGAGGAACACCGTTGCCATGCCGCCGCGCCCGATCTCGCGCTCGACGGTGTAGCGGTCGGCGAGGGCCGCCTGTGTCCGCGTTAGTAGGTCTTCCATCCGGTTTGAAACATCAGGTGAACAGGGGTCGACGGCAACCGGGGAATCAGCGAAGTCCCGACGGCAGCCGCGGGGATGTGAGGAGGGTGGAAAAACGCTCCCACCGCTCGGCCGGGGATGCGGACTCTCCGAGTGCGCGCTCCACATAGTCGCGGACCATGTCGCGACCGAGATTGTAGTTGATCACGTAGCTGCGGTACGTGTCGAAGAAGTCGACACGCTGCTCCGCCCGATCCCGTGACATCATGGCGTATCGGGCAAGCCATTCCGTCGTCTCTCCGCGGTCCCGCTCCCCGTTGAGATAGCGTCGTGCGGCCTCGTTGCCGGCATAGCTGAGGCGTCCCACCAATTCCGTCACACGGGAGTACTCCGCCGCCCGCGAGCCGTCGAGCCCTGCGAGGAGAAAGAGCGTGTCCCGCTCGAAGCCCAGGCGCTCCTCGCCGGGGAATGCCACCTCGATTCCGTAGTTCGCACTGCCCTCGGCGATGAGGGACTGGGGGCTGAAGAGGGGGTAGACCGAGAACTCGACCCAGCGCCGCTCCCGCGTCAGGTGCTGCTCCAGCAGGACGTTGTAGACGTGGTGCCCGGGGTACCCCTCGTGGCACGCCAGATCCAGCGCCCGGTCGATGTAGATGGGGAGATCGGTGTTGACCTGAATCAGGCTCTTGTATTCCCCCTGGTACCAGTTGTACGCGCTCCACGGCTTATCCGTAACGTACTCCACCACGAAGCTCTCATTCGGATGCAACGACAGGTATCGCGTGGTTCGCGCCCGGCAGGCATCAATGGCCGCTTGGAACACGTCATCGACACGATTAGGAGGGATGACGAAATCGCCCCGAAAAGTTGCGTACCGCTCGTGCAGGGAGCCTTCACCAGGAAGCACCGCCTCTAACTCGTCCAGCACGCCCTGAAAGTCCTCTTCGGTGTTGGTGGGTGCAGTGGCGTCGTAGAGGGCCTTGGACTCCTCGTCGAAGCTCATCTGCTCCCCTTCGAGCATCAAAGTGTATGCGACCAGGGATTCCAACTGCTTCGTGAGGTAGTGAAACCGCAAATCCAGTAGCTCATCGAAAGGTGCACGCCCCTCTCGATCCAGCTCGTCGATGTGGAGCAGGGCCCGCTCCCGGATGTCGCCCAAGGTCATGGGAACGGCCTCCGCATAATCACGCCAACCCTCAGGTCCATAAAAGGCATCGACATAATTCGGATCGTGCTGCCCCACGGACAACACGAGGGCCACGTAATCCTCGGCCACGCGATTCATGACGACTTCCGCTGCAAGGCTCAAGACGGCTTCGCCTCCCTCACGTGCACCATCACTCTCACCTCCACACGCCATGACGGTCACCATCGTCCACACACCAAACGCAATCTGTCGCACCATTGCACTCTCGCAAATGTGAATTCTCAAACCCGCCTCTTGTACACAAATGGGCGGCCCGTGTGCCGCCCATCGCGTTGCCTTCATCGCCATCGCCCCCATCCACACGTCACATGACCGATCCATCCAACTCGCGGATGGTCTTCGTCGAGGGCGGGCGCTCCCGCTGCAGACGCCGGGCGGTGCGCTCGGCCTCGCGAATGACGCGGAGCAAGTTCTCGCCGGCGAGCTTCTCGAGATCCTCGTCCCCCCACCCACGGCGAGACAACTCGGCGAAGAGCGCCGGATAGGTGGACACGTCCTCCAGACCCTGAGGTCCGGCGTCGATCCCGTCGAAGTCCCCGCCGATGCCCACATGGTCTACTCCGGCAACGCGGCGCACGTGCTCGATATGGTCCGCCACGTCCGACAAGGAGGCGGTGGCCTCGTCGTTCGAGACAAAGGACCGCACGAAGGTCACCATGACGACACCGCCGTTTTCCGGCAGCCGCTGGAGGATCGGGTCGGGAACGTTCCGGGGATGGTCCACCAGCCACGTTCAGCGCATCGTTCATCGCCGCCGGCGACACGTGGGACAAGTCCACGAGCATCCCCATGTGGTTCATCTCGCGGACGACCTCTTCTCCGAACCGGGTCAGCCCGCCGTGACGCGCCTCATCGGTGGCGGAATCCGCCCAGTCGATCGTCCCACCGTGCGTGAGGGTCATGTAGCGGGCACCGAGATCGTAGTAGGTCCGGAGGACGCCCAACGAGTTCTCGATGGCGTGTCCTCCCTCGACGCCCAACATCGACGCGATCTTCCCACTCGCGAAGATGCGCTCGATGTCCGATGCGCCCCGGGCCATCTCGAAGTGCCCGCTGTACTTCGCGATGAACTGGCGAGCGATGTCGATCTGCTCGAGCTGGACCCGGGCGAACCCCGAATCTGCATAGTCGGCGGGGATGTACACGGACCAGAACTGGGCACCCAGCATGCCTTGGCTCAGCCGCTCCAGATCGGTGTGGCCGGGGGCGCGGCGGGTGATGTCATAACCCGTGACGCTTCGGGGCGCCGCTCCAAACGCCCTGATGGCCCACGGCAAATCGTTGTGCCCGTCGATGAGCGGTGTCTGGGCAAGCACGCGCCGTGCCCGCTCCATGTGTTCGTTGGATTGCGCCGTCACGGTCGGAGTGACGACGACCAGAAGACCGAGTGTCAGTGTGAGCGAACCGTGGGTCTTCATCGCTCGATGAGACCTCGAGCCGTCAGCTCCACCATCCGGTCGCCCGGGATGAACCATCCCTCGGGCCCCCACTCGTCGTCCAGATCCCTCGTGGGCCGCGCCGCAACGATCTCCTCGACGCTCATGCCGTCGTTGACCATGACCTGAATCCGGTCGCGCACCGTAATCAGCATGGCGCGATACTCCCGCAGGTCGTCGGGCGTGGCGAGCTCGCCGTGTCCCGGAATGATCTGCGTCTCCGAATTGGTGATCTCGAGCACCGCACCCGCCGCATGGATCATCCCGTCGATGTGGCCGCCGGCGTCCACGTCGATGTAGGGATAGGACCCGTTGAAAAAAGTGTCTCCCATGTGAATGACGTTGGCGTTGGTGTAGTGGATGATGGCGTCACCATCGGTGTGGGCGTGGGCGACATGGAACGCCCGGATCTCCTCCCCGTTCCAGTAGAACGTCACACCGTCGGTGAACGTGACGACGGGAAGGGCGTCCGGCGGGGCCTGCTGCGACCTCGCCATGACCTCGGGGAACTCCTCGGGGTTCAGGCGCTTCCGCACGTTCTCGTGGGCCACGATCATCGCGCCGGCCTTCCCGAGGTTCTCGTTGCCGCCCACGTGGTCGCCGTGCCAATGGGTGTTCAACACGAACCGTACCGAGCCGTCGGTGATACTCGCGATGGCCGCCAGAATCTTCTCGGTGAGCGGGGCGTACTGATCGTCCACGACAAAGGGCCCGTCCTCCCCCACAGAGACCCCGATGTTGCCTCCTGACCCAATGAGCATATACACGCCACCCCGCAGCGGGATGGTGGTAATCTCCACGTTCGAGAAATCTTGCTGCGCGGCCAGCGGGGTTGTTCCCAGGCCGGTTCCCAGCACCGCGAGCACCACTCCCCAGAAAAATCGACGCTGCATGTCTGCTCCTTTGTCCATCCGTTGTCAGCCAAACGGCAAATCTGCACGCGGTTCGATGAACCGCAAGATTCGGCTTTCCTATTCCTTCTTTATTCGTAGCTGTTCATTGCCGGCGGCGGACGACTCCCTCCAGCACACGCCACACGGTGCGTGCCATGATCCGATGGCCCTCCGCGGTGGGATGGATGCCGTCCGCTTGGTTGAGCTCCGGGATGCCGCCGACGCTGTCGAGGAGAAACGTCACGAGGGCCGCCCCGTTCGCCTCGGCGATCTCGGGAAACACGCGCTGGAACGCCGCCGTGTACTCGCGCCCGAGGTTGGGCGGGGCTTCCATACCGAGGATCACCACGCTGGCGTCGGGATACACGCTCCTGGTCCGGTCAATGATGGCCTGGAG
>JBDHHA010000005.1:0-77935 GCA_039589615.1 Gemmatimonadota bacterium
GCCGTGGGCTCGCCGATGAGCAAGTTGTAGTTCTTGCGCATGAACTGCACGATGGCCTGATCCATTTCGTCCCCACCGGTCCGGATGGACGTGTCACTCACGATGCCCGCGAGTGCAATCACGGCGATCTCGGTGGTGCCGCCACCGATATCGATCACCATGTTGCCGGTTGGGGTTTCCACCGGGAGGCCCACGCCGATCGCCGCCGCCATCGGCTCGGCGACCATGTAGACCTCTTTCGCGCCGGCAGACTGGGCGCTGTCGCGCACGGCGCGTTTCTCCACGCCCGTGATGCCGCTCGGGACGCAGACGATCACCTTGGGTTTGACGCGAAACACGTGCTTGTTGATGATCGACGAGAGGAAGTACCGCAGCATCTTCTCGGTAATATCGAAGTCTGCGATCACGCCGTCCTTGAGGGGACGCACGGCCGTAATACCCTCCGGCGTCCGTCCCAGCATGCGCTTCGCTTCGAGTCCAATGCCCTGCACCTTCCCGTTCGCCTTCTCGATGGCGACGACGGACGGTTCGTTCAGGACGATTCCTTCACCCCGGACGTAGACGAGGGTGTTGGACGTACCGAGGTCCACGGCGATTTCGGTCGCAGGGAGGAGACTCCCGAAATTGAATTTTGGCCAGGCCATATTGCGTCGGGGCGAAATCGAAAGGCGGGTGCACGGGCACACACGCCCGGTCGGCACACAAGCGTCCTAACTTAACGCGCGCGCTAAGTTCTGACAAGATGCAGAGTTACCGGCCTCTCCCCATCCGTCCGAAGCCGATTTCGGAGGGCCTAAATCAGCTTTTCCGGGTCGTGCAGCTCCAACCCGAACGCCTCCGCCACCCCGGGGTAGACGACCTTGCCCTCCACCACGTTCAGCCCCAGAAAGAGCGCCTTGCTGGCCGTACAGGCATCCCGCCAACCCTCGTCGGCCAGGCTGCGAGCGTACGGGACGGTGGCGTTTGTCAATCCCAACGTGGATGTGCGTGGCACCCCGCCCGGCATGTTGGCCACGGCATAGTGGATCACGCCGTCGACGACATACGTGGGATCTTGGTGCGTCGTCGGCTTGGCCGTCTCGACGCATCCGCCCTGGTCCACCGACACATCGACGATCACCGAGCCCCGCTTCATCACCGCGAGGTCGCTCCGCCGCACCAGCTTCGGCGCCTTGGCACCCGGCAGCAGAACGGCGCCCACCATGAGGTCGGCGTGGGCGAGCTGCTCGAGCATGGTGTGGCGGTTGGAGTGGAGCAACGTGACGTTCGCGGGCATCACGTCCGACAGGTAGCGCAAGCGATCCAGGTCCAGGTCGAGAATCGTGACGTTGGCACCGAGACCGGCAGCCATCTTCGCCGCGTTGGTGCCCACCACGCCGCCGCCGAGAACCAGGACGTGCGCCGGCATGACGCCCGGAATGCCCCCCAACAGCAACCCCAGGCCGCCACTCACCTTCTCCAGGTACTTGGCACCTTCCTGCACCGCCATCCGGCCCGCCACCTCGCTCATCGGCGTGAGCAGCGGCAGTTCCCCGGTGGAGAGCTGGACGGTCTCATAGGCGATGGCCACACACTTGGAGTCCATGACCGCCCGCGTCAGCGGTTCACTCGCCGCAAAGTGAAAATAGGTGAAGATGACCTGGCCCTCTCGCATCCTGGGCCACTCCACCTCGATGGGCTCTTTGACCTTCATGATCATCTCGGCTTTGGCCCACACCTCGTCCGCCCCGGACATCAGGGTCGCCCCGGCGGCCACATATTGCTCGTCGGTGAAGCCACTCCCCTGTCCGGCGGTCTCTTCCACCAACACCTCGTGACCGTCCGCCGTGAGTATCTCGACTCCGGACGGAACCAGGGCCACGCGGTTTTCATTCGTTTTGATTTCCTTCGGAACCCCGAGAATCATTTGTTGACTCGTGGAGAAACTGTTTAGTTGGGTCCGAGCCAGATCGCGGTCTGGCGTTCCGGCTCGAGGAACTCTTCTGCGACTGCTGCGATATCCGCGGCGCGCACTTCGTCAATCTCAGACAGCACCTGGTCGATCGACTTGTACGGCTGCCGGTACAGTACGATGCCGGCGGCGCGGTACATTCGCGACGACGGACTTTCGAGCCCCAGCGTCACCTGTCCCTTCAACTGCTGTTTGGCTTCCGCCAGGTCCCCACCCGACAACCCTTCCTGCGTGAGCCGGCCCAACTCCTGGCTAATGGCCTGGACCGCCTGCTCCGCCGTCGTGGGTTGTGTCCCAACATACACGCCCGTAACACCAGAATGTTCGTAGAAAGAATGAAAAGAGTATACAGCATACGCCAAGCCCAGCTCTTCCCGCACGCGCTGGAACAGGCGGCTCGACATGCCGGCCCCCAGGACCGTGTTGAGCAGCATGAGGGGGTAGCGGCGCTTATCGGCGTAGCCAAAGGTGTCGGTGCCCATCACGATGTGAGTCTGCGCCAGATCCCTGGGGACCCGCTCGACCGTTTGACGGCCCGTCGGCACGTCTGGCACCGCGGCAGGCTCCGGGCCCGGCTCGAACGTGAACCAGCCGCATTTGGCGAGGAGCTTTAGTAGTATTTCATGATTGAGATTGCCCGCGGCGGCGATGACGACCTGGCGTGGGTGATAAGCACGTTCGTGCAAGTCCCTCAGGGCATCGACGTCGAGAGACCTGACAGTCTCTCGGGTCCCCAGAATCGAGTATCCGTACGGATGATCCGGCCAGAGGGCCGATCCGTGGAGATCGAATACGAGGTCGTCGGGCGTGTCTTCGACGGTGCTGATCTCCTCGAGGATGACACGGCGCTCGAGTTCGAGATCAGCGTCACGGAGTGCTGGATTGCGGACGAGGTCGGTGAGAACGTCGAGGGCCCGGGGTAGGTCCTCGTCGAGGACGCGCGCCTGGTAGGAGGTGTGCTCCCGGGCGGTAAAGGCGTCCAGCGACCCTCCGCGGGCCTCCAGCTCCAACGCGATGTCCCGCGCCGAGCGGCGTTCCGTTCCCTTGAACACCATGTGCTCTAGGAGGTGCGAGACTCCCATGCGCGAGGGAACCTCATGGGCTGAGGCCGTCCTCACCCACATGCCCACCGCCACCGAGCGGACCGCTGGGATCACCTCGGAGATGACGGTGACGCCGTTATGCGCCGTGGTGCGGTACAGACCCTCGTCGAGCTTTTCGGTCTGCAGGCCTGCCTTCATTCGCTTTCGAGCAATGCCTTACGTGAAAGCTTCATGCGACCCCGATCGTCCATGCTGAGCAACTTCACCCGAACGACATCGCCCTTCTTGACCACATCTTCCGTTTTTTCCACCCGACCATGGGCCAGCTCCGATATGTGCAGCAGGCCCTCGGTACCCGGCATGATTTCGACAAAGGCCCCGAACGCCGTGGTGCTCTTGACCGGGCCCTCGTAGACCGCTCCGACCTCGGGCTCCTGGACCAGCGCCTCGATTCTGGCTTTGGCCGCCATCCCTGCGGCACCGTCCACCGCCGAGATGGTCACGGCGCCGGAGTCGTCGATATTGATCTCTGCCCCGGTCTCCTCCTGGATGCCACGAATGATCTTGCCCTTGGGGCCGATCACATCGCCGATCTTCTGCGGGTTGATGTGCACGGTGATGATGCGCGGGGCGTGCGGCGAGAGATCCCCTCGCGGCCCGGGCATCGCCTCGTCCATCCGGTCGAGAATGTGGACCCGCGCCTCGCGGGCGCTTCCGAGAGCCTCCCGGAGAATCTCCAGATCCAGCCCATCGATCTTGATGTCCATCTGGATGGACGTGATCCCCTCGCGGGTGCCGGCCACCTTGAAATCCATGTCGCCCAGGTGGTCTTCGCTCCCCAGGATATCCGTCAAGATCACGACTTTGTCGTCCTGCATGATCAACCCCATGGCAATGCCGGCGCACGCCGCTTTCAACGGCACCCCGGCATCCATCAGGGCGAGGGAGCTGCCGCACACGCTGGCCATAGAGGACGACCCGTTCGACTCGAGGATCTCCGACACCAGTCGAATCGTGTAGGGGAATTCCTCGTACGGCGGGAGCATGGCCTGAATCGCCCGCTCGGCCAGCGCGCCATGCCCTATCTCCCGGCGCGACACGCCTCGTATCGGCCGCGCTTCTCCCACCGAGAACGGCGGGAAGTTGTAGTGGAGCATGAAGCTCTTACTGGTCTCCTGCTTCAGGTCGATGTTGTCGACCCGCTGTTCGTCCCCAACCGACCCCAACGTGGTGGTCACGAGAGCCTGGGTTTCGCCCCGCTGGAACAGCGCGCTGCCGTGGGTGCGCGGCAGGAATCCCACCTCGCATTCAATGGGCCGCACGGTCTTGGTGTCCCGGCCGTCGACCCGCTCCCCGGCCTCGATGACCCGGGCCCGGGTGACTTCCCCTTCGATGGCCCCGAAGACCTTGGACACCTGAGCCATCGCCTCGGGAAACTCCTCAGCCATAGCGTCCTTCACGGATTGCTTGAGCGCCGCGATGGTGCTCTGGCGCTGCTGCTTGTCACCGCCGAAGAGGGCATCCGCCATCTTGGGCTCGGCTAGCTCACGAACCCTGCGTTGCACTTCCTCGGGGATCTCATCCTGGGACCAGGCCATCTTCTCGACGGAGACCGCGTCGATGATCTCCTGTTCGGCACCGAGCAGCTCGTCCACCGCTTCCTGCGCCTTGGCAAGGGCCTCCACCATCTCGCTTTCCGGCATCTCCAGAGCGCCACCCTCGACCATCAAGATCGACCCCTTCCGTCCGGCGACGACGAGGTCGAGATCCGATTCGTCGAGCTGGTCGAACGTGGGGTTCACCACCCATTCGCCGTCCACTCGGCCGATCCGCACCGCCGCCACGGGGCCTTCCCACGGCACCGTAGACACGCTGAGGGCCAGAGACGCCGCCGTGAGTCCCACCGTATCGGCATCATTTTCCTGGTCTGCCGAGAGGACGTACACGAAGACTTGCGTCTCGTTTTTGAACCCTTTGGGAAACAGCGGCCGGAGGGAGCGGTCGATCTGGCGCGCCGCCAGAATCTCCTCGTCGCTGGGACGTCCCTCCCGCTTGATGAATCCCCCTGGGAATTTTCCGGCGGCATACCACTTCTCGCGGTATTCGACAGTGAGGGGAAAGAACGGCAGGTGAGATGTCTCGTCTGAAACCGTGATGGCGGCGAGGACCACGGTGTCCCCAAACTGCACCAGCGCACTGCCGGCTGCCTGCTTCGCCAAACGCCCGGTCTCCATATGCAGTGCGCGCCCGGCGAACGTTCGCTTCACTTCCTTTACCATTGTCATCCTAGGATTCTGAGCCTGCAAGAAGGCGCCGGACCTGTTCCAACGCCCGTGCCAGCGGAAGGCGACTAGTGCCTGAGGCCGAGTTCTTCGATGAGCTTGCGGTATCCAGCCAGATCGGTGCGCCGGAGGTACGCCAAAAGGCGGCGTCGCTTGCTGACCATCGCCAGCAGTCCACGCCGCCCGTGGTGATCCTTTTTGTGGGCCCGGAAGTGGTCTGTCAGGTAGTTGATTCGCTCAGTCAGTACAGCGACCTGGATCGGGGTCGACCCCGTATCCGTTTCCTCCACCTGGAACTTGCGAATGACTGCCTGCTTGTCAAAGCTCATGAAAAGTGTATCCTCACAAACCGCGGGCCACGAAATGTCGTAAATGCCCTAAATTATGTTAGCATAACAATGTAGCTGGCCTCGGTTTATGTGTAAAGGTCGCACATGACGCTAGATCCCGAAAACCTCATCGGCTGCTCCGTCGGCCAATACACCGTCGATCGCCTCATCGGAGAGGGGGCCTTCGCCTGGGTCTTCCAGGGCCACCGCACCGAAGACGGCACGGCTATCGCCCTCAAGGTCCTGCGCCCCCGGTACGCAGGGGATCCCCAGTTCGAAGCCCGCTTTCGCAACGAGTTCGAGGTGGCCTCCAACTTCGACCACCCCGGCATTGTCCGGACCCTGGAGGTGGGACGTGACGGGGAGACCACCTTTCTGGCGATGGACTACTACCCCGACTCCCTCGGCGGGCGTATCGAGCGGGACGGTCCACTGGCCGAGGGCGAGACCATCGAGCTGGCCCGGTCCGTGGCCGAAGCTCTCAGGTTCGCCCACGAGGCCGGAGTGGTCCACCGGGACGTGAAGGTCGACAACATCCTGCTGACCGAGGGCGGGCGGGCGGTGATCGGCGATTTTGGCATCGCCAGAGCGGTCTCGGGATATGTCTCCGCCACGGGGCAGAACATGACCATCGGGACGCCTCATTACGTCTCGCCGGAACAGGCCCAAGGTCGCAAGCTGGACGGCCGGAGCGACCTCTACGCCCTCGGGGTGACCCTCTACAAAGCCGTGACCGGCAACGTCCCCTTCAGCTCCACCGACTGGTTCGAGCTGGCCCGGATGCACGTGGAGGACCCTCCCGAGGCACCCCGGAAGAAGCGCCCCGACATCTCGGCGCGCCTGGAGCGGATCATCCTGCGGCTCCTCGCCAAACATCCCGACGACCGGTACGACTCGGCAGCCAGCCTGATCGGGGAGTTGGACGAGATCCGGAGTGAAGCCCGGGCCACGGCGACCTTTGGGCTGAGTTCCGTGACGCAGGCCGTTGCCATCCACGGGTCGAGGCCCAAGTGGCTCTGGCCCGCGGCGGCGGTGCTGGTGGTGATCGTGGTCGCGGTGGTGGTGGTGCTTCTCGGGCAACGGTGAGCCTGCGCAGAGCACGCCATTTGTCGCTTTCGCGGGCTGCGGTTCGCTTCAGGGCCAGATCTCGGGACACCGACAGCTTGCGACCCAACGCCCGCTGCAGCGACAAACGGCGCGCTCTGCTCCCCCCCACCTCTTGATCCGAGGCCCTCCTGCTCCGCAGTTTGCAGTCCTTCCGTCAGCCCCCAAACACCCGCAACAGGTCGTTGGTCAACGCTAAGACCATGATCCCCAGGAGGATCACCAGCCCGAACTGGCTGAAGCGTACGCGGAGCTCCAGGGGCATGGGCTTTCCGCGAATACCCTCGATGAGCAGGAACACCAGCTGCCCCCCGTCGAGCACCGGGATCGGCAGGAGGTTGAGAATCGCCAGATTGACGGAGAAGAGGGCCATGAAGGAGAAGAGCGCCACCAACCCCCGACGGGCCACCTGGCCCGAGATCTGTCCGATCAACACGGGCCCACCCAGCTCCCGAGCCGAGACCCGGCCGGTTATCAGCCCTTTCAGAGTCACCAGGATGAGCTTGGAATCGGATTTGACCCGCCGCCCGCCCTCGACGATGCCGCCCACGAGCCCCCAGCGGAGATTCCGCAACGGGCGGGGCTCGCCGATCCCCAGATACCCGATAGTCCGTTCTTCGCCGGTGACGGGATGTGCCTGTGTGACGGAACCGGGGGTCGCCACCAACGTCATCTGGCTACCGCCTCTCAGGACGGTGAACTCGAGACGCTCCCCGCTGCGCTGTTGGACTACCCGGACCATTTGATCCCAGTGTGCGATGGGCCGCCCCTCGAGCCCGACGATCACGTCATCCACCTGGAACCCGGCCTCGTCAGCCACAGAGTCGTCCTCCACCGACGCCACTCTGGCCTCGTGGCGCGCCTTGAGTGCAGCGTACAACGCAAATCGCTGGTCCAGGGCAAACCCGTCGATGGGGACGATGATCGGATCGACGCCGGCGAATTCGAACCGCAGCCCATCCGACGTGGGATCGGTCAGAGCGTCTCCCATCTCCTGCCAGGACGGAATGGTGTCCCCATTGATCCGGAGGATCTGGACGTTCTCGGGGAGATCCAATAGTCCGGCCGCCGCCTCCGGGAGATACCAGTCGTCCACACGGGCCACGGTGGTGGTGGGATCCACCGTGCGGCCCATGGTGGTGGCAAAGACGAAATACACCCCCCAGGCGAACAAGAAGTTCATCGCCACACCTGCCGAGATGACGATGATCCGCGCCCACAGCGGCTTGTTCTCAAACAGCTTCTCCGGGGGGAACTCCTGCTCCAAGGATCCACCCTCGAGGCCCGACATGGCCTCTTCCTGTTCCTCCTTGCTGGCCATCTTGACGTAGCCACCCAGCGGGATCCAGGAGATGACGTACTCCGTTTCGCCGCGGCGGAACGCCAGGGGCGTCAGCGGGCCAAGCCCGATGGAGAACCTGGGCACCCCAATGCCCACCGCCTTCGCGGCGATGAAGTGACCAAGCTCGTGCACGAAAATGAGCACGCCGATGACGATGACGGCGGCTCCCAGAGTCAGCAGCACGCAACCTCCGCAGTTTCACGGGCCCAGCGGTCGACGGCGAGCACCGTCTCCAAATCGCACGCCGGATCCCCACCATGGGCTTGTAAGACGCTGTCGATCACTACGGCAATCTGCCCGAAAGTGATTCGACTCTCCAAAAATGATTTGACGGCCACCTCGTTGGCGGCGTTGTACACCGCCGGCGCAGTGGCACCGGACCGCCCGGCCTCCACACCCAACGCAAATGCAGGGAAGTCTTCCCGACGCACTGGTTCGAACGTGAGGTCTCCACAGGCCACCGGATCGAACCGCCGCACCCCCACATCCGAAACTCGGGTCGGATGCGTGAGCGCATACAGTATCGGGAGCTCCATCGAGGGGTACCCGATTTGTGCCAAGACGGAGCCGTCCACGAATTCCGTGAACGCGTGGATGATCGACTGAGGATGCACCACGACGTCGATTCCATCATACCCGAGCTTGAACAGATAGTGTGCCTCGATGACCTCCAGGGCCTTGTTGGCCAGCGTCGCACTGTCGATGGTGATCTTCGGACCCATGCTCCACGTGGGATGGTTGAGCGCCTCCTCCACCGTGGCGCGCGCCAACCGTCCGGTGTCCCACCCCCGAAACGGACCGCCCGACGCCGTCAGGATGAGCCGCTGGAGATCCTCGGGCTCTCGCCCAGCGATGCACTGCAGCACCGCACTGTGCTCGGAATCCACCGGCACGATCTCGCCGCCGCCGTCCCGAGCGGTCTGTTGGACGAGGTCCCCGGCCATGACGAGGGTTTCCTTGTTGGCCAACGCCACCCGCTTGCCCGCGGACAGGGCGGCGAGGGTGGCCTCGAGCCCGGCGGCTCCCACGACCGCATTGACCACGATGTCCACGCCGGGATGCGTGGCGGCCTCGATGAGACATTCGGACCCCGAGCCGCGATGGCTGGGCACGCCGTTGCCCCGGGACCAGTGCCCGTCTCCGTTCACCAACCCCAGGAAATCGGCGCCGGTGTCGTGGCCGATCTGTTCGAGCTTGTCCGCCGAGCCCAGTGCCGTGACCGCCACCACGGTAAACCGGTCTGGATGTCGTGCAACCACCCGCAGGGTGCTCGTGCCGACGGACCCCGTGCATCCCAGGACGGCGATCCCCCTGCTCACAGCACCCCGAACGCGTAGAAGCACATGGCCGACATCGGGATGACCCAGTAGAGCGAATCCAGGCGATCCAGGACGCCACCGTGCCCCGGGAAGAAGGAGCCTGAGTCCTTGACCCCGACGGACCGCTTCAGCAGCGACTCGGCCAGATCGCCGATTTGCCCGAGCACCCCCACCACGAGTCCGATCACGAGCAGTTGCCACACCCCGAGAGAGATCTCGACCGCACTGAGGACGAACGTGCCGTATGCCACGGCAACCGCCGCGGCGCCAACGAGTCCCGAGAGTGTGCCGGACCACGTCTTGTTGGGACTCACGACCGGCGCAAACTTGGGCCCTCCGAAGAGTGACCCTCCCGTCATCGCCAGGGTGTCGCACAGCCAGGTCGTGACCAAGGGAAGGAACACCAGGACCGTCGCGCTCAGCGCCGTGGCGCCGTCCAATCCGTGCCGGATCAACAGCACGAACGCAAGGAGTCCCGCCGTATAGCAGGGGCCAAAGATCGTCGCACCGAGCGCCGGGATCGGTTTGCCACTGGGCCCCGCGAAGCGCACCGCGTACGACATCGTGGCGACCAACCAGACTGCCGCTCCGAATACGGCCCACAGCGGCGTCACCGCGCCCTCGAGCAACAGGTAGGCGGCAACGGGGAATGCCGCAGCGGCGACGTAGCCGGGGAGTGAGAGGGCCCGCACCCCCGCTTTGGCCGAAAGGAGAAAGAACTCTCGTGTACCGACCACGCCGAGCAGCGCCAAACCGGCCACCAACACCCAACCCCCCAGGTAGATCATGCCGACGGCGATCGGAATGGCCACGGCGGCAACGGCGACTCGGGTCGGCAGCGTGCTGGCCATCCTACGCACCGACTCGACCGAAACGGCGTTCCCGGGCCTGGAAGTCGAGAATGGCGTCGAACAGCTCCCGCCTGTTGAAGTCGGGCCACAATACTGGGGTGACATAGAGCTCGGTGTATGCCAGCTGCCACAGGAGGAAGTTCGAGACGCGCTGCTCACCCGACGTGCGAATGAGGAGATCGGGGTCCGGCCACGGCGCGGTGTATAGCCGGTCGGCGATAGTCTGCTCGTCGATCTCCTTGGGAGCCAGCCGCCCGGCTTCCACCTCTTCGGCGATCTTCCGGGCCGCCCGGGTCAGTTCTTTGCGCGCCGAATACGAGATGCAGAGGCCGAGCTCCAGCTTGGTACCGAGCTGTGTTTCCCGCTCCACGCGCTCGATCGCGGTCAGCGCCCGCGCGTTCAGACGGCTCCGGTCACCCAGCACGCGGGTCTTCACGCCATTGCGCCGCAGGTTCTTGGTCTCCTTGGCGATGTACTCATCCAGGAGATTCATCAGCGAGGAGACTTCGTCGGCGGGACGGGACCAGTTCTCTTCGGAAAACGCAAAGAGGGTGAGGACCTCGACGCCTGCTTCGATACACCCTTCGACGATTTCGCGCACCGCCTTCATCCCCTGGTGATGGCCGAGCGTCCGAGGCAACAGGCGGCTGCGAGCCCATCGACCGTTTCCATCCATGATGACCGCCACGTGCCGTGGCACGTCGCCGTTCATCTTTAATCGGGTCAGCCGATCGTCGGACATGTCGGGGGAGGGGCGGCTCGGATCAAACTTCCATGATCTCCGCTTCTTTGGCCTTCACCAGTTCGTCGAGCTGCTCGATGGCATCGTCGTGCAGCTTCTGAACATCCTTTTCGGTGTGCCGTTCTTCATCTTCGGACACGTGCTCCACCTTCTTCGCCTTGGACTTCGCGTCCGTGCGGCTGTGGCGAATGGCGATCTTTCCCTCCTCCACCAGCTTCCGCACCACTTTGACCAATTCCTTGCGACGCTCTTCCGTGAGGAGCGGCAGGGGAATGCGAATGATCGCGCCGTCGTTGGACGGATTCAGCCCCAACTCAGAGGACTGAATGGCCTTCTCGATGGGCTCCATCAGTCCCTTGTCCCACGGCTGGACGGTGAGCATCCGCGGCTCCGGGGCGGCGACGGATGCGACCTGGTTGAGGGGCATAGACTGCCCATACGCATCGACTCGAATCGTATCGAGCAAGCTCGTCGTGGCCTTGCCGCTCCGGATCGTTGCCAGCTCGCGCTTCGTGTTCTCGACCGCCTTTTTCATGGCGGCCTTGGCTCCTTTGGTCACTTCGTCCAGGGTACTCATCGCACCAGTGTCCCGACACGCTCGCCCTCGATTACCCGGGCAATCGCGCCCTTTTGGTTGACGTTCATGACGACGATTGGCAGCCGGTTCTTCTTGCAGAGGCCGAACGCGTTGGCATCCATCACCTCGAGATCACGAATGATGGCGTCCTGGTATCCGAGCTCCGAGATGAACTCGGCCTCGGGATCCTTGCGCGGATCGGACGAGTAGATGCCATCCACATTGGTTGCCTTGATGATCACATCTGCCTCGATCTCCAGGGCCCGCAACACCGCCGCCGTATCTGTGGAAAAATAAGGGTTTCCGGTCCCGCCCGCGAATAGGACCACCCGCCCCTTCTCGAGATGCCGCTGCGCGCGTCGGCGGATGTACGGCTCCGCCAGCTCTTCCATACGAATGGCCGTCATAACGCGCGTCTCGACATCTTTCCGCTCGAGGATGTCCTGCACAGCCAGGGCATTGATTACGGTGGCCAGCATGCCCATGTAGTCGGCCGACACACGGTCCATCCCCTGCTGGCTGGCCGTGGTCCCGCGCATGATGTTTCCCCCACCCAACACCAACCCCAGATTCGCTCCCATATGGTGGACCTCGCGGATCTCCTCGGTCAACTGATCGATGACCCCGAAGTCGATTCCGAACCCTGTTTCGCCGGCAAGCGCCTCACCGGAGAGCTTGACCAGTACCCGCCGATATTGGAGCTCAGCCACTTACTCTTCTCCCAGTTCGTAACGGACGAAACGTCGCACGACGACGTTTTCGCCCAGCTTCGCCGACGCTTCGGTGATCAGCTGGCCGATCGACATCTTGTCGTCTTTGACGAACGGTTGGTCGAGCAGTGCGCGCTCCTGGCAGAACTTCTTCATCTTGCCCTCAACCATCTTCTCCCGCACCTGTTCAGGTTTCCCGGACTCGGCGACCTGCGCTTCCACGATCTCACGTTCCTTGGCGACGAGCGCCTCCGGAAGATCATCGGCCGACACCGCCATGGGTTTCGCCGACGCAATGTGCAACGCGAGGTCCTTCGTCAGGCTCTGGAAGTCATCCGTGCGGGCTACGAAGTCGGTCTCGCAATTCAAATCCACCAACACGCCCACCTTCCCGTTGAAGTGGACGTACGAGCCAATGACGCCCTCCGAAGCACTGCGCCCTGCTCGCTTTTCCGCCTTGGCGATTCCTCGCTTCCGCAGAAGGTCGCTGGCCTTCCCCATATCCCCGCCGGCCTCCTCGAGCGCCTTCTTGCACTCCATCATCCCGACCCCTGTCTGCTTTCGGAGCTCCGCCACGTCCTTTGCTGAAATACCCATTATCTCTCCAAATCTCCTCGTGCCCTTCCACGATCCGAATCCGCACGTGTGAATTACCGTTGATGCTCCTGCCGTCTTGTTCCTCGTCCATCAGATACCGCACACACGAACCGCCGCCCTCGAGGCCACAGGCCCTGGGAAGCGGCGGTCGATGTCCCGGCCCTTCGTTGGGATCTACGCCTCGCCCTCTCCTGTGGCCTCTGCCGCTGCAGGTTCGGCGGGCGCAGGCACCGCTTCCTTTTTCTGCTTGCTCTTCTTCTTTGGAGGGGCAGTAGCCTCATCCTTGGCATCGGGCGCCGCAGCAGCTTCAGGAGCCGCGCCAGCGTCGGGAGCTGCGGGCCCGCCTTCGACTGGAGCGGTTTCACCTTCGCCAGAACCGTCTCCCGCCTCACCCTCCTTCAACCGCGCCACGATGGCTTCGGGCTTGGGCCGGCGCTTGCGGCGCGTGCGGCGGCGTTTGCGGTGCTCCTCGACATCACCCTCGCCAGCGGCCTCCGTGCTGTACGTGAAGGCCTCGGACTCGTCGGTGATCTCCCGCAGCGGCACCTGCGAGCGTGCTTCGGCAATGACGTCGACCACCGCTCCCGTGATCAGGGAGACCGAGCGAATTGCATCGTCATTACCCGGAACCGGCACCGTGATCAGGTCTGGATCCGCATTCGTGTCGACGATCGCAATGACCGGGATGCCGAGCTTGTTGGCCTCGGCGATGGCAATGCGCTCGCGCTGGGAATCCACCACGAACATCGCCCCGGGGAGGCGCCCCATCCGCTTGATACCCTCGACATTGCGGTTGAGCTTCTGCCGTTCTCGCTCGATGCGGAGTCTTTCTTTCTTCGTGAAGAAGTCGAACGCACCTTCATCCAACCCCTGCTCGATTTCCTTGAGACGGCGGATCTGTTTCTTGATCGTGTGGAAATTCGTGAGCGTTCCACCGAGCCACCGCTCCGTCACGAAGAACGACTCACCCCGTTCCGCTTCCGAACGAACGATCTGTTTCAACTGCCGCTTTGTGCACACGAACAGGATCCCGTCGCCGCGCAACACCACCTCGCGTACGAGGTCCTGTGCGGCCCTGATCTGTCGGAGTGTCTTCTGGAGATCGATGAGGTAGATACCCGAGCGTTCGGCAAAGATGAACCGACGCATCTTGGGGTTCCACCGCCGGGTTTGGTGTCCGAAGTGGACGCCGGCTTCTAACAATTCCTGCAGGGTTGGTTCTGCCATTGCATCAAATCCGTTTGGGTTAGTGCGTCCACCGCCTTCGTCCCCGGCCCCGATCCGCGACGCAGCGCGGACACCCAAGACCGAGTCGGGCAGTGTGAGAGATGACCTCTATTCGCAGATTACCGCTTGGAGAACTGGAAGCGCTTCCGAGCCCCCGGTTGACCGGGCTTCTTGCGTTCCACGGCGCGCGGATCACGCGTCAGCAGACCGTGTTCCCGCAATTTCCCGCGGTGCGTCTCATCGGCCCCGATCAGGGCACGGGCGATGGCCAGGCGCAGTGCGCCCGCTTGGCCCGTCAGTCCGCCCCCGTTGACCCGCGCTCGAACGTCGAACGCCCCCAGGGTGTCCGTCGCCGTGAACCCGTGCTGAATGTGCTGAATCAGGGAACGGCGGGGGAAGTAATCCCCGAGGGTTCGGCCGTTGATGTTCCACTTTCCGGAACCGGGAGTGAGGTACACTCGGGCGACGCTCGTTTTGCGTCGTCCGAGGCCGTGCCAACGAAGTTCGGGCTGTGCGACTGTCATTCCTTCTGCGTCCCTAGCTTATGTCGAGCGGGGTGGGCCGCTGGGCTTCGTGCGGATGATTCGGCCCGGCGTACACTTTGAGTTTCTTGCGGAGGACTTGGCGGCCGAGCGTCCCCTTGGGGAGCATGCCGAACACTGCCTTCTCGATCACACGCTCCGGATGGGTTTCGAGCATCTTCGCCACGGGCGTGAATTTTTCGTTGCCCACATACCCCGTGTGCCGGAAATACTCCTTCTGTTCCATCTTGCGCCCGGTGAGCCGGACCTTCTTCGCGTTCACGACCACCACAAAATCACCGCCGTCCATGTGCGGCGTGAACGTCGGCTTGTGTTTGCCGCGAATGACCTGGGCGATCTGGCTGGCGAGGCGTCCCAGCACCATGCCGTCGGCATCGACGACGTGCCACTGGTTCTCCACCTCACCCTGCTTGAGCATGTAAGTTTTCATTCGGCCAACCGGTACTGCGAAAACAATCGACTAAAAAATAAGACAGTCTGTAAACGTAGCGGGGGCAATCGGTTCGGTCAACTGGAAGGTCCGACCTCGACAAGAGGCGCGCCCTTCTCCACCGCGGTCCCCGGGACCGCGTGGATTCGCGTCACGACCCCCGCCTCCGGCGCCCGGATCTCATTCTCCATCTTCATGGCTTCGAGGACCACCAAACCACGACCCCGGGCCACCGATTCCCCCTCGCCCACCTCGACCCGGAGAATCATCCCGGGCATCGGAGCCCGCACCACACCCCCGCCCCCCGTGCCGGTGCCGGCCCCGGAGAGTTCACGAATGTGGCGGGTCCGCTCGTCCAACACCGTCGCCCCCCACCCCCGGCCTCCCGCCTGAATCCGCCAGGCATCGCCCTCCCGGGTGAGCGACAGGACGTCGGTATGGCCGTCCGCTTCGAAGCGGCGCATGGGCGTGTGCGGGACCGCCTCCAGCTGGGCGTGAACCTCGCGCCCGTCCACGGTGACTCGTTCGCCGTCGATATCGACAGCGAAGGTCTTGCCCCCGATCGTGACCTGGTATTTCACGGGGCGGCCTCCAGCACCGCGAGGGTCTCGACGTGGCTGGTTTGGGGAAAGAGATCGTACGCCACGACGCGACGCACGGAGAGCGACGCCATGCGCTCCAGGTCCCGGGCCAGAGTCGCAGGGTCGCAGGAGATGTACCCCAGACGCGCACCCGGATGGGTCCCAGCCCATTGGTCGAGGCGGCGGGCGACCGCGTTGGTGATTCCCACCCGGGGAGGATTCACGACCACCGCATCCGGCTCCGGGAGCCGGTGGAGCACGCTTTCAACCCGACCGGTAACGTGGTGCACGCCGTCCACCTTCTTCCGCCCGCCCCACTCCTTCGCGGAGCGATCGGAGTCCACCGACCACGCCGCGGCTCCCGCCGCGGCCACCATCCGGGCCGTGTCCCCCACGCCGCCATACAGGTCCCACACCACCAACCCTCCGAGGTCTCCCAGTCCCGCCACCGCGTCCTCCCGGATGGTCTTTGCCAAATCCCTGTTGGACTGCTCGAACGCAAGGGCGGGAAAGCCCGTCTCCGGCCCAGCCACGACGCGAGGGGCACCACCCACGGGCTCCCACCAGCAGGACAGCCCCTCGACCCCAAGTGCCCGAGCAAGTGGCTCGGCGTTCCAGGGCTCCTCCCCACCGCTGGCGATCACGTGGAGTCCACCCTCCCGATCCTCATTGAGCACCACGGTGTGGAGATCCCGAGGCAGGAGCGGCAACTCCTGCCGCACCTTGGCCCAGAGACCCGTCACCCGTTGGTTCGTGATGAGACAGTCGTCGGGGGAAAAGACAACTCCCGGCCGGTCCTCGCGGTGAAGGCCGATGACCCTTCCCTTCCCGGTGTCGCGCGCCGTGAGGCTGATCTTGCTCCGGTACCGCCAGCCCATGGGCGACGGCACGATCTCCGGATCTTCGACATCCAGGCCGGCGATCCGTCGGAGCGCGTCACCCACGATCCGCCGCTTGGCCCGGTGCTGTCCCTCCACCGACAGGTGTTGGAGCTGGCACCCACCACACCGCTCCCGAGTGTAGTGCACGCATTCCGGTTCTACCCGCTCCTCACCGGGTGTCTTCACTGCCAGCGCCCGAGCCCGAACGTAGCGGGGCTTCGCCTGAATCTCCTCCACCTCCACCACGTCTCCGGGGCCGGTGCGAGACACGAAGGCCACCCGGCCGTCGGGCATCCGACCGACGCCCTCTCCACCAGCCGCGATGCGGTCGATGGTGATCACGGTCATCGCAGCCCATCCAGGCGCGCGGTCCGCAACCAGGTCGATTCGATCCCCGTCCCGTCTCGGCCGGTGGGGGACAAGGTGGGTGTGTGTCGCGCATGGTGTTCCGCCAGCGCCGCCGCAACGGCGAAGCGTTCGACCTTCTCGGGATCGTCCGGCGCTTCGAGGAGGGCCTCCCCATGCTGCTCCAGATATCCCGTGTCGTACACCCCGTCCACGAACGGGCCATCCTCCAACACCAGACGGTGAAACGGCTGCGAGGTGGCGACGCCGACGATGATCAGCTCATCCAACGCACGGCACATGCGGCTGACGGCCGCAATCCGGTTCTCTCCCCACACGATCAGCTTGGCCAGGAGCGGATCGTAGTGGAGTCCGATGGAATTCCCAACGGCGATCCCCCCGTCCCACCTCACCCCCGGCCCCGTCGGCACGTGCAGAAACTCGATGACGCCGGTATCCGGGAGAAATCCGTTGAAGGGATCCTCGCTGGTGATGCGGCACTCGATGGCGTGGCCGTTCGGCCCACGGGCATAGCGGTCCGGCTCGAGGTGGTCTCCCGCGGCAATGCGAAGTTGGTCCCGTACCAGATCGACACCGTAGACCATCTCCGTCACCGGGTGCTCGACCTGGATCCGCGTGTTCATCTCCAGGAAATAGAATGCCCCGCCGGGTTCGAGGAGAAATTCCACCGTTCCGGCGCCCACGTATCCCACCGCCTGCGCCGCGCGAACCGCCGCCGCCCCCATCTCGGCCCGCAGGTCGCCGTCCACCGCCGGTGAGGGCGACTCCTCGATGAGCTTCTGATGCCGCCGTTGGACGGAACACTCCCGTTCGCCCACGTGCACGGCAGTGCCATGCCGGTCGGCCAGCACCTGGATCTCCACGTGGCGGGGACGCTGAACGAGGCGCTCGACATAGAGATCTCCGTTGCCAAAGGCCTTCAACGCCTCGGAAGTGGCTTGCCGGAAGCTGCCCGCCAATTCCTCTCCCGAGTCCACCCGCCGCATGCCCTTCCCCCCGCCTCCCGCCACGGCCTTGAGCAAGATCGGATACCCGATCTCGGCCGCGACTGCCGTGGCCTCTTCTGCGTCGGCCAGACGACTGGTGGTGCCGGGCACGACGGGTACGCCCCCCTCCTGCATCCGCCTGCGGGCTTCCGTCTTCTCCCCCATCGCCCGGATGGCCTCGGCCGTGGGACCCACGTAGGTGAGGCCCGCCGACTCCACCGCCTCCGCGAACTCGGCGCGCTCGGCCAGGAACCCGTACCCCGGATGCACCGCATCCGCGCCGGTGGTCCGGGCGGCATCGATGAGGCCGGGGATGTTGAGATAGGATTCGGACGCGGCCGCCGGACCGATGCCCACCGACCTGTCGGCCGCCGCCACGTGGGGGCTCCGCCGATCCGCGTCGGAGTAGACGGCCACCGACTCGATACCCTCTTCGCGACACGCGCGAATGACCCGCAGGGCGATCTCGCCCCGGTTGGCAATGAGGAGCCGCTTCACCGACATCTCGCCTTACAGCGGAATGTTCCCATGTTTCTTGGGCGGCATCTTGTCGCGCTTGGTCAACAGGGTCCCGAGGGCAGAAATGAGTCTGGGCCTCGTCTCGCGCGGGTCGATGATGTCGTCCAAGAACCCCCGGGCTGCCGCGAGAAAGGGGTGGGCGAATTTCTCGCGATACTCGCTCTCGAGCTCCGACAATTTCGCATCCGAATCCTCCGCGGCGGCGATCTCGCGACGAAACAGAATCTCGGCGGCGCCTTTTGGTCCCATCACCGCGATCTCCGCCGTGGGCCACCCCAGGTTGAAGTCGCCGCCGACGTGCTTGGAGTTCATCACGTCGTACGCTCCGCCATACGCCTTCCGCGTGATCACCGTGATCTTCGGCACCGTCGCCTCGCAATACGCGTACAAGAGCTTTGCCCCGTGCTTGATGATGCCGCCGTGCTCCTGCTCGATGCCCGGCAGGAATCCGGGAACGTCTTCGAACGTGATCAGTGGGATGTTGAAGGCGTCACAGAAACGAATGAACCGGGCGCCCTTCAAGGACGCCGCGATGTCGAGGACGCCGGCCAGAACTGCCGGTTGATTCGCGACGATGCCGACCGAATGTCCCCCGAGCCTCGCAAATCCCACGAGGATGTTCTCGGCGTAGTCCTTTTGGATCTGGAGCATCTCCCCATCGTCCACCACGGGGAGAATCACGTCCATCATGTCGTAGGGTTTGTTGGGATTGTCCGGCACCACCGTGAGGAGATTCTCGTCGCACCGGTCGACGGGATCGTTGGGAGTCTTCGATGGTGCGCCGTCCAGATTGTTGCTGGGGATGTACCCCATCAAGGTGCGTATGCCCTGCAGGCACTCTGCCTCGGAGTCGTGGACGAAGTGCGCGACACCCGACGTCCCCCCGTGGGTGTCCGCACCACCCAGCTCTTCCGTGGTGACATCCTCGTGGGTGACGGTCTTCACCACGTTCGGTCCCGTCACGAACATGTACGACGTTCCCCGAACCATGCACACGAAGTCGGTGATGGCGGGACTGTACACCGCACCGCCGGCGCACGGGCCGAGGATGGCGCTGATTTGCGGTACGACCCCGGAGGCCATCGTGTTCCGCAAGAAGATGTCCGCGTAGCCTCCGAGGGACACGACGCCCTCTTGAATGCGCGCGCCGCCGGAATCGTTCAGTCCCACGACCGGCGCGCCGTTCCGCACCGCCAGGTCCATGATCTTGCAGATCTTCTCGGCATGCGCTTCGGCGAGTGATCCGCCGAAGACGGTGAAATCCTGGGCAAAAACGTACACGACCCGCCCGTCGATCGCCCCGTACCCAGTTACGACGCCGTCTCCCAACACTCGCTGCTTGTCCAGTCCGAATTCGGTGGAACGGTGGGTGACGAATCGATCGAGCTCGACAAAAGACCCGGGATCCAACAGCAGGTCGAGGCGTTCGCGGGCTGTGAGCTTTCCTTTATCGTGTTGGACTTGGATACGGTCGGCGCCACCACCCAACTGTGACTCCTCCCGCAGCTTCTCCAGCGCGTCGAGTTTGTCGTGAATGCTCATGGTTTCTGTCGGGTGCTCGGTGGTGGTGCAAGAATACATCAAGGACCGGCGTGGAATCTCGCACATGGGGCGTCCGGGTCCTAGTCACGACCGTGTCGTCCGGCAAAGAAAACGCCGGCGGCCTGGCTGTTGCCAGGCCACCGGCGTCGGCCTCGCTGTTTGCTGCCGTTTACTCGGTTGCGGACTTGGCCTCCGCCGTCGCATCGGCAGGCTCTTCGGCCTCTACCTTCTCCTCGGCAGGCGCCTCCGCCTCGGCCTTGTCCTCGGCAGGCGCCTCCGCCTCAACCTTGTCTTCGGTGGGCGCATCGGAGGGAGCCGCTTCGGCTTCCAGCGTTGCCGGGGCTTTCGCCTCTGGCGTTGCCGGGGCGTCGGCCTCAGCGACCACCGGCGGCTCTTCCGCCACCTCATCGGCGTCCACCGCAGGGGGCTCGACCTCATCTACCTGGTCCAAGAACTCCCGCGCCGCGGCCAACACCCGGTGATGGATCGGATCCACTTCCACGATAGTCAACGCCACATGCTGCCCGAGCTGCACCTGCTCCTCCACGGCCGGCTCGTCGGGAAGCCCGAGGTCGTTCTTTGGCACGAACCCTTCGAGATCATTGCCCAGGTCCACCACCACACCCCCATCCTGGAACCGCACCACGCGACCTTCCAGCTCCATGCCCACCGGGTACTGCTCGCCGATGTTGAGCCAGGGATCTTCCTGCGCCTGCTTCAACCCCAACGAGATCCTCTTGTTATCCGGATCGATATTGAGGATCACGACCTCGACTTCGTCCGCCTTCTTCACGACCTCGGACGGGTGTTGCACCCGCTTGGTCCACGACATGTCGGAGATGTGGATGAGTCCGTCAATACCGGGCTCGATCTCGACGAAGGCGCCGAACGAGGTCAGGTTGCGGACCTTGCCGGTAATCCGTGTGCCCACCGGGTATTTCATCGGCAGCACCATCCAAGGATCCTGCTCGGTCTGCTTCATGCCGAGCGAGATCTTCTCTTCCTTCGGATCCACCTTGAGCACCACGGCCTCGATCGTCTCGCCTATCGACACGACCGTCGACGGGTGACGCACCGTGCGCGTCCAGCTCATTTCGCTGATGTGCACCAGGCCCTCGATGCCCGGCTCCAGCTCGACGAACGCTCCGTAGTTCGTTATGCTGACGACCTTGCCCTGCAGGCGGGACCCCACCGGGTATTTCTCGGCCACGTTCTCCCACGGGTACTCCTGGAGCTGCTTGACCCCGAGGGAAATGCGCTCTCGGTCCCAGTCGATATCGAGGATCTTCACATCGACGTCTTGGCCGATCTTCACCATCTCGGAGGGGTGCGTGACGCGCCCGTAGCTCATGTCCGTGATGTGCAACAAGCCGTCGACCCCGCCGAGATCGATGAACGCACCGAAGTCGGTGATGTTCTTCACCACGCCCGTGCGGGTCTGTCCCACCTCGAGTTCCTTCATGAGGTCGTCGCGCTTGTTCGCCCGCTCGGCCTCCAGAATCACGCGCCGTGAGACAACGATATTTCGGCGGCGCTTATTGAGCTTGATGATCTTGAACTCGTAGCTCTCACCCAGCAGCTCGTCGATATTGGGCACACGACGCAGGGCGATCTGGCTGCCCGGCAAGAATGCGTCCACACCCATGAGATCGACGACCACACCACCCTTGATCTTCTTGATGAGGGTTCCCTTGACGGGCTCGTCGCTTTCGTACGCCGTGCGGATCTTCTCCCACACGCGCATGAAATCGGCTTTCTTCTTCGATAGGATGACGGCACCGTCTTCGTCTTCCAGGTTCTCCAGGAAGACTTCGACTTCGTCACCCGGCTGGATCTCCGTCGCGTTCTTGAATTCGTCGATCGATACCGCGCCCTCCGACTTGAAGCCTACGTCCAGAATCACATGCGTGTCGGTGACACGGAGGACCTTGGAGCAGACGATCTCGCCTTCTGCAATGCTCTGCAGCGTGCCCTCGTAGAGGGCCAGCATCTCGGCGTATTGTTCCTCGGAGTACTCCTCGTCGCGCAGGTCGGCTCGAACGCGGATTGTCGACGGGGGGGGGGACGGTGCGGTTGAGGGTTCAGTGTCTTGGGGTACTTCTACCATGGGCCTTCGGGTAAAAAGGTTAAAGAGTGGTTTAGCACAAGCCAATAAACCTAGACCGGCGAATGACTTGGGTCAAGCGACCCCGAAGTGAGGTCCGGCCCGGCCCACCACCCGGGCCACCTGCTCCTCGAAGGCCAGGTCCGTGGTATCGATGTGGATGGCATCGTGTGCCGGCTTCAGGGGTGAGACGGCCCGGTTGGAGTCGATGGTATCCCGGCGCTGGAGGTCGCTGGAGACCTGTTCCAGCTCGGCGACCGACTCCTCGAGCCCCTGCTCCAACGCCCGCCGGCGAGCCCGCTCCCCCACAGCGGCGGTGAGGAAGATCTTCACCACCGCATCGGGAAAGACCACCGTGCCGATGTCCCGACCGTCGGCCACCGCGCCCCGGGGGTGCCGGGCCACGGCGTCCCTCAGGGCCGCCGTAACCCACGTTCGGACGGCGGGCAGCGCCGACACCGGCGAGACGTGTTCGTTGACCCGGGCGGAGCGGACCTCCTGGGACACGTCAACCCCGGCGACGATGGGGTGGAACTTGCCGTCTACGTCCTGAAGCTCGACCCGCTTCGCTTTGGCGACCTCCACCACCAGGTCCCCCTCCAACGGCACCTCCGCATCCAGCGCTGCGAGGGTCACCGCCCGATACAGCGCCCCGCTGTCCACATGCGCCAGGTTGAGTTGCGCGGCCACCGCCTTGGCCGTGGTGCTCTTGCCCGACCCGGCCGGGCCGTCGATGGCGATTACGCGGCTAGCCACGGGTGACCACCCGGTCCAGGTCCTTGAAGAACCCGGGATAGCTCACCTGGGGAGAGCGATCCTCCGAGAGCTCCACCGACCCGCCGCGCATACGACCCATGACCGCAAAAGCCATGGCCATACGGTGGTCGAACCCGGTCTCGACCGCCCCACGGGGCGGTTTGGACATGCCGGACACCTGTAGGGTCTCGTCCTCGGCCCGGCACTCGGCGCCCACCGAGGTGAGGTTCGCCGCCAGGAGATTCAATCGGTCACTTTCTTTCACTCTGAGCTCCGATACGCCTTTGAACGTGGTCTGTCCGGCCGCGGCGGTTGCCACCACGGCCAACACCGGGATCTCGTCGATCAGGGAGGGCACCTCATGGGCGTGCACCTCGGTTCCCCAAAGGTCGGACGCCCGGACCAACACCTCACCCACCGGCTCACCCAAACACTCTGAGAATTCCCGGATCTCGATGTCGGCACCCATTCTCCTCAGCACCTGCACGAACCCGAGGCGGGTCGGGTTCACCAGCATGTTACGCAACGTCACCTCTCCGGTACCCGCCAGCAATGCGGCTGCAACGAGAAACGCCGCCGACGACGGATCGCCGGGAATCGTTGCGTCGAACGAGGGGATCTCATCCACCGGCTTGAAGCGGACCGTCGTGTCGTCAACGATCACGCTCGCGCCGAGGGCCCGCAGCATACGCTCGGTGTGATCCCGGGACAAGAACGGCTCGGTTACCGAGACGGCGACACCGGCGACGAGACCCGCGAAGAGGATCGCGCTCTTCACCTGGGCGCTGGCCGTCTCCGTAGCGTAGTCGATGGACCGCAGTGCACCGCCCCGCACCTCCAACGGCAAGCCGTCCCCCCCAAGCTCGACGAACGTAGCACCCATCTGCTGCAGCGGATGGGTCACCCGCCGCATGGGACGGCCCCGCAACGAGCGATCGCCCGTCACCCGGGCGGTAAACGGGCAGGCGGCCAGAACCCCCAGGAGAAACCGGGCGGCGGTGCCCGAGTTGCCACAGTGGAGGCCCCCTTCGGGCTTGGTCAAGCCCGCGAGACCGCCACCCCGCACCCGCAGGCGCCCGCGGAGCGGTGAGACGGCCACGCCGAGACGACGCAACGCCGCCGCCATCGACCGCACGTCCAAAGAGGTCAGCGGATGCTCGATGGTGCTCTCCCCGCAGGCCAGCGCAGCTAACAGCAGGGCGCGGTGCGTGAGACTCTTGTCTCCCGGAAGCTCGATGACCGTTCTCTCTGCCATCAGAGATTCCTCCGGAACTCGGCGCCCTTTTCGAGCCACGCCCTGATCGCGTCCGCATCGCCATCCTGGAGGGCCCTGCGCAACAACTGCGAGTGGCGGTCGTAGGATTCCATTGCGCTGAGCAATGGTTTGCGGTTGAGCATCATGAGATCTCGCCACATCTCCACACTGCTGGCGGCGAGGCGCGTCGTGTCCAGTGCCCCCGTGCCGAACGTGCCGTCTCTGGGGGCATCACTCGCCAGGGTGACCGCCAGGACGGTGGAGACGGCCTGTGGCAAGTGGCTCGTCCACGCCATCACCTGGTCATGCCACGCCGCATCCACGACCGCCGGTGACGCACCGAGGCGCTGCCAGAACTCCATCACGACCTGGGCCGTCTCCTCCTTCGCCGACCCGTTGGACACGAAGACCACGGCGCCGGGCACCATGTCGGCCCGGGCGGCGCCAAAACCGGATTCGTGGGTCCCGCAGAACGGGTGAGACGCCACCACCGATGCGCCCGTACCCAGCTCGCGTGCCGTTTCGAGCAACGGGAGCTGGACGCTCGCCACGTCGGTCAGCACGGCACCGCCCCGCTGCAAACCATCGTGCACCCGTGCGAGGAGGCTCAGGTTCGCCTTCGGCGGCGCCGCCAGCACGACGAGATCCGCTTCGTCGATCACCGCCTCCGGTGACGCCACAATCTCGGTCACCGCCCCGCACTCCGCCGCAGCCTCACAGTCGTCGTCGGCCTGAGCGTATCCCACGACCCGCACCCCGGCACGGGTCGCCGCCCACGCAACCGATCCCCCGATTGCCCCCAGACCGATCACACCGACACGTTCGGAACTCAGAAAACCCTCCTCAAAACGAAGTGTGGCACGCCCGGCGTGGAATGTAGCCCTCCCCGCCTTCCTTGACATCCTCGGCTCAGGAGCCGATTCTCGGCGTCTGCAAGTCGCTCGGATACTGACTTCGGAGCAGCGCACCATGACGGCGAAAGACATTCAGAGCCTACTCACCGAAGAGCGTAGTTTCGCACCGCCCGAGGCGTTTGCCGCCTCGGCCCGCTGCGGTGGTCTCGACGAGTACCGACGCCTGTACCAGGAGTCGATCCACTCCCCGGAGACGTTCTGGAGTCGCGTCGCCGAGGAACTCCACTGGTTCAAGAAGTGGGACAAGGTCCTGGAGTGGGATCCACCGCATGCGAAGTGGTTCGTGGGTGGCGAGACCAACATCAGTTACAACTGCCTGGACCGGCATCTCGACGGCCCCAGGGCGGACAAGACCGCATTCCTTTGGGAGGGCGAGCCCGGGGACACCCGCGCACTGACGTATCGTGAGTTGCACCACGAGGTGTGCAAGTTCGCCAATGTTTTGAAGCACCTGGGGATCCAACAAGGCGATCGCGTCTGCATCTACATGCCGATGGTTCCGGAATTGCCTATCGCCATGCTCGCGTGTGCGCGGATCGGCGCCGCACACAGCGTGGTGTTCGGCGGGTTCAGCGCGAATGCCCTCGTCGACCGGATTACCGACGCGGAGGCAAAGGCCGTGATCACCGCCGACGGCGGGTGGCGCCGCGGGTCGGTGGTTCCCCTCAAGGCAGCCGTCGACGAAGCCCTGGCCCGGACGCCTTCCGTCGAGAACGTGATCGTGGTCGATCGCACCAGCACACCGGTGGAGATGACGTCGGGGCGCGATCATTGGTGGCATGAGTTGATGGCCGACGCCGATCCGGATTGCCCCGCCGAGTCGTTGGACGCCGAACACTTGCTGTACATCCTGTACACGTCGGGAACCACGGGGAAACCGAAGGGGATCGTCCACACCACGGGTGGCTACATGGTCGGAACGTACCTGACCAGCAAGTACGTGTTCGACCTCCGCGATGACGACGTCTACTGGTGCACGGCGGACATCGGGTGGGTCACGGGACACTCGTACATCGTGTATGGGATCTTGGCCAACGGGGCGACTGGCGTGATGTACGAAGGAGCACCCAACCACCCGGGGCCCGATCGGTTGTGGGACATGGTGGAGCGCCACAAGGTCACGGTCTTCTACACTGCACCCACGGCAATTCGTGCGTTCATCAAATGGGGCGATGAACACCCGAAGCACCACGACCTCTCGACGCTGCGCCTGCTGGGAACCGTCGGTGAACCCATCAATCCAGAAGCCTGGATGTGGTACCACAAGGTGATTGGCAACGAGCGGTGCCCCATCGTCGACACGTGGTGGCAAACCGAAACCGGGGCGATCATGATCACGCCTCTCCCGGGGGCGGTTCCCACCAAACCCGGCAGTGCGACGCTGCCCTTTTTCGGGGTGGTGCCGGACGTGGTGGATCAACACGGCAAGAGCGTGGACCCACCCAACGGCGGATTCCTCGTCCTCCGACGACCCTGGCCGTCCATGCTCCGCACCCTGTACGGGGACGACCAGCGCTACCAGGAGCAGTATTGGTCGCAGGTGGAGGGGTGCTACTTCACCGGGGATGGCGCGCATGCCGACGCAGACGGGTACTTCTGGCTGTTGGGACGCGTGGACGACGTGATCAACGTCTCAGGACACCGCATGGGGACCGCGGAAGTGGAGAGTGCCTTGGTGAGCCACGACGCCGTCGCGGAGGCGGCTGTCGTGGGATTCCCACACGAGATCAAGGGCGAAGGAATCGCCGCCTTCGTCACCGTGCGTGGCGGCGTCAGTACCGGCGGCGATCTCCAGAAGGAGCTCGGCGGGCACGTGGTCTCGGAAATCGGCGCCATCGCCCGACCCGATCAAATCCGCTTCACCGACGCGCTCCCGAAGACGCGATCCGGAAAGATCATGCGCCGGCTGCTCCGGGACATTGCCGGCGGCAAGGCAGAGGTGGGTGACACGACGACGCTGGAGGATTACAGCGTCTTGGCCAAGCTTCGCGAATCGGAGGAGGGATAGACCGATGGACACACGTGCAGCGTTCTTGACGATCATCGTGGCGGGGGCGGCTTCCGCAGTCACCACGACCGTGCTCCAGGCCCAGGTAGACATGTCCTGTCCCCATCGCCGGGTGCCGCTGGAAGGGCGGAACAGCCCACTCGATTCCGTCATGTTTCAGATCGACGGACACGATCTGAAGATCTGCTACGGGCGACCCTCGGCCCGTGGACGCACGATGATCGGTGGAGATTTGGTGCCCTTCGATCAAGTGTGGCGTACCGGCGCCAACGAGCCCACCATCATCCACGCCACCGTCCCCGTCTCCATCGCCGGCATCGCCGTGCCGACGGGCACCCATTCCCTTTACGCCGTCCCGGGTGAGCACGAATGGCAGATCATCGTGAACCGAGCCATCGACCAATGGGGTCACGAACGGTTCTATGCCGGTGAGGTGGAGGCACAGGAGGTGGCCAGGGCGCCGGTGCCCAGCAGCCGGAATCCCGACTACGTCGAGACGTTCACGATTCGGGTGGCGCGGGACGGGGCGGATTCCACGGTGCTGTTCGAGTGGGAGAACACGAGGGTGACGATCCCGATAGCCGCGAGAGACTGACGCCGTACAAGCACCGCCCCCAAACCCTCGGGCTTGGGGGCGGCAGGTCTCAACGTGCTCTCGATTGCCTCAGGCTGATCGACCCATCCCCGGTACTGGCCTCCAAACGCACACCACCACCGTTGATGTCACCCCGCACCCGCCGGCGGCTGATGCGCCCGGTGATCGCAAAGCTGCGCGCGACGTCGAGATCCTCTCCGTCCAGATCCACCGTCGCTGCAAGTGTCGCCGGCACGTAGAGTGTGATGTCACCGTCGCCGGTTCGGAGCCGCACTCCGCCGACCGCATCGACTTGAACGTCGATGTCTCCATCGCCGGTGGTCGCCTGGAGCGCACCGGTCGCGGATTCGACGGCGATATCCCCATCCGAGGTTCGGATGGTCGTGCGCTCCACGAGCAGCCCCACCGCCGTCACGTCTCCATCGCTCGTCTCGATCTCGACCTCAGATCCCTGAATGCGTCCGAGATCGATGTCGCCGTCGCTGGTGTCCAACCAGAGCGACCCGTTCAAGTCACCGAGGCGTATGTCTCCGTCCGATGTGCGAATGTCGGCATCAAACCGCTGCGGGACCTTGATGTGAACCGCAACACTGAATCCTCGATTGCGTCCCCACTCGGACCGCTGGATCCTAGGATCTCGGGCGGTGACGCGAACCGTGCTGCCCTCCACCCCTGCGGTGAACTCCATCCGCTCGTACATCTCCGTGGCCCACTCCATGTCTCGGCTGGACAGGAGAACCTCGACTTCGACGCCGTCTCCGGACCACGTGTCGACCGTGACGTCGCCGTCGGGCACGTCGACCCGCAGTGTTCCGCCGGGACCAACATCGAACTGTTCGCTGAACACGCTTTCGGTTGTCCGTTCCTGGGCCCGAGTTTCCATCGGCGCCGAAACGGATGCGGACAGGGCGAGCGCCACGAGCACACGGGGTTTGATCGAGGGCATGACGAGATCTCCCGGATAGGGCTGTGTGTTTTGGAGTTTAGATGGCGGCGGGGCTCAAAGGGTTGGAACTGCGCCGGGAGCGGTTCCATCCCACTCCCGGCAGACGGCGTCAGAACCCCGCAGTAGCGAAGGTCCGCCACACCGGATACTCCGTTGCACCCTCCAGCAGCGCGTCCAACACGTTCCAATTGAGGAAACCGTCACTGGACCTGGGCTCGAGGAGCTTGAACGCCAGCCGGCCCAAGGGCTGGCCCGTCGGCACCACCGCCGTGCCCGCGGGGAGCGTGCGACTGTCCTGGCGGTAGGCGCCATAAACCACCCGCTCGGTATGCTGCTGGAACGCTCGCGACGCGACGGTCGTGGAATCGATCCGGAACACTTGCACTGAGAGACGGCTGTCTCGAGCCAACGTGGTGTACTGCACGCCGTGGGTGCTGAGCTTCTCCAATGCCACGGTGGCTTCGGGTGGGATGAAATACGCCACCGGCACACGCTCTGTCTCCGACGCTTCGAACTCGATGAACTCGTACATCTGCTGCCGGGTCACCACGTCGAGGCGGCGAAGAATCGATCTTTCCGAATAGGGATGGGCTTCTTCCACCACCTCGCCCATGAGGATCTCCACCGGCTCCGCGGAGCGTTTGGGTTGGGCACGGACCGCCAGCTCCGTGCCTGCCAATTCACGGGCATCCACTTCCTCGGTCCGCCTGCGAATCTCCGTCGCTTTCGCGACGGCAAAACCGAGGATCCCGTCCACGAAGTACTTCGTGGCAAGCACCCGCTCCTCGAACGTGGCGTAGGCGTATGCCTCGCTGAGAATGGCGAACCGGTTGCGCAACCCGATGTAGTTGTTGTTGAAGCGCGGGCGGTAATCGAATGTGCGCCAAGCCGGCTCCGTCTGGCGTCGTCCGAAGGAGTTGCCGTAGTCGTACGCGTACCACCCCGCCGTTTCGAACAAGTGCTCCCGGGCCGCAACCATCCACTCCGCGTTGAGGGACGAGATCGCGTCGTCGGTGTTGGGATGGAGCGGCGGCGCATACGTGAGGTGGTAGGCGTGGCGCGTTCCGTTCGTGGTGTGCAGATCGACGCCCACGTGCGGATCGTAGGCGGTCATGAGACTCACCAGGGCCCGGGCCTCAGGGGAATCGAGTTTCATGTGGTCCCGGTTCAGATCGTAGCCTTGGGCGTTGGGCCGTTGCCCCATCCCGCGAACCGGACCGTGCTGCCGCGGCCGGTTGTTCACGTCGAATCGCTCGTTCCCATCCGAGTTGTAGATCGGCACGACAAGCAGCACGAGTGAGTCGAACAATTGGGTGTGTTGACCTTGCGCCACCTCTCGCAGGAGCATCTGCAGCGCCTCTTTGCCGCACACCTCCCCCGCGTGGATGTTGCCTTGCAGGTAGACCCGGGTCTTTCCTGTGGCCAACACGGCGTCCGGACTCGTGCCCTCCACGTTGCCCACCACAGCCAGCGGCATCGAACGACCCTCCGAGGTCGTCCCAAACGTCGTGAGCTGGATCAGCGGAGAAGCTTCAGCCACAGTGTTGAGGAACGCCATGACGTCCTCGTAGGTGCTGGTCTCTTCGTAGTTGGATCGCTCGGCGCGGGTCAGGAGATTCGGGAGACTCTGGCTCACTGCACCCGTCGGGAGTCCTAGGGCGGCAAGCACGAACCAGCGCGAGAGGTGATAGCGCATGATCATGTCGGGGTTTGGTTTCATTATATAGAGACAAGGTAAGAGACAAGGCCAGGGAGTGATGCGCCAGGTCATCGGGGGCCCGACGTGTCCAATATTCGCGCTGCACCGAACAGTGGATCCGCGGACTGCAGCAGTTTACCCATCAACCGCGTCGGCAGGTCGGACCGCTCTTCGATGAATTCCCGCACGATCGCCGCAGCGGCAGACGAGTTGTGCGAATCCAACGTGGCACCGAGCCATCGCTGCGGGAAGAAGATATCGCCTGTGCGCTGAATCTCCTCCAACAGCTCCAAGCTGGGGCGGAGGTATCGGAGCGACTCGCTGGTCCGGAGCGGATGGTGCAAGAACCGCACTGCATCCAGCACCCAGGGCTCTCGCTCGCGGTTCTGGGCGTCCTCGAGGCTCTCGAAGAAATCGTCACGCGTCGCCCTGTCGGGAGCGAGTGCGGCACGAACGAAGTCGAATCGCGCTCGGCGGTCCGGGTTGTCGATGCGACTGAGCTGCTCCTCCAGAATCTCGTCGGCGCTATCAGGATCGCGGATGGCGAGGCCCTCGGCGAGGGCCGTCATATCGGCCTCGGAGATGGGGAGACCGGCCACCACTTCATCGCTTTGCCAGATGCGCCGCAACCGTTCCGTCGCCTCGGGGGTCAACGCGATGTTTCGATATGCGGAGAAGAAGGCCGATCGCAATGTCCGGTGCGGGGTGGTGCGCACGAGGCGCCACAAGGCGCGCTCCAGTTCCGGAGCGATCTCGCTGCGAACCTCGCTGGTGAGGTAGCGCCAATACGCCGTCGTGAGATACCCCAGTATCCGACCGGTGTTGAGTTCATCGCCTTCCGCCGGCAGGGCTGCTTGCGCGAGCGCAACGAATCGCCGCGGAGCAACGTCCCCGATCAGCATCGCGTCCCACAGCGACACCCACGCCACACCTCTCGCCAGGGCATCATCTACTTGCGTGATGTGTTCCAGGAGATACGTCCTGGTTGCTTGGTCGAGACGGAACAGCCCGTACCCGACACCTCGCCCGTTGGGCAGCACGTAGTCGGGGACCGGCAGGCCACGCGCGGCAGAGATTTCGACCTGCGAAGTGTCGAGCTCAACGGAGACGTACCGTGGCGCGCGGCCGTGAAAGCCGAGCATCACGTCCAGGTGCTGGCGCCACGTTCTTCCCTGCTCCGCCGGGTCTGCCTGAGACAGCGTCAGCGACGCAATCGCCCCGTTCTCCACAGCGAGGCGTGCCGCTATGGTGGGACGTCCCGGTTCCTGCACCCACACTTCACTCCACGCCGGGAGGTTCAGCTCGGTGCGCGCGTCGAGGATCTCGATCAGACCACCCCACGTCGCGTTCCCGAATTGGTGCGTCGCCAGGTACTCTCTCAGCCCGTCGCGGAACGGGTCCTCGCCCATCAGGAGCTCCAGGTGCTTCATCACCACCGGGGCCTTCTGATAGATGATGGGGCCATAGAGGGTACCCGCCTGCTGGAGGTTCTCTAGGGCTTGTCGGATCGGATTGGCGCCCCTCGTCCGGTCTACCTCGTACGCCACGGGGTAGTGCGCCAGCAGGAACCGCAGATCGTGGTCGACATCGGGAAACGCCGGGTTCACGATCTTGGCCGCCATGAAGTTTGCGAAGACCTCCTTCATCCAGACGTCGTCAAACCACTCCATGGTGACCAGGTCCCCGAACCACATGTGCGCGGTTTCATGGGCGATGAGGCTCGCGCGACCGAGCAGCTGCTCTTGCGTTGCCGCCTCGTCGAGAAGGACTCGCGACTGCCGATACAGAATCGCCCCGGGGTGCTCCATGCCGCCGTACTGGAAGGACGGGATCAGCACGAAGTCGAACTTGTTGAACGGGTATGGGAGGCCGGTGTACGCTTCCAACCACCTGAGCGCCCCGGCATGGAGATCGAAAGCCGCTTGGCGATTCCGTGCCACCTTCGCGGTATCGGTCTCGCGGTGGTACATGTGAAACGTTCGTCCGTCGCGCTCGCCGGTTTCCACCTGAAACTCGCCTGCGGCAAAGGCAAAGAGATAGGTACTGATGGGTTTGGTTTCGCCGAAAACGACCGTGGCGCGGTTGCCTGCGATCTCGTGACTCAACCTCTCGCCGTTGGCCGCGGCGCGCCACCGAGCGGGGATTTCGAGGGTCAGGCTGTAGCGCGCCTTCAGGTTGGGTTGATCGAACACGGGAAAGGCAACCCGCGCCCGATCCGGAACGAAGAGCGTGTACAAGAAGTCATCGCTGCGATTGAGCGACCCGTCTCCCGCCCAGAACTCGATCTCGATGGCATTGGGGCCTTCACGGAGCGCACCGGCCGCCACGACGACGTGATCGTTCACCGCTTCCCATGGGACCTCGCCCCCATCCACCTTCACGCTCACGACTTTGCTTGCGGGATCGACGAAATCCAACACCACCGGCTGCGCGTTGCCGGCCAACGTGAAGCTCACCACCTCGTGCCCGTGGATCGGTTGGTCCCGGTCCGAGGGAACGTCGAAGGAAATGCTGTACCGCAGATCGGAGATCGTATTCGCCCGGTGCACCGCCAACCCCAGGGCGACACCCGGCGAAAGGTCGAGTTGCTCGGCGTCGCGGCACGCCGCGCCTACGACACCAATCACACAGAGGAGGACCGTATGTGTTCGCATGGATGCCCAGGCAGGAGGTCCGATCGATAACAACCGGGAACCTAACTGGGCCCATGCGATAGGCAAGACAACCGCGCGTGTGGTCTATTCGGTGCGGAGTGCAACCATTGGATCGACACGCGTCGCCTTTCGTGCGGGCATCCAACACGCCACGACGGCGACTCCCGTCAGCAGCACCGCGACGCTCGCGAAGGTCAGCGGGTCCAGCGCATCCACCTGGAACAGCAGACTCGCCATCGTCCGGGTCACTCCAAACGCCACCACCAGGCCAACGGCCACTGCCCCCAATGTCAGCGCCAAGCCCTTCCCCACCACGATCCGCAGCACTTCGCCGGGCGTCGCTCCCAGGGCAATGCGGAGTCCCAACTCATGGGTCCGCTGGGCGACGGCGTATGACATGACCCCGTAGATCCCCACGCAAGCCAGGATGAGGGCGACGGCGGCGAACCCGCCCAGCAGCCACATGTTGAACCGCCGCTGTGCGTACGTCGCACCGAGACGCTCGTCCATTGTCCGCACGTCGGACACTGGAAGTTGCGGATCGAGCGCCCAGAGCTGCCCTTGTACAGCCGGCACCACACTCATGGGCTCCACGTCGGTGCGTACCACAAACGACATGAAGCCGTACAGGAACTGCTGGTGCGACCAGTAGATCTTGGATCGGGGTGCAGTCTCGAGGCCCATATGGCGCACATCCGCTACCACACCGATGACCTCGCCGTGCATCAGGCCGTTCCACGGCATCGTGATGGTCTTCCCCAGTGGACTCACGTTGGGCCAGAAACGGTCGGCCATGGATTTACTGATCACGATGGGGAACAACTCGGAGTCTGCTCGTTCACTGCCGTCGAACACGCGGCCCTGCAATACGGCGATGCCCATGGTCGAGAAAAAATCGTGGTGCACGGCGCGGACGTCGGCGGTGGGGCGGTCCGCAGGCGCCGGTATCGGCAGCTCATCCACGGTAAAACTGGTCGCCGCCCCCATTCCATCCAGGGGCAAGAAGTTGACCGCGCTTGCCGCCTGCACCTGGGGGAGTCCTTCGATGCGGTCGATCACCTCATTGAAGAAGAGCACTCGCTGCGTTGGGTTGGGATACCGGGATCCCGGAAGCTGGACTTCCAAGCTGAGCATCCGATCCGGCTCAAAACCCAGCTCCACGTCGAGCATGCGCTGGAAACTGCGGATCAACAGACCGGCGCCCACCAGGAGCACCAGCGCCAGGGAGATCTCGGCCACCACCAACAGCCCGCGGAGCCGATGACCGCCGGAACCCGTCGACGTCTTTCCTCCCACCTTCAGCGTCGACTGGACGTCGGGTTTGGACAGGTGCAACGCCGGCATGAGCCCGAACCCCAGGCCCGTGAGACCGGCAACGGCCAGTGTGAACCCCAACACCCTTCCGTTCAATGCGATCGCATCGAGCCGCGGGATATCGCTCGGCCCAAAGGTCACGAGTGCGCTCACAGCGCCAAAGGCAACGACGAGGCCCACCCCGAGGGCCACCGTCGTGAGCACGGCACTTTCCGTGAGGAGCTGCCGCATGAGGCGCCGGCGGCCGGCCCCGAGGGCAGAGCGGATGGCAATCTCTTTCCCCCGCACTGCGGCGCGCCCCAACAGCAAGTTGGCCACGTTGGCACATGCAATGAGGAGCACGACACCGACTGCTCCGAGCAGGACCAGCAAGGCAGGTCGTATGCCGCCCGCCTCCTGCTCCTGCAGTGGAACGAGATTGATCCCCCAGCCGTCGTTGGCGGTGGGCCAGCGCTCTCGCAACTGCACCGC
Organism: Gemmatimonadota bacterium; assembly: GCA_039589615.1. Lineage (GTDB taxonomy): Bacteria > Gemmatimonadota > Gemmatimonadetes > Gemmatimonadales > GWC2-71-9 > B3T1B10. The sequence continues at coordinate 34,638 of JBDHHA010000005.1, forward strand.
CAGGGCGTCCATGCCGGCCTGGGCCTGCAACACGGTGGTTCCAGGTCGCAGCCGGGCGACCGCGATGAGGAACCGGCCTGTCGACTCCCAGTCGGAGTTGGACAGCGGCGCCGGACTCCACATATCGGGCTCGCTGGGAAAGTCGAAGCCTTCGGGCATGACTCCGACGATCTGGTATGACGCATCCTGCAGGGTGATCGTTCGCCCCAGGACACCGGGGTCCCCACCGAATTGTCTCTGCCAGAATCCGAAATCCAGCACCACAACTCGGCTGTTGGCAGGATCCATCTCTTCGGGCATCAACACTCGACCCAGCAGCGGGCGAACGCCCAGAATCTCGAACAGATTTGTGGACACGAACCCGACGGACACGACTTGCGGGTCCCCCTCGCCGGTGAGGTTGCGGCCGCGCTCGAACATCGCCGCGATACCCGAAAAGACCTCGTTCTGCTCCTGCCAGGCACCGAAGTTCCGGGGGCTGATGACGTTTTGGGTTCTGTTGCGCGGCAGAAACTGCTCCCACACCATCACCAGCTCGTCAGGTGACTCGTACGGCGGCGGCGTGAGGAGGACGGCGTGCACCACGCTGAAGATGGCGGTGTTCGCGCCGATGCCCAGCGCGAGGGTGCCGACGACGGTGGCTGTGAACCCCGGGGCTCGGGCCAGCGTCCGGACCGCGTAGCGTATGTCCCTCCCAAGCTGCTCCAACATGCTGCCCCGCCCTCCGTCTGACTGATTGCCCCTCCGTCGCCTTCTCACCGGTTGAGCACCCTGGCTGGTGTGCTCGACGAAGGCGTGTCTCAGGAGGTCGGGGACCTCCCGGGCCAAGAGAGCCAGTAGGGCCCAGGTGCCTCGGCCCGACCGGGTCCGGGTCCACCGGTCGGTGAGGACAGTGGCCATTTCTCCGGCGAACTCGCGGCGGAACGCCCGTGGGTAGAGACGCAGGAGAATCCGGAGCAGGAGAGTCACTTAGAGGACACGCTTTTCCCTGGCCAGGCCAACCAGGGCATCCATTCTGGCCGCTTCGGCCCTGGCAACCCGTCCCCCGAGGGGCGTGAGGCGGTAATAGCGCCTCCGCTCATCGTCCATTGCGGGATCCGTACGAGACTCGGCCCGCTCCAGGAGCCCGGCGGCCAGCATCCGCTTGATCGCGGTGTAAAGCGTTCCAGTACCTAGCTTTACGGTCCCGTCGGAGCGCCGTTCGATCTCCTGGAGAATGGCGTAGCCGTGCATTTCACCATCTGCCAGGGCGAGGAGGATGTGAAAGACCGGCGCGGTCAGCGGCAGAAAATCAGTTGATTCACTCATGGTTCCTCGGACTATTACGTCGTGGTACAATATATAGTTTCACGATATATTGTGCCACGATTTAGTCCAAAGCCAAGCCGGCGTGGAAATACCGATCGGTGTGGAAATACGCGGTGGGAATTACTCCGAAGTGCCCAAAACCCGGGCCATGACCTCGACGACTTCGTCAACTGTAAAGGGCTTGGCGATGGTCTCGACGGCGCCCAAGTCCGTCATTTCTCCCAGGGCGCTGTCCTTGGACTTCCACCCTCCGCCGGACACGGCAACGACCTTCACGTCCGGATCGTCCGCCTTCAACCGGATCATCACCTCGACACCGTCCACCTCGGGCATGTACAGATCCACGAGCATGGCATCGCAGGGATCTTCGCGGTACTGCTCGAGCGCGACCCTTCCGTTTTCTGCCTCGGACACGTCGTGACCCATCCGCTCGAGGATCTTCCGGAGTGCGCTCCGCACCGATGCTTCGTCATCCACAACCATCACTCGCGCCATCGACCGCTCCTCTTTTCGAAAAGACCCGCGGCTTCGAACGCGGGGATTTGAAGGTGCTGTGCCAAGAAGGGATCGGTCAAGCTATCACGAGAGGCTGTCGACGAACCCCAGAATTTCCATCGGGGACCCGGTCGAATCCGTGACCTCACACGTGTCCACCAGCTCGAAATCGCCCTCGAGGCCGGCAATGTACTGATCGACGTCAACCTCCGCCGCCTCCCCTACCCCGATTCTCATGACGCAGACCACACCGGCCTCCAGACCGACCGCAACCCCAGTCCATCCCCGCCTGTCGGCGTCCCGAACGGAGATGGTGATGAGCCGATTGTGGGGTTCGAAATCGAGCTCCTCGAGGCTGGTCGTGTAGGTCCGCTGCCGCTCGTGGTAGGCCTCTTGATCCAACACGAGCCCACGGAGTTCGCGTTCCAACGCGTCCTTGTTCACCTCATCGCCGTGGGAATCGCGTGGAGGCCCGAACGTTCGCCCGTTGATGGTGGTGTATGACAACAGCCCCACCATCACCACGGCGACGAATCCACCCGCAATCGTCAACGCTCGTTCACGATTCATGGGACCTCCTGAATTGCGTGGCGCCCAGCCGGCCACCCTGCCTATACAACTTACAAGCCGCCGGGGATCCCGTCACGCTCTCACGATCGCATCACCGTTGTGGTCGCCACTTGGGGCGGACATTGGAACCGTCACGGTTCATGACGTGGAGTTCGCTACCGCGCGTAAAGAGGATCCGGGAGCCGTCCGGTGACCACGCCGCCCTCGCATCGTCGGATTCGCCGTTCTCGCTCAGGCGACGCTGGTTGCTCCCGTCGGCGTTCATAAGAAAGATCTGCCCACTGCCGAGTCCCGTCAGCTCCCGCCTGGATTCGAAGACGATCATGTCTCCGTCGGGCGACCACTCGGCCCCGGTACTCATGCCGTCCGTCGTGAGCCGCCGCACCTCCCCGCTCTCGACGCTCACGACGTACACGTCATCCCCATCTCCACCACGGCCCGAGAACAGGAGGGCCCGGCCATCGGTATCCGGCCCGGTCCCATCGCCGCACGCGGCGATGCTCAAAAGGATTCCGCACATCAGTGGGCGACCCATAGCGTCTCTCTCCTGTCAACGCCGTGTGCACGCGGCCGGCCGACGCACGTCGAGAACGGATCGGCTGTACCTGGAGTTCCGTATTTGTGTCCTCCCTCACTTGACGGATCCCCGAAAACTCCAATGTTGCGAGAGATTATTCCGAACCCGAAGGGAGCGCCTCCCCAATGACCCCCCTCGCACTCATCGCCCAAGCCCAGAGCCAGCCCTCTGCGTCGGCCATCCTCCAGAGCGTCATGCTCGGAATGCTCATCGTCTTCGTGGTTGCCGTGTTCGTCACCGGATTCACCACGAAGAAGATCGACAACATCTCGGAGCCGACCTACGGGAAGGCTTTCCTGGCAACGTTCATGAAGAACATCCTCTTTTGGCCGGTCTTCATGATCGGACTCACGCTCGAAGGCATGCCGGTGCTGGGGGCCTTTGCCCTCGCGGCGCTGGTCGTTCCCATGCTGGTGTACAAGATCGTGTACTCGTGCATGTGGCGAGAGGCGGCCGTGGTGTGGCTGGTGGTTTCCGTGGTCGAGTTCGGGCTCGGGTACGGCCTCACGTTCGTGGGCTTGGTGAGCTTCGAGGCGTTCGGCGCCTAACGTGCCTCTCTAAAACACGGAGCGGGCGATGGCCACCACCGGCCATCCGCCCGCTCTTCGCTGCACGACGGCGACCTCAATCTCGGGCCGTGAACTCTCCCGTCTCCTCAATCTCCACGGCAAAACCTTCATAGGTCTCGGGGATATCTCGCGTCAGCTCATCGGTCTTTCGTGTCACGTAGAGCTTGATACACGGTTGGCCTGCGCAGGCACCAATGGCCACTCCCACAATACCTGCCCGGGACATCATGCTGTCGGCGAATGCTTCATGTGCTTGTTCGATGGTCTTTTGAGCCACGGGTGTTGCCTCCTGATCCGACGGCGTAACTCTGGGTGCCTGGCGCCCACACGCTTCGACAATCGACATCACGCTCACTGCTACCACCAAAACCAGTCGGGCCCTCATCCCACGAGCCTGTTAGTTGCCGTCAATCGTCACGCCCAAGCGCGCCAACACCTCGTCGATGGGATTGGCAATGGTCTGGAAGGAACTTCCGGCATACAGGAGGCCCACCGGCTTACCGTCGTCGGCTTTGTTCCTACCTTTGCCCTTGACGACGATCAGCGAACCCGAGTCACCGCCGGCACTGAAGCTGCCAGGCGTGATGACGATCTGATTCACGAAACGCGCGACGCCGGTACTGTACCCGATGAGGAGCGTCGCATTGATCCCACTGATCGTGCCTTCGGTTTGACCCGTCGTCCGGCCGTACTTCAGGACCTTCGTGTTCAATGTCGGCGCAACCGTCGCCGATTTCGGGGTGCCGTACCCGTCACCTGGCGTGCTGTTGCCGAGATCCGCCGTCGTGGAAAGCGCAATGGCCGCATCAATGACGTTACTCGCGCTCGTGGAGAACACGATAGGCTCGAAAGCATGGAGTGTCCCGATGTCGTCCGCGGAACTGGAGCCCCCGTCGAACGTGCCGGGCTGAATCACGGCATCCATGAGCATTGCTTGATTCTCGTCCGCGTACACGTGGTTGTTGCTGAGTGCGAACACATTCGTCCCATCTGTCACGCGGGCGCCAATCGTGCCCGCCGTGATGCTGGGGTGGCCCGTGGAAACCCCGATTGGAACCGGCCGGTCGAATCTGGCCGTTCGGTCGATCGAGGGTTTCGGCTTCCCCCTCCCCCCCTTCGCTTGGCTCTGCCCCTGCAGAGCATGGAACTCGCCCGTCACGTCGGCGAAGAAAGGCACACCCTCGACGTTGACCGGCACCCCTTCGACGCGATCGTCCATCAGGTACACCATCACGACCGGTCGGCCCTCGTTGGAGAGCCCTACGGCCGTTCCCACCACGGCATCCAGGGCCAACAGACCCTCGGTGTGTGCTTCCTGAACCCGGAGGGCATGGTCCAGGGCGGCCTGACTGACCACCGAAATGTTCGGGCCAAGGCCTTCGGGCGAGGTGAGATCGGCTGGGACGTCGGCACAGGCCGACAACAGCACGGCAGCCAGCAGCACGGCAGGCGATGAGCGGCGGAGACGAAAGGAACATCGGCGCATGAGAGGCTCTCCCCTGTTGGAGGGACGGCGTTTGTCGGGATATATGGGCGGCCCGGAGCGGGCGTTTGCTCGGCGATGGACCGGGCACTTTCAGACCGATAACACGTGGAGGGAGTGGCCCGGCACTTTTGTGAACTTTCGTTAAGATAGCATAGAGGCCGGCCCGCTGCACGGCTGGACCTCTAAGCCCTTCTTGTACAACGACTTCCCCCTACGCCCCCACCGTCTCGAGCTGCAGGGGATTCACGCTTGCAGGCCTATTAACGGCGCTTGTGCTTGCGGGAACACTGACCCGCCCATGCTTGTATCCCCACTACATTACGCAGGTCACCAACAACTCCCGGATCGCGGTGGGTGAGACATGAAGCGCTACTCCTTGACTACCAAGGCCGGACTTCACTTGGCACTTGCCGCCGCGCTGCTCGTGGCAGGATGCTCGGTGAACCCAGCAACGGGCGAACGTCAACTCGTCCTCATCGGCGAGGGAAGCGAGATCCGTATGGGTCGGGAGGCCGACGGAGAGATCACAGCCTCCCTGGGCACCTATGACGATCCAGGCCTTCAGGAGTACATCACGCAGCTCGGCAGTCAATTGGCTGCGACATCCGAACGCCCCAATCTTCCTTGGAGCTTCAAGGTCGTCGACGACCCCATCGTCAACGCGTTCGCCTTGCCGGGCGGTTTCATCTACATCACCCGCGGGATCATGGCCCACTTCAACTCGGAGGCCCAACTCGCCTCGGTGGTGGGCCATGAGATCGGACACGTTACCGGCCGGCACTCCGTGGAGCAGTTGAGCCGGGCGCAACTGGCACAGGTTGGGCTGGTGGCCGGGGTCCTGATCGTCCCGGAGCAGTTTCAGGGTGCTCTGGGGGCGGCGAGCGTCGGCCTGCAACTCATGTTCCTCAAATTCGGGCGGGACGACGAGCGCCAGGCCGACGACTTGGGACTCCGCTACATCGATCGAGCCGGCTACGACCCCAGAGAGATGCCCGGGGTCTTTGCCATGCTGGGGCGTGTGAGCACCGCCGCGGGCGGAGGACGGGTCCCGGAATGGCTGTCCACCCACCCCAATCCCGAGAACCGCGAGCAGCGTATCGAGCAGGCCATCGCCGAGCTGGGCACCGACTTCACAGGACGAGAAGTGGCGCGCGCATCATACCTGGATCGCCTCGACGGCATGGTGTTCGGCCCGGATCCCCGCGACGGATTCTTCGAAGGTTCACTCTTCATGCACCCGCGCATGCGCTTCAGAGTCACCTTCCCCGACGGCTGGCAAACCCAGAACCAGCGCCAGGCCGTCGTCGGCGTGAACGAGGAACAGAACGCCATCGTACAGCTGACCCTTGCCTCCCAGGCAACCCCGGACGCCGCAGCCCAGAGCTTCCTGACACAGGAGGGCATCACCGGCTCCACTCCTCGGCGAACCACAATCAACCGCCTCGACGCCGTCACGGCCGACTTCCAGGCGTCCACCGAGCAGGCCACGCTGGAAGGCAGCGCCGCGTTCATCGCCTATGACGGCAACGTGTACCAAATGTTGGGGTACGGCACGACGGATGCGTGGCGGACGAACCGCGACATCGTGCAACGCACCTTTGGCAGCTTTGGAGCGTTACGCGATCAGGAGGCGCTCAACGCCCAGCCTCTACGCCTCGACATCGTCACGATCCCACGGGCGATGACGCTACAGGAATTCGCGGCTCAGTACCCGTCGGAGGCGCCGGTTGAGCAACTGGCCCTCATCAACCAGTTGGAGTTGGACGCAACAGTTCCTGCCGGTACTAGGCTGAAGCGGGTAGTGCAGTAAGGGTTTCCTCGAGATCGCGGAGCCGCCGGCACAGGGTCCGGCCGTTGGGAGGGCTCGAACAGACCGGAGTAGAGAACCACGATGGCGGCGACGAGCGCGAGGTACTTGGCGAGAGCGCGTACGTTGCGCCGACGGCGTCGCTCCTGGAGGGCGTGGGGGAGCTTGGGTGCCTGCTTAGTCATGTCGGTTTGAAACTAATCGAGGTATCTGAGGTGGTGACCACCGGCCCACTGCGATCGCACGTGGCTCCTCCACCGCCATACTGCGACGGCGACCACCGACAGGTAATGCTCCGTGCAATCGTCGGAGCGCGATCCCGCCGTTGCTTCAGGTAACTTTGAAGACCTGGTCGTGCTGACGCGCCCGCTGCACCACCTGGATCGCGATGTCCTCTCCCTTGGACGCGTGCTCGACCTTCCGGTGGTCCACTTCCATGGAAAAGATGCGCTCGCTGAAATCCGTGGTGTGCCCCAGGAGGTGGATCTCGTCTCCCACGTCCAGCGCTCCGTCATCCACGTGGACGATCGCGACGGATGGCCCCCTGAAGTAATGCGTGACCGTGCCAATGAGCTTTTCCGACATGCTTCCTCCCAGCAAAGGCTCACGGGTGGCGCTGCCCTCAATTGGAATACTACAGGTTGAGACGGACTTTCTCCAACTGGAGTAAGTTATGCAATGCGCATCCCGGGTCCTCTTGTGCCAGGTCGTTTCGTCCGTCGGCCGAACCGGTTCCTCACGATCGTCGAGCTCGACGGCGTCGAGGTCGAAGCACACCTCCCCGATCCGGGTCGTCTGCAGGAGCTGCTCGTGCCTGGTTGTCGGGTGTGGGTCCGCCACGTCTCCGATCGCACGCGCAGGACGTCCTACACGCTGACCCTGGCGGAAACACCAACGCAGGAGATCGTCTCGTTGGTCACCACCTTTCCCAACGAGATGGTGGCCGAAGCACTTGTGGCCGGACGGATTCGCGAACTCGCCCCATGGAAGATCCGGAAGCGGGAATTCTCGTGGGGAAAGAGCCGCTTCGATTTCCTCCTCGGCAGAAATGCCGCGCGTCGCATGCTCTTGGAGGTGAAGTCCGTGACCCTCGTCGAGGGTGACCGTGCCCTGTTTCCCGACGCGGTCACCGCCCGGGGCGCCCGTCACGTCCGGGAGTTGGCTACCGCGACGACCGAGGGATTCGAGACCGGGGTGTTGTTCGTGGTTCAGCGTCGCGACGCGGCAAGCGTGACGGCGGCCCGGGCCATCGACCCGCACTTCGCCGATTCCCTGGCCGCGGCCCGAAGGGCTGGCGTGCAGCTCATGGGGTACCGCTGCACCGTGTCCACGTCCGAAGCGGTCCTCACCGACCCGATCCCCGTTCGCATCGACTGAGACCATCGCTCTTGACTGGGCCTAATGTTCTGCTAATAATTCGTTTACCCTAATTGTCATATTAGGGACCACTGATTCCTTCGGACCATAGCCCAGAATGCCGAGAATACAGAGGGCCCCAATGCGAATTGCGTCTTCTTATGCGGTCCTTATCGCTCTGGCGGCTGCGCCATGCTCGGCACAGGACGGTGCCCTTGTCACCGATCGGCCCGACTTCACCGAGAGCGCCCTGTCGGTCCTGCCGGGGGTGGTCCAGGTGGAAGCGGGATACACGTGGACCAGAAACGATGGCGTCGATGTCCATTCGCTGGGCGAGGTGCTGCTGCGGATCGGGGTGTTGCCGAGGGCGGAGGTGCGAGTGGGCCTCAATTCCTTTGCCTGGTCCGACGGTCCCTCGAACGCAAGCGGCATGGAAGACGCCTCGCTGGGTGTCAAAGTCGAGCTCACACCCGGCAGCAACCAGGGATTCCAACTCCTGAGACCCAGCATCGCCCTGCTGGTGAGTACCACCCTGCCAACCGGCGCCGAGGAATTCGGCGAGACCGAGCTGCAACCCGCCGCAACCCTGGCAATGTCATGGGACTTGTCCGAACGGCTGGGATTGGGGGCCAACGCCGGCGTGGGAGCCCCGACGCTGGACGGAGACCGATTTGGTCAGTTCTCCGGATCACTGGCCCTCGGGGCCTCGGTCACGGAGCACTTGGGTGCCTACGGGGAGTATTACGTGTTTGCTCCGCCAGGTCCTGATGCCGAGGCAGCCGGGTTCCTGAATGGCGGACTCACGTGGCTCCTTGGCGAGGATTTTCAGCTCGATCTGCGGGCGGGGTTTGGCGTTCACGGTGATGATGCGGACGCCTTTTTCTTCGGCGGCGGCCTCGCTACCCGGTTCTAATCGGCGAGCCTCACTCCCACTCGATGGTCCCCGGCGGCTTTGATGTTATGTCGAGGGCCAGACCGGAGATGCCAGGCAATGCGAGGATGTCGCCGCGAAGCTCGTCCGACAGGGGTTTGGGCAGCTCCACCGGAGCCGCGGTCATGGCACGCTGAGACCGCACCGGACGCACCACCACGAGCTCTCCCTTCCCCGGTTCGAACTCCAGGGGCACCAGCACCGTGGGGCATTGCCAGATCTCGTCGTACAACCCGTGGCGTGTCAGCGCCGCCATCACGATACCATCCGCTTCCCGCAGCAAATCGAGACGCTCACGCGTGGCGGTAGCCGCGAGGGGACGAACATCGTCAGGCACGGTAGGGGAGAGATTCCATATGCACCGGTTGATCGCCGGGACATCTGCAGTGATGAGGGACGCTGCTTCGAGGAGGTTGGGCCAGGACACGTCTCCCGACAGCAAGACGGGATGCTCGTACGCCCGCAGATCGGCCTTCACGCCAACCGAGCGAATGGGAAGCGCAAGAACCTCCACCCCGAACTGTCGACCCAACGCCTGAAGCTGGGATTCGATGGCGTCGAGACCAGCTCGGTCCGGCTCCCCGGCGTTGCACAACAGCCGCACTCCCAAGCCGGGGCCCGGGAAGGGATGCCGCCACAGTAGCTCGTGGGAAACGCCCAAGCGCTCGCCCAATTCCCGCACCTCGACCTTGTACAACTCGGCAAGGGGCTCGATCACGTTCCCCTCGGCAATCATCTGCTCGATGATCGGCACCCGGTTGTGGTGGGTCTTGATGGTGTCGGCTCGTTTCGTCGCACCCGTCTCGATCGTATCGGGGTAGATCGTACCCTGTCCCAGGAGGTGGCTTTGGATGCCGAGGCGCTCGGCTTCAGCCTGGAACACGCGAATGAACGTCTCACCGATGATCGTGCGTTTCTCCTCTGGATCGACGACCCCTTTGAGGGCGTCGAGAAAATCGTCGCTGGCATCCACAAAGTGCAGGTGCTCTCCCAATCCCATCTCGTGAAACAGCTCCACCACCTTCCGGCTCTCGTCCTTGCGCATCAACCCGTTGTCGATGTGCAGCAGGTTGAGACGATCGGGACCGAGTGCCTGTCCGATGATCATTGCGGCCACCGTGGAGTCCACCCCACCGGACACCAGCAGAAACACCGATCGATCTCCCACATGGGCCTTGATCCTCGCCTGCTCCTCGTCGACGAAGCTCTCCATGGTCCAAGAGGGACGGCATCCGCAGATCTCGAACAGGAAATTGGAGATCATCTGATCTCCGTGAATCGTATCGTCCACTTCGGGATGGAACTGAAAACCGTAGCGCTTGAGGGAATCGGACCCGATAGCGGCATAGCGATGGTCGGTGGTGCCTTCGGCCGTCGCCGTGAAACCCAACTCCTCGAACTCGGGTCCTATGCCACTCACCGAGTCGTAGTGACTCATCCACACCTGCTCTACCGGATCGAGGCCGGCAAGGATCTTGTGCTCACCCTTCAAATGGAGTTTTGCCCGCCCCCACTCCCGTCCCCCGTGCGTCACCGTGCCGCCGTAATGCTTGGCGATCTCCTGGTGACCGAAGCAGAACCCCACGATGGGAACGTCGAGATCGTAGATCTCCTTGGTGTAGTCCGAATCCTCCCCGTGGGAAGCCAGACTCGGGCTTCCCGAGATGATGATTCCCTTGTAGGGCGAAAAGGATTCGATGGGGTCCTCGGGCTGGCGAATCTCAGCCAGTACTCCGTGGCGGCGCACCTTCGTGGCGATGAGGTGTGCGTATTGCCCACCGAAATCGACTACGGCAACGGTGTCGTGTTTCATATATCCGAGATTGGGATGATTCGAGCTGGCTGCGTCATGTCATTGGCTGCATGAAGTCTAGCACCCGTGGGAAGGGGTCCACTATCTTATCGCCGCGCACCCGAATCGGGCGAGCGCTTCGACCCACGCGTAGGAGCAACCATGGGCACCACCCGACGAGACTTTCTTCGCATGTCCGGCGCCGCCGGCGCTTTGTCCTTTGGGGCAGCGGCTCCCCTCTTTGATCTCGGCCTACATCCCTCGCAGACCCCACGGTCTTCCGCCCCCCTCAAGATATTGATCCTGGGTGGGACGGGTTTCATCGGCCCCCACCAGGTTCGCTACGCAATGTCGCAGGGGCACACGGTGACGTTGTTCAACCGCGGTCAAACCAACCCCGGTCTCTTCCCAAACGTCGAGAAGCTCCGCGGCGATCGGGACGGGGGCCTGGACGTGCTCCGGGGGCGCGAGTGGGACGCGGTGATCGATAACTCGGGATACGTCCCCCGCCTGGTGCGCGACTCGGCACAGCTCCTCAAGGATTCGGTGGGCCGGTATCTCTTCGTGTCCTCGATCTCCGTCTACGACGTGTCGCTGACGGCCGGGCAGAACGAGTACGAGGCCCCGATTGCCACCATGGAGGATCCCACCATCGAGGACACACGCCAGTATTACGGCCCCCTCAAGGCCCTGTGCGAGCAGGAGGTCGAGGCGGCGTTCGGGGACCGCGCCATTTCCGTGCGGCCCGGCGTGATCGCCGGACCGGGAGATCCGACGGATCGCATCCGTCACTGGGTGGCCCGGGTAGACCGGGGTGGAGAGATCATGGTGCCGGGCGAACCCACCGACCGGGTGCAGTACATCGACGCCCGGGACCTCACCGGGTGGTCCGTGCGCATGCTGGAGCAAGGCGACTCCGGCCTCTACAACGCCGTGGGCCCCACCGCGCCCCTCTCCAGTGCGGAATTGGTGTACGGCATCCGGGCCGTTTCCAGCGGCGACGTGTCGTTCACCTGGGTCGACGAGTCCTTCCTCGCCGAGAATGAGGTATCGGAGTATTCCTACATGCCCTGGCTTCCCAGTACCAACGCCATGCACGCGTTCAACTACGTCAACCACACCCGTGCGCTCGGCACCGGCCTCACGTTCCTCCCACTGGCCACGACTGCGTTCGACATGCTCGAGGAGTACCATGCGAATCCCGACCGGCACGAACCGGGGGGGTTTGGACGGCGGGGCGGCGTGCCATGGGCGAGAGAGACCGAGTTGCTCCAGGCATGGCACGCGCGGACGGGGGGATAGGGCGAACCGTCACGTAGCGAGGCGGGCAAACCGGCGATTCGAGTTCGGGAAATCCACGCCCATCGCAATCCCGGCCATCGCGCCAAACAGCAGCGAGATGGCGATCACCGTGACGTCGCCCGTCAGCCGGAACGGAGGAGCCGGTGCCGCGGAAACCATCGTCAGCACCACTCCGATCATCACCGAGACGGCCGCGGCCCATTGGTATATGCGGAGCCCACCCACCACGATCGTCTGGGGCTCGCCGCGGTACGCCTCTTCGGCGAACCGCGCCACGCCATTCAGGATGAGGAATGCCCCGGCCACGACGCCGAGCGGCGCATCGAGACTCCACAACCGCACGAGGATGGCCATCGTCACCACGTTCGCCAAGATCGAGTAGAGCGGCGTGGGGTGTACTGGCACGCCGCGGAAGGCCGTCATCGTGCAGACTCGCGATCGAGGCGCCCAATAGCGTATGCCGACGCCGTCCCGTGTGGGTCTGCCGTGACAACACCCCTGCACCAGACACCGAAGCCTCCCGATGCCCTGAACCCACGGTGCGCTCACGGCAAGGGCCGCGAGGAGCAGCAGCACATCGAACCCCATCACGCCCGCGACGAGGCAACCCGTGATACCGCCGAAGACCGAGCCGTAGAAACCGAACGGACGAGACAACCCCGAAGCTCCTTCCAGCTTTTGAGCCCACAGGCCGGCCCCCACCAGGGCGCACACCGCAACCGCGGCGGACGCGACAACCTGAGTGGGCCCCGCCAGCGACGCTGCGATCCACAACCCACCCCCACCCCCGATGGCCGCATACGCCCCGTGGCTGATGATCCGCACCGGGCCCACACGCCACTCCTTCCACGAGTTCGCCAGGATCTCCGTCCAGTCTCGGAGCCGCTTCCACACGGCCCGATAGTTCCAGAAGACGAAGTAGAACACCGCCGCGGATACGATGTCGGCGATGGCGTGCATGCCCGTCGTCACGCAGCTGACCATAATCAGAACCGCCGCGGTCCATGCCGCGATCCTAAAGCGGGGACCGCGTCGACCCCACGCGCTCGCCGCGAAGAGGGTCCAGATCACATGGAAGGAGGGAAACGCCCCCACGGTGTGGGACATTGCCCGTTCCCACGTGAGCATCCGTCCGGCAAGCGAGTGCGGTGTGAAGTCCCTGGGGGGCGCGACCACGGGAACGGTGAGGTAGACCAGCGTGACCACCGCCGTCGCCAGCAGCCCCGCTATCGCAAACCGTCGGAGGTGGGACCGCTTTCGCATGACGAACGGAACAAGTCCGACAAACAGGTAGACGCTGGCGTAGACCGGCTCCGTCCATTGCAGTACGGGCCAGGTCCGCTCGAAGGGGAAGTATGCCTCGACGGCATCCGGGGGAATGCCGAGTCGATACACCGCCTCAAAGGCCACCGTCCAGGGCAGGATGACCAAGAGAAAGATCGAGAGGCGTTCCCACCCCGACGGCCGGCCGTCATCGTCCCGCGGCAGCGACACCAAGGGGCGGCGGGTCTCGACATCCCTCGATAAGCGGCTCAATGCGTCCCGCTCGTGCCCCAACACCAACGCGGTAGCGCTCAGCGCCACAACGGGCGACACGAGCCAGAGACCGCTGGCGGAGCCACAGCCCACCGAGACGCCCACGCACGCCAACAAGAAGCCGACGTAGATAGGGTGTCCGTAGAACCGGTACACCCCACGCGTGACGTATTGGGTTGGCGGATAGGCGTTCATGGGAAGGCCGCGCCCGTACACCGTGAGGGCGTACCACCCGGCGAACATCAACGAGACACCCAGGACCAGAATCATCGCTCCTGCGGTGACGCTCTCCACGGCAGGCAGCGGGACCACGTCTCCCGTGGCCGACGCCCAGGCAACGAGGCCGACCGGGAGCCCGACACACCAGAGCACTCCGTACAACCAGGGACCGACTCCGCGCCGTTCCTTCACGACCATGTCACTCTCTCGTGGAGCACCCAGCCACTTTCCGGATCGATCCCGCGCCCGGTGAGCGTTCCGCGGCTGAGCCAACGTTCCTCGAGCAGGTCGAACCCCGATTTGCCGCCTGCCACTCTTGCCATGACACGGAGCGGCCACGCGGATCCCAGAACGGGCCGGCGCAGGATCTCGCGCGTCTCGCACCACTCGAGCTGCTGGTCGACGCAGGGCATGTCCACCCCATCTTCATGCAGCGCAGCTTGGGGAAGGACGAGCTGGTCGTATGTGACCACCTGGAGGGCATGATCTCCCTCCCAGCAGATCCAGATCAGCTCATGATTGGGTGACAGAAACCGACCCCAGCGGAGACTCCTCACAGGCAGTTTCCAGGGCGGCGCCGTCAGCACGAGCTGCTCCACGTACCCCAACCCTTCGATGGTCACGCCGCCGCCCGAGGTCACGGAGGCTTGCGCCCTGGGGGCATGACACCGCCAGAGGACGGTTCCCTCGCTCCCGCTGTAAAGCACACGTTCGACGGGAACGCTCAACGGGTTCCAATCGCCTCCGATGCCAAGCCGGTCGAGCCGCCAGCGCACATTGCGCCGATCGTCCGTTACCGGATCCTCCACGCGGCGGTACGACCGGCGCTCGAGGGCCTTGCCGTTTCCCTCGAGTAGGGATGACGAGTAATAGAGTGGCAGCGGTCCGAGCTGAAGACGGGCTGAATAGCCGATAAAAACTGTTCCGTCGGCATCGACACAGTCGAGATACCACTTGGAGAGGTGGAAAGCCGGGCGCTTGTGCAACATCGGTCTTCGGTTCCGTGATTGCCGGCGACAGTGCCGCACCTCGGCCCGCGGCTAGCCCAGGGTGTTTCGCGTGTGCAATATACCCCACCCGGCAAAACGGGGTGTTCCGCCCCATTTTCTCTCACCCGCGCCGACGCACGTCGCGGTTGACACCGAGGTATCACCATGAGAGTACGCATTCTCCCCGCGACCGTCCTGTTGCTGTGTTACGCCAGCCTGGTGGAAGCACAGGCCCCTCTGTTCACCGATGCGTTTGCTACCGCCGAGTTCGCCGAGCGCAGGGCTCGGGTCATGGAATCGATCGGCGATGGGGCGGCCGTGATCCAGGGCGCCACCGAGTATCCCGGTTACGTCAAGTTTCGCCAGAACAACCAGTTCTTCTATCTCGCCGGTGTGGAGGTCCCCCGGGCCATCCTGCTCATCGACGGCCGAGCCAAGACCTCGACGCTGTACATCTTGCCGCGCAATGAGCGTTTGGAAGGATCTGAGGGACCGGTGCTGGTGCCCGGCGCAGAGGCCGCCAGCGTGACGGGCATCGAGACCGTGCTCCCCCGGGATCAATTCGGGCAAGCGCTGTATGCCTTGGGACAGGCAGGACGCACCGTCTACACGCCGTATCGACCGGAAGCGCTCCACGCGGCGACGCCCAGCTACACCACCAACCACGCGGCAACTTCCGCCGCCGATCCGTGGGACGGGCGACCCTCTCGGGAGGCTGCGTTCATCGAGCGGATCCGCACCGCGGCACCCCAGTCCGAGATCCAGAATCTCGATCCGATCCTCGACGCAATGCGCCTCATCAAGAGTCCTCGCGAGATCGAGCTCGTCCGCAAGGCGACCGAGATCGCCGGGGACGCCATCATCGAGGGCATGCGGTCGGCGTCGCCGGGAATGTACGAGTACGAGCTCGAAGCCGTGGGTGACTATGTCTTCAAGCGAAACAACGCCCAGGGCTACGCCTACTTCTCGCTGATCGCCGCGGGGGACAACGCCCATTACCCCCACTACCACGCATCGCAAAGCCGCTTGGAGGACGGGGACCTGGTGCTGTGGGACTGGGCACCGGACTACGAGTATTACTCGTCGGACGTCACGCGCATGTTCCCGGCCAACGGAACGTTCAGCCCACGCCAGCGGGAGATGTACACGGTCTACGTCCGGCTGTATCAGGCTCTCATGACGTCGATCCGGCCTCACGTGACGGCTGGGGAAATCCTCGAGGATGCCGTGGAGCGAATGGAGTCGGTCTTCGCGTCCTTCGAGTTCACGGACCCGGCAATCAGAGCGGCCGCGGATCGTTTCATCGACATGTACAGGAACGGCAACAGGCGTGACCGCCTGGGACACTGGGTGGGGATGGAGGTGCACGACGTCAATGCGCCCTTCGAGGTAATGCAACCGGGGATGATCTTCACCATCGAGCCGGCGCTCCGGATTCCCGAAGAGAAGATCTACATCCGGTGCGAGGACACGATCCTGATCACGGAGACGGGATACGAGAATCTCTCCGACTTCGTCCCCATCGAGATCGAAGACATCGAGCGGCTCATGGCCGAGGAGGGGTTTGCCGAGCGGCTGCGGAAGCTCCGCACCACCACCGACGGCGGCCGCTGACCGTCACGATACAGCAGCCAGCCGGCTGATCGGGTGTGGGCCGCGACGACGGCGTTCCTTCGCGGCCCTACTCCGCGCGCATCGCTACGGTAGGATCAACCCGTGTGGCGCGTCGCGCCGGGATGAACGCGGCGATCAACCCCGTCACGGTCAACACCACGACGATGCCGCCAAACACCGTAGGATCGGCGGCCCCCACGTCGTACAACACCAGGGAGAGCATCCGCGCCAATCCGAAGGCCATGCCCACGCCGACCACCAGGCCGATGGCCAGCTGCGTGAATCCCTGCCGCATCACGAGCCGCACCACGTTGCCCGGCGTGGCGCCCAGCGCGACGCGCAGGCCCACCTCGTGGGTGCGCTGGTTCACGCTGAACGAGAGCACGCCGTAGAGCCCCACCGTCGCGAGAAACAGGGCCACGCCGCCGAAGACCGTGAAGATGATGCCGAACACCCCGAAGAACGTTTGCGTCTGGTCGATCACCTGTCCCATCGAAAACGACTGGGATATGGGGAGGTGGGGATCCAACGAGGATACGACGCGCCGGGCGTCGTCGGTGAACTCCAATGCGGGGCCCTGTGTCCGGACGATGATGCTCGCGGCCGACGCGGTACGCTGTGCCAAAGGAATGTAGATCGCGGTTTCCGGCAGAACCAACGCGTCCATGTCGAGGTAGAGATCCGGCGCGACGCCGACGATGGTGTACCAGGTGTCCGCCCGCGTTCGATCAATGCCCCGCTGCGATGTGGCCCGCAACTGAATCCGATTGCCCAGCGCCGACTCTTCCGGATAGTGTCGCTCTACAAACGCGCGGTTGACGATGGCCACCGGCATAGCGTCGGCGTCATCCGCGGCCGCGAACGCCCGCCCTTCCGACATGCTCGCCACGATCGTCGAGAAATACTCCGGGGCGATCGAGCCGATGCGGGCGTTGGGATAGTCCCGATCACCCAGGTAAGTCTCCCCCTCCATCGCGAAACGTCCGTTTCCACCCCCGACGATGGGCAGCTCCGTGGCCACCGACGCGGCCAACACCCCGGGTTCCGCTTCCAACCGCTCCGTGAGGGCTCTGTAGAACCGGAGGCGACTTTCGTCATCGGGGTAATCGGCAACAGGGAGCGAGACGGACGTGGTAAACACGTTCTCCGTGGCAAAGTCGAAATCGATGTTGGAGAAGTTGGTAACGCTCTTCACCAGGAGGCCCGCCGCCACGAGGAGCGCGCAGGAGAACGCTACCTCCATCACCACGAGTATGCGGCTGAGGCGCCCGATGCGGAGACTCGACGAGCCGCGGGAGTCATCTTTGAGGACGGCAGTCACGTCGGCCCCCGACGCCCGGATCGCCGGCAGGACGCCGGAGAACAGGCTTGCCCCGATGGTGATCGCCACGACGAACAGGAGCACGCTGGGATCGATTCCGATGTCGAACCAGAACGGCAGCGCCTGGGGATTGGTCTGTAAGAACCCGTTGAACAACCCGATGCCAACCTGGGCCACGCCAATGCCGATCACGGCGCCGACCACGGCGATGACCGTCGCCTCGGTCAGCATCTGCGCGATGACGCGGCGACGGCTCGCACCCATGGCGGTGCGGACGGCCACCTCCTTGCTGCGCAGGCTCGCCCGGGCGAGCAAGAGGTTGGCGACGTTGGCGCAGGCCACCAGCAGGACGAGCCCCACGGCACCCAGCATGGTGAACAGCAGGGTCGCCATCGGCCCGATCATCTGCCGCACGTAGGGGCCCATGACCACCGTCATCCCTTCATTGGTCTCAGGGTATTCCTGTCCCAACTGCGTCATGATGCGCTGGAGGTCGGCCAAGCCCTGGGCCGTGGACACGCCGTCCGCGAGCCGGCCGAGCATCGGGAATACACCCGGCCCCTCTCCGCGGGGGGTGCCGAGGTAGTCCATTTTGAGGGGCCGCCACAGCTGCTGATTGAGAGGAAACGCGAAATCCTCCGGCATCACACCCACCACGGTCGTCGGCGTGCCATCGATACGGAGGACGGTTCCCAACACGGCGGGATCCCCATCGAGGCGTTCCCGCCAGAACCGGTGGCCCACCACGGCCACCGGGGGCGCGCCCAACTCCTCGTCGAAATCGGCAAGGCCGCGACCCAACAACGGCGGGGTCCGCAACAGATCGAACATGCTGGCCGAGACCGTTGCGGAGTTGATGATCTCGGGCTCGCCGGTCACGGGACTGAGATTCACCGCGTCCACGGAGATCGCCGCGAGATCCTCGAACGTGGTCTGCCGCTCGCGGAGGTCTCGGAAATCATGGATCCGCCCGATGAGTCGATTCGGCCCCTGGGAGGGATTGTTGCGGCTGATGGCCATGAGGTCCTGGGGCTCTTCGACAGGTAGCCCCCGGAGCACCACACCGTTGACGATGCTGAACATGGCGGTGGTGAGCCCGATGCCGAGACTCAGGGCGGTTATCGCCGTAATGGCCAACCCCGGTTTCCGCACCAATCCGCGGACGGCGTAATGAAGGTCTTTCGCCAGGTTGTGCATCAATTGCCGTTCCTTCCGGACGACCGGCCCCACCCTGCGGGGCGGTCGAATGACGTAGGTCCACCAGACACGAGGAACCGTCACAACGAAATCCCGTGTGATGTGGGCAG
Organism: Gemmatimonadota bacterium; assembly: GCA_039589615.1. Taxonomy (GTDB): domain Bacteria; phylum Gemmatimonadota; class Gemmatimonadetes; order Gemmatimonadales; family GWC2-71-9; genus B3T1B10. The sequence goes on from JBDHHA010000005.1 coordinate 53,817, forward strand.
CGAACCGCCACCGCGGGCTGCCTCGTCCCCGTTCCCTGCTCCACCCCTCACGAAACGCCATGACCAGGTCCCGCTCGTACTGCTCGCGGAACGAACGGGGGTAGAGCCGCAGCAGGGCACGAAACCATCGCTGTGCACGCATCACGTGGCTGCCTATACCACCCGCTTGGCGCGTGCGAACTTGACCACCTTGGACAAGGTTTGGGCTTCCCGCTTCAACACCGCCCGCCCGGGCTCCGTGAGTCGGTAATAACGGCGTCGCTCCGTCCCGGGCTCCACGGGGGACGACGCGGGGACTTCCTCGATCAACCCTACCGCCGCCAGGCGCCCCAGGGACCAGTAGAGCGACCCCGGCCCCAGCTTGATGGCCCCCTCCGACCGCTCCTGGACCTCCTGGGCCATGGCGTAGCCGTGGCGCTCCTCGTCGACGAGGGTCAGAAGCAGATAGAAGAACGCGGGCGTGATGCGGACCGGCGACTTGGCACCGTCGGAATTGGACAAACGACCCCCTTGCGGGTCTATGGTACAGAATTCGGTATATCGATTTCTGTACTAGTACGCGGTTAGCTTAAGGAAGGTTTCACTTTTGGAGTATAGCAACGTAAGCCATTCCAGAACAGAGACTTACAGACTTGGCTCAGGTGCCGGATCTTGCCGGTCCCCGGGCAGGAACGCGGCGGTAGAGAAGCCCACCAGGACCAGCATGGCTCCCACGAAGAACACCCAGTACAACCCGCCGGTCCGCTCGCTCACCACGGCCACGAGCTGCACGGCCAGGGGCGCTGCGCTGAACGCCAGGGCGAACTTCACCCCGAACACCAATCCCTGCCGCCGCGCCGGCGTGTATCGGGCGAGCAAGAGGTTTTCGGCCGGAAGGGCACCCACGTTGGCCATGACCATGATCGTCGCCACCAGCACGAGGGGCACGCCGCCGAGGCTTGCCGCGAGCCACAGGGTGGGAATCTGCACGGCCATCGCCCCGAGATACACGCGCTTCAGTGGAAACCGGTCGGCAAGGTGTCCACCCACGATCTGCATGAATCCAGCGGCGGTGTAGACGCCGGCCACCAGCACGCCGACCCCCAGCACCCCCTCCCCCACCAGACCACCGTGCCGCTCGGCGAACACCTTGGGAAGCGCTGTCTGGGTGGTGTGGTACACCATTCCCGCCAGGAACATGGTGACCAGCAGAATGCCGAACGCCCGCATCATGTCCTGTCGACTGGGTTCCACCCCTCGCGGGTCGCTCATCCCCGCTTCCGGGATCCTCCCCCCCACGACATAGACGAGCAGCGCCAGCCCGGTGAGGAGAGAGACAACGCCGGGCACGATGAACGCGGCCCGCCAGCTGAAGAGATCGATCAACACGCCGGCAGTGATCCCGGCTCCGGCGGCTCCCAGCGATCCAAAGATGCCGTTGAACCCCAACACCTTCCCGAGATCGCCTTTCACGTTGCGCACGATCCACGGGACTCCGACGGGGTGATACACGGCAGCGAAGAGACCAAGGCCGGTGAGGGCGATCAGGAGCGCGGTCGCAGAGTTCGAGAAGCCCGCCACGATGGAGCTGGCTCCCATCCCCACGAAGAACACCACCATCATCGGGGCTGCCCCCAACCGATCACTCAACATGCCAGCGGGAATCGCCGCCGCACCCACCAGAAGCGAGCCCAACGTCCACAGCGCGATCAGCTCGTGGTAGGGCAACCGCCACACCTGTTCCAACGACAACACGATGACAAAGTAGAACGCGGTGCAGAGATGAATGTACAGGTGCCCGAGGCACGAGAAGACGACGATTGGCCGAGACGGATCCGCCATGAACGCGTTCCGAGCCACTACGTCACGGCGTCACTTCCAACAGCTCGATGTCGAACACCAGCGTGGCGTTGCCGGGAATGTTCGGCGGGGATCCGACAGGCCCGTACGCCAACCCCGGCGGAATCACCAGCTTGCGGAGTCCTCCCACGCGCATTCCGGCCACACCCTCGTGCCATCCGGCGATAACGTTGCTAAACCCGAGTTGAAACACGAACGGCGTTCCGCGATCCCGGCTGCTGTCGAACTTGGTCCCGTCGGGAAGCCAGCCCTCGTAGTGCACCGTGGCCGTTACCCCAGCCACCGCTTCATCCCCCCCACCCACCACCAGGTCCTGGTAATACAACCCGGATGACGTTCTCGTCATCGCATTCAGGTCGACGTTCAGTTCAGCCGCAAAGTCATCGTTGGTGAGAGGTCCTGTGAGTTCGTCGCCTCCGCATCCTACAAGGGTCAATGCCAGAGGGATGACAAGCAATCGCGTCATGTTTCGTCCAGGGTATGGAGTGGGTTGGGAAGGTAACTACTCGGCCCAGCCTTCAGCGGTGCCCGTGGTCCGGGTCGTGGGCGTGGTCCTCGTAGTGCCGGCGGAGGAGGTCTTTCCCATAGTCGTTCCCGTTGGGCGTTCGCACGACGGAGTGCACGTGTCGCCGAGATGCCTCCCGTCCCTCGAGGGCGACGGGAGACTGGTGGTCGAACTCGATGAGGATGACCGGACTGTGCACCCGGTAGTAGAACACGCTCTCGGGTCCCGTGTCTCCAATCCAGGCGAAGAACGTCTCGTCCAGGTGTGCCTCCACCTCGGCCATCCGCACCTCGGCGTGCCCATCGGCCATGTTCCCCACATACTCACGGACCACGTCGAGCAGGAGGTCCCGCTGCCCGGCGTTCAGCTCCCTCGCGCTGATTCCCGCGTAGGCGAGAACGAGATTGTCGCGAAAGGCCTGGGCGAGGGCGTTGCGCCTCCCTTTGGCCGGTTCGATCGTCGCCACCCGGCGCTGTTCCGGTGTGAGCGCGCGCATGAGCGCCAACCCCGTCTCCTGTTCCTCTTGCAGCACGGCCGTCCCCGCATATTTCCCCGTCTCGGCCATCACCGGCTCCGAGCCCATGAACGTGGGGGTCATGACCACCTGGTCCCCGAGCACGAAGTAGTTGATGACGAGGTGATGACCGTCGAGCTGCCACCCCCACGGTTCGACCTCTGACGGATCACCCATGACCGTCAGCCAATAGAGGCCCTCTCCGTATTCCTCAAAATTGGAGATCAACTCCGCCAGGTGCCCGTTCAGTCGCATGATGTTGCGGGATTTCTCGAAGCCTCGAGCGCTGAGGCTCGCACGCATCAGGCCGAACGCGGCTTCCCGCTGTGTGGCGCTCATCTCGTCGAAGCTGACACCCTGGCGTTGCCAGCGATGGATGTTGTTCCACAGCCGCCACTCTTCGTCGTCGGCCGGAAACTGTGTTGCACCGCGCTGCGCGGCCGTTAGTGCCTCCAGGAATGCATCGGCCGCCCTTCCCACCGGAGCGGTGGACACGCCGGTTGCCCGGATCGGAAACAGGCCCGGTCGAACCGTGCCGTCGACGGTGACCCCACGAAAGGGCTCGTCCTGCTGCGCCGGTGGTTGGCTGCCCGACCACACCACCCCACCCAGAACGCCGGCCAGGGCCACGGAACTCATCAAGGATCGATGGGAAATCATTTGGTTAATGTATCTTCATACTCGACCGCAAAGCCAGGTGACGCGCCTGACCCGCCTCTGGGCCCTGGCCCTTCACGCACACTTCACTGACAATTCGTTACGGCTCCTCAAAAGAGAGAGTTCGCACGGTTAACTTCCCATCCCAACGCTCGCGGCGGCGTGCACGCCAACATCTCATTCAGTAGAGCCGATCCGTGGAGGTATACGCATGAACAGGATGAACCACCTCGTCACCATCACCCGGGCGGCCGTCGTCGTCCTGGCATTGATCACGTGGGCCCCCGTCGCCCTTTGGGCTCAGGCGATCACACCGGAGCACGTGGTGAGCATCGAGCAGGTCGGTGCCGTCGCCATGAGTCCGGACGGCAACACTGTTGCCTACACGCTCACGAAACCGAGAGGCGCCGATGAGCCGTTTGGCCGATCGCGGAGCGAGCTGTGGCTCATGCCGACGGGGGGCGGCCCAGCCATTGCCGTGCTCGAAGCGCCCCGGAGCGGCGGGTCTCCCCGGTGGTCGCCCGACGGCAACGTCCTCGCCTTCACCACGCGCCTCGATCAAGACCCCCGAACGCAGGTGTATGGTGTGGCGTCCACCGGCGGGAATCCGCGGCTTCTCACCCACTCGCCGCTCGGCGTAATGGCGTACGCGTGGTCACCCGACGGGCGTTCCATCGCCTACACGGCCCGGGAGCCCGAAGCACCGGGTGCCGCCGCCCGCAGAGAGCGTGGCGACGACGTGCAGGTGGCGGGCGAAGGCATCCGCCACGTGCGGCTCTGGGTGGAAAACCTGGAGACGGGCGCGATCACCTCGGTCACCCCGGACGACCGCACCGTGCGGAGCTTCGCCTGGCGCCCCGATGGCAGCGGTTTCGCCATCCAGGTCACCGACGACGGCGACATTGATGCGGGCTACATGTTCCGCCGGATCTACGTCGCCGGCGCCGGTGGCACCCGGTTCGACCGGCTGACGGATATCCGCGGCAAATTGGGCGGCATGGCGTGGTCTCCGGACGGCCGGACGCTCGCGTTCATAAGCGCGGTCTCCATGAACGACCCCCTGGCCCAGAGCGTCTTCGTGGTGCCGGCCGGCGGGGGCGAGCCGGTCAATCTCACCCCGGGCTACGAGGGGAGCGCCTTGTCCGTGGGGTGGCTGGATAGCGAGAGCGTGTATTTTCTGGCGGCCGAGGGCACCCGCACGGTACTCAGCAGCGTGGATTCGGACGATGGGGAGATCGAGCGGCTCGTTGGCGGTGGCGCCGAGATCATGAACAATGTGAGCCTGGACGGACGGCACCGCACCTTCGCAACCGCCGTCCAGACGGCGCAACACCCAACCGAGGTATACACCGGTTCGCTCCGCGGAGGCGAGTTCGAGCGCCTCACCACCCACAATATCTGGCTCGAGGGACTGGAGCTGGCCCCACAGGAGACCATCGAATGGGCCGGTGCCGACGGGTGGCGGATCGAGGGCGTGCTGGTACGCCCGCTCAATGAGACCCCAGGCCAACGCTACCCCCTCACCATCCTGCCCCACGGGGGGCCTGAAGGCATCAGCTATGACGGGTGGACCACCCGGGGCCTGTACCCCGCTCAGGTGTTGGCAGCCAACGGCTACGCCGTATTGATGCCCAACTATCGCGGGAGCGGCGGTCGGGGCGTGGCGTTCTCCAAGGGCGACCACCGGGATCTGGGTGGAAAAGAGTTTCTCGACGTGATCGCCGGCATCGACCACCTCGCCGAGATCGGTCTCGTCGATCCCGAACGAGTAGGCATCAGTGGAACGTCGTACGGCGGATACTTCTCCGCCCTCGCCGCGACGAAATACAGCGATCGGTTCAAGGCGGCGATTCCGTACGCCGGCATCACCAATTGGTTCTCATTCAGCGGTACAACCGAGATTCCCATCGAGATGTCGCTGGTGCACTGGGACACCTGGTGGTTCGACGATCCCGGGCTCAATTGGGATCGCTCACCCCTCGCCCACATCAACAACAGCAAGACGGCAACGCTGGTTGGCCACGGACTCGCGGACACGCGTGTCGATCCCGGCCAATCGGTGGAGCTGTACAACGCCCTCAAGATCAAGGGCGTGCCCAGCGGCTTGGTGCTCTATCCCCGGGAGCCGCATGGGCTCCTGGAGCGGGAGCACCAGCTCGATTATATGGGGCGAATCCTCGAGTGGTTCAACACGTACCTCAAGGTCCGACCGACCACGACGCCCTGAGGTTGCCGGAACCCTGCCAAGGAAAAACCCCGCCGGTCAGGAGACTGCCGGCGGGGTTTTGGCGTCGGGGCTTGCCGACCCTAGGGCTTCTTCTCTTCCTCTTCGGGTCCGGGGTCGACCTGCAGCCGGGGCGCGAAGTCCCTGATGGCCGGGAACGCCGCACTGAACCGCTCCTTGAATGGCCCATCCGACCCGGGCTTGGCACCGGGCCGCCCGGCAGCCCGAACGATTTCGCCGAGTAACTCGTGCAGATCCGCCTGCACGGTCTCGATCTCGTCGCGTCGGGCTTCCGCCGTTCTAGGGTCCCGGTTTGCATCGAGGGCGAGCCAGTTGAGGCGGCTCACCTCCCTGAGGAATTCTTCCACGCGCCGTCGCAGCAGATAGAACCGCCTGTTGGTGGGGAGTTCGGGATCCCGGGTGGAAGAGAGAGCGGGGCGCCACGCCGCGATGGCCAGCGGCCAGGCGATCCACGCAATGCACAGGAGGCCGAGTCGCAGGCGCAGAACCGGATCCTCCACGGCATACAGCACCAGCCCCTCGCCCACCGCCCCACTCACGACGATAGCGCCGAGGATATAAGTCAGCACTTTGATCTTCACAGGCTTCTTGTTCTGCATGGTCGATCGATCCGGCCGAGGACACCTCCACAGTAGTGCCCGCCACCCACTCTCGACGTGTCCTTCGTCACCAATCCGCTTGACCGCGGGGAGCCGGGCAGGATAGCGTATGTTGACCTCCACCAAGGCTGCCGCTGCATGTCGGTCAGACACGTCGACGAGATCCCAGTCGAAACTGTTTCGGCGGGTACCGGGACCACGAGGCAGGTCCTCATCAGCCCCGAAGAAGGACCCAACTTTGCCATGCGCCGCTTCATGATAGATCCGGGTGGCGGCATGCCGGCGCACACGAACGCCGTGGAGCACGAACAGTACGTACTCCGGGGACGTGCGCTGATTGGGATCGGAAGCGACGAGATCGAGGTCCGGCAGGGCGATGTCGTGTACATCCCAGCCGGCGCGCCACACTGGTACTCGGCTCAGGGAGACGAGCCATTCGAGTTTCTCTGCGTGGTGCCCAACCAGCCCGACAAGATCGAGCTGGTTGGGGGGCCGAGGTGCTAGTGCATCGCTACCCGGCCGCCACACGCATGAGCTGGCCGCAGAGCCACGCACCGTACGTTCCGATGGCATAACCCAGCACCGCCAACAACACGCCCACCGGCGCCAGCGTGGGGTGGAATGCCGACGCCACCACCGGCGCAGATGCGGCGCCGCCCACGTTGGCCTGGCTTCCCACCGCCAAGTAGAAGGTGGGCGCCTTGATGGCCCGCCCTACCCCCAGCAGCAATGCTGCGTGTATCGCCATCCACACGCCGCCGACCGCAAACAGGCCGGGCCGTTCCAGCACTGCACCGATGTCCATCCCCATACCGATCGTCGCCACCAAGACGTAGAGCATCACCGACCCCACCTTCGAGGCACCTGCCCCCTCGAGACCTCGGGCCTTCGTAAAGGAGAGCAGCAAGCCTCCCGTCGTAGCGATGACGATGAGCCAGAAGAACGAGCTGGTCAGACTGAATCGCTCCAGGATCGGCGCATTCTGCTCGATCCACGGTGCCAACAAATCGGCCAGCACATGGGACACGCCCTGAACACCGAATCCCACGGCGACGATGATCAAGAGATCAGGCATGGTCGCGACCCGAGTGATCTTGTCCTGAAACTCCTGCACCCTTCGCTTGAGATCCTCCAGGGCTGTGGTATCCGCTCCCAATCGCGCGTCGATCTGCTTTGACTCACCGGCCATGAACAGCAAAACGGCCATCCAAAGGCTCGCCACCAAGACGTCCACGGCCACCATCGCCGAGAACACCTCGTCCCCCACCTCGAACACTTCCTTCATGGCCGCCTGATTGGCGCTGCCACCGATCCAACTTCCCGCCACCGTGGTGAGGCCGCGCCACACCGCATCCGGTCCGACGCCGCCGACGGTCTCGGGGCTGATGAAGGAAAAGAGCAGGATGGCTAGTGGGCCGCCCAGTACGATGCCCAGGGTTCCCGTACCGAACATGATGAGGGCTTTGGGGCCGAGCCGGAGGATGCCTGGGATGTCGATGCTGAGCGTCAGGAGAACCAGCGTCGCCGGCAGGAGATACCGCGACGCAACGAAATACAGATTCGACTGCTCCGCGTCGACGAGGCCGAAGGTGTTGTACAGCGAGGGGATGAAGTAACAGAGGAGAATGATGGGAACGTAACGGTAAAACTTCTTAAAGGCTGGTCGGTCGCTGTTGGCCGTGTAGAAGATCACCCCGAGGGTGACCAGGAGCAGGCCCAGGACCACCGCGTCATTGGTTATTAAGGCTCCGGATTCTTGCATCCCTGTGTCTCGTGTTTGAGAGGTGTTGAGCGGGAGTGCATCACTTCCGCAAATGATAGTACCGTACGGACTCGAGGTCCAACACGCTGCTGGAAGCCCTCATGAAAAGCCCCACCGCATCGCGGTGGGGCTTCGCACATTCCACTTGGCGTCTGCCGCTCAGTGGCGAATCACCTTCGCGTGATGATCGCCAGATTCAGATCCCGCAGCATCCGATTGAACACGGCCACCTCGTTGCGGAGGAGGTCGTTCAGCTCTCCTTGGTACTGCAGCATCCGTTCTTTCAAGACTTGGTGTACCTCGCGCTGCTGCCGGTTGGGCGCGAAGTCCACCGACTGGGACAGGTCACCCGCCAGCACCGACAGCTTGCTGTAGAGCATATTCGGGAACCTGAAGGACTTCGAGTCGCCCTCGGCCGCGATCGGCTGCAACATCTTGTCCTCGAGCGCTTGGAGGCTGGCGGACAACTCGCTGGCGGCGTCCTGCACCGATGCGGCATCCTCCCCCTCCAGCGCCTCGTCCAGATCCACAAGCTGTCTCTTGATCCGTTCGATGTCGTCGATCATGCCCGCCACGGTGGCGATGTCGTCGCGCAGCTCCAGCTGCATCGCGACCTGTGCCCGGATGTCATCCAACGTCCCGTCTGAGCGGGGATCCTTCCGCACGACGAGGGCTTGCGTGTGCTCCTGGTCGCCCACAGAGAGCTTCACCGTGTAGGTGCCGGGAGCCACCGTGATGCCCTGGAACCCGCCGGTGGTTCCCCAACTCAGGATGGGATACCATCCCTCCCGCTCCCAGGTGGTGCGGAAGCGTTTTTCCTCGACGACGGTCGGGTTGCCTGGGGGCTTCGTGCGCAGCCGCGCCTGCTGGACGCCCTCGTAGCGCAGGTTCCACGACACCCGGTTGATACCCGGTCGGCTGGTGCCCCGCAACGTGTTCACCGTCTCACCGCTCGCGTCCAGGATCTCGATCTGCACCGCGCCTGACGGAACATCCTTCAGGTAGTAGTTGATGTTGGCCGTCGCATTCGCCCGGGCACCGCCTGTCTGGCTGTGCATGCGGTATGCCGCCCGTGGCTCGAACAGGTGCACGTCGGAGGCAAGGACCTCGTCGGTGAGCTGTTGCAGCGGCGTGATGTCGTCCATGATCCAGAAGCCGCGTCCGTACGTCGCCACCACCAGATCGTTGAAGTGCTCCTGCACCACCATGTCGTGTACCGGCGCGTGGGGCAGGTTGTTCTGCAGCGGCAGCCAGTTCCTGCCATCGTTGAACGAGACGTAGATGGCATTCTCGGTTCCGGCAAAGAGCAGTCCTTGGCGCACCGGGTCCTCGTGCACCCAGTGGACGTAGCTGAACACGCTCCGCGGGATGTCCGAGCTGATGGACCGCCAGTTCCGCCCGTAGTCCGTCGTCTTATAGATGTACGGATCCCGGTTGTTCATCTGGTGGAAGTCCACCGTGATGTAGGCCGTGCCGGCGTCGTACTTCGACGCATGGATGTTGCTGATCGTTCCCCACTCGGGCAGGTCGGGGATGTTGTCGGTGACATTCGTCCAGTTTGCACCGCCGTCACGGGTCACGTGGAGCAGTCCGTCGTTCGTGCCCGCCCAGATCTGCCCTTCTTCCAAGGGTGACTCGGCGATGGCGAACACCAGCTCGGCGAACTCCACCCCGATGTTGTCCTTGGTGAGGCCGCCCGACGGTCCCAGGAATCTGTCGTCTTGCGTGCTCAGATCGGGACTGATGATGTCCCAGCTCTCGCCACCGTCGGTCGTCACGTGCACGTACTGGCTCCCCACGTACACCTTGTTGTGATCGTGGGGGGAGATGACGATGGGAAACGTCCAGTTGAACCGGTACGGCGTGTCTCTTGCCGCCGCGCCATAACTCGATTCCGGCCACACCTTGACGGTGCGACGGTGTCCGGTGCGGTAGTCCACCTTGGTGAACCCGGCGGTGTAACAGCCGCCCCACACGATGTCGGCGTTCACCGGGTCGGGAACGATGAAGCCGCTCTCACATCCGGCCGACGATTCCCACTGGGATCCGCCGCCGCCGAACCTCCTGCCACCCATTCCCTGCGTGCTGGAGCCCTTGTACCCGCTCCCGTCCTGCTTGCCGCCGTAGACGTTGTAGGGGATCTCGTTGTCCACGTTCACGTGGTACATCTGGGCGATGGGGAGGTTGATGTTGTTCCAGCTGCGCCCGCGATCGAGGGTGATCTGGGCACCACCGTCGTCACTGATCATCATGCGATCGGGATTCAACGGGTCCGCCCACATGTCGTGGGAATCCCCGCTCCAGCCGGACCGTTCCGTGGTCAGGCCCCCATCGTACGAAATGCTGTGACTGTTGGCTGCGAAGTAGACCAGGTCTTCGTTGCCGGGATTCACCATGACGCGGGACGCATAGTGAGGCCGCTCGTTGAGGAGGCGATCGTTGCTCTGGAGGTTCCAGTTGTCCCCGCCATCATTCGAGCGCCACAGCACGCCCCGGTTGGGCCATCCCGTTTCGATCAGCGCGTACACCACGTTGGGATTGCTCTGGGCGATGGACAGGCCGATCTTGCCCACCGGTGGCTCCGGCAGTCCGTGGCCCTCCAGCTTTTGCCACGAGTCGCCGCCGTCCCGGGACCGCCAGATGCCGCCGGCCATCCCGCCGCTCTCCCTGCCCCAGGTATGGATCTCGAGCTCCCACGATCCCGCAAACAGGATCCGCGGATTGCTCGGGTCCATGGCGATCTCGAAGATGCCCGTGTTCTCGTCGACGAAGAGCACGTGCTCCCAGGTTTCCCCGCCGTCAGTGGTGCGGAACACGCCTCGCTCCGGCTGTGGACCGTAGGAGTGCCCGATGGCGGCGATGAACACCACGTCGGGATCGCGCGGGTCGATGACCACCCGGCCGATTCGCCCCGTGGCGTCGAGCCCCATGTGTTGCCACGTCTTGCCCGCATCGGTCGACTTGTAGACGCCGTTGCCGACGGAGACGTTGCTGCGCACCCATGCTTCACCGGTGCCGACCCACAGCACGTTGGGATCCGATGGTGCAATGGCCATGGCGCCGATGGACTGCGCAGGCTGATCGTCGAAGATCGGCTGCCAACTCAATGCGCCGTCCGTCGTCTTCCACACGCCACCGGACGCGGCACCGACGTAGTAAACCATGTTGTCGCCGGGCACGCCCATGACAGCCGAGGTGCGGTTCCCCGGTGGCCCGATGTGGCGGTACCGAAGGCCGCTGTAGAGATCGGGTGTGATCTGTTGCGCCGCGGCAGTGGTGACGAGGCCGATTGAAAGAAGCCCGGCAGCGAGGATTCTACCTGCCGTGCGTCGAGATATTTGAGAATGCATTGACATTTTGTCCTCCGGCCGGGGATGACCGATGAGTCGTGGGGATAGGTCATCTACGTCGGGCATGCTCCCCGTGTCAAGAGCCCAGAATTCATCCTCAACCACCGGACCGCCGTGGCTGACAGCGCGATCCTCCGGCGTTCCGGCTGAGCTCGGGCACCACGGTGAGAGCCAGAGTCAGACCCGACTCGACGGCAATGGGTGCAGTCAGATGACAGGGCACGGTGCCGTGAACGTCGGCGGCGAAGGTCCTCCGCGCATCGCCCTCCGGCTGCCGGCTGGTGATTTCATCGTTGCCGACCAGCTCGATCACGAACCGGACCTCCGGGCGGTCCCAGCTGAACGGCAGCACCAGCGTGCTACCGGTCTCCACCTGACCGAGTCGAGTCCACCGTCCGCCCCCATACGTGTAAATGATGGCGTCGAAGTCGTTTTGGTTTTCCACGCTCACAAAGACAGCCATCGACGCGGTTGCCGGTGAGCTTTCCGGGCTTGCCGAAGTACCCCCGGCGCAACCAGCCGCGAGTACCAGAGACAGACAACTCTTCAGCAGGTGAACGGATCGCATGATAGGTCCTTTCCGCGGCCCGGGAATAGCCGATCGATTGTGGTGATGGGTCATCTACGCTGCCCGTACTCGCCCGGTCAAGTGACGATTCAGTGTGCAGGGTCGAGGTGCTCGACGATTCTTTGACCCGCCAACCCCGGTTGACTCGCGCCTCTGAATTGCGATATTCCGAATCACGTGGACATGAAAATGAGTCTCATTTGCATTTAGCTATACTGTGATCGACTACAACAACGGTGTTACTGCGGTCCTCCTGGCGTGCGGGCTGGGCCTCGGGAGTGCTCCGGCCCCGGCGCAGGATGCACCGGTCGAGGCGGCAAGGCGAGTCATCGCCATGACCTCGCTGGCCTCGAAGGAATACGCGGACGGAGTCACTGGCGGGAGGATCGTATCCCAAGAGGAGATCGACGAGGCTGCTCTATTCCTCGGTGAGGCGCGTCGCGCGACGAGGGGGCTCCCCCACGCACTGGGGGAGGTTGCCGCGGGCCTCATCGATTCCGCCCTCGCCGTAGTCCAGTCGACCGGTCCGGCGGTGGAGATCAGCCGTTTTGCAGAGGGCATTGCGGCTCACCTGCGAGACGCACTGGGCACCGTCGAGGACTCCCCTCCTTCCCTGCGCCCCACCTTGGCCCTCGGGCGACGGCTGTTCCTCAGGAATTGCACCGAATGCCATGGGGACGGGGGCGCCGGAGACGGCCACCGGGCCCCGGGCCTCGATCCGCCGCCGGCCGATCTCACGGAGGCCACCGCGCTGGCCGACCAGGCTCCGCTGGACCACTTCCGCAAGATTCGCTTCGGGGTGTCGGGCACGGACATGGACGGATTCGAAGACCTGCTCGAGGATGAAGAGATTTGGGCCGTGACGTGGTACGTCGCCCGCCTGCGGGCCGACGATCAGACGCGGGAACTCGGCGAGGCCGTCTTCCGGCGGCTCTGCCCCGAGTGCCGAGGTCCCGACGGCGACGCTACCGCCCGGCTTCTCACCGCGCCGACGGCTCTCGTCGATCCCACCGCGGTCGCTACCGCCACCGACGACGAGCTTGGTGAGATCGTGCGCCGCGAAGCTGCCTCCGCCGGTGTTCCCATCACCGGTCGCGACGCCGAAGCGGTCGTGTCCTATCTGCGCACACTCCCCTTTGCTCTTGAGGACGGCTCAGGCGCTCGGCGCGCGTTCGCCATGGCACGCACCGAGCTCACGCGGGCGGTGCGGGAAGCCCGCGCGGGACGCTTCGACAGAGCGTCCGCCCTCGCGTTCGATGCGTACGCGGCGTTCGAGGAGGTCGAAACCGAGGTCAGACTGCGAGACCCCGCGTTGGTCACCTCGGTGGAGGCGAGCTTCGCGGCGCTGCGAGGTCGGCTCGCCCGGGGCGACCGCGTGGAAGAGCTCATCGAGTCTTATCGAGCGCTCGACGCCGAACTGCGAGGGGCCCAGTCGCTGCTGGAAACCCCGTCGTCGACCGTCGGTCTCTTCCTACAGTCTTTTATCCTGCTCGTACGGGAGGGGCTCGAAGCCATCCTCATCGTTGGCGCGCTGGCGACGGTCGTGGTACGCGCCGGGGTTCCCGAGCGTCGCCGGGACGTGTGGTGGGGGGCGGGGGCTGCCCTCGGCGCCAGCCTCGTGACTGCCGTCCTGCTCGAGTCTGTCTTTCGCTTGGGAGTCGCGGAGCAGGAAGCGCTGGAAGGGGTCATCATGTTGCTGGCGACCGCGGTGTTGCTCTCGGTGAGCTATTGGCTCCTGGCCAAGGTCGAGGTGCACCACTGGAAGGCGTTCGTGACCGCGAAGGCGCAACGGGCGCTCACGTCCGGGTCCATGGTGACCCTGGCCGGTGCCGCGTTCCTTGCCGTGTACCGAGAGGGGTTTGAGACCGTTCTGTTCTACAAGGCGCTCTTCATCACAGCAGACGGACAGGGCGCTGGATCCATCGGGGCCGGTGCGCTGGCCGCGGCAGTGTGTCTGGTGGGGATCTACATCGGGATTGCCTATGCCGGAGTCCGTATTCCCATGCGCGTCTTCTTCGGAGCCACCAGCGCCATTCTCTTCTACATGGCGTTTACGTTCGCCGGCAAGGGTATCGCCGAGCTCCAGGAGAGCCAGTTGATCGACATCACGCTGCTGGATTGGGCACCACATGTGCCGTGGATGGGTGTCTATCCGACGCTGCAAACCACCGTGATACAGGTTGGGCTGCTGGGACTGCTCATGTTCGGGGTGGTGTGGACGTTCGTGATGCAACCCCGGCGCTTAGCCGCCCGAGTCCGCTAGCGTCACCTCCCTTTGCAGATTGCGGATGGGCGATTAGTGATTGGAGGATGACCTCCACCAAATCACCCTTCCTCCTGCTCGCCCTCGGGCTGACTGTGGCCGACTGCGGGGGGAACGGTCCGGCAACGGACTCGCCGAACGTCGTCCGCGTTGCCGTAGCCGGGAACTTCGCCGGGCCCCAGCAAGAACTTGCCCGTCTGTTCCAGGCCGGCAGCGGCATCACCGTCGAAACGAGCCTTGGCTCCACCGGCCAGCTGTACGCCCAGATTGCGAACGGCGCGCCATACGACGTGTTCCTCGCCGCCGACACGGGGCGCCCCCTCCGGCTGGAAGCCGAAGGGCACGCCGTCCCGGGAACCCGGTTCACCTACGCCGTCGGCCGAGCGGTCTTGTATGCACCGGGTTGGACCATCGTCGAGCCACCGCAGACCGAACTGACCGCGCGACAGTTCGAGCACATTGCGATTGCCAATCCCGAGATCGCGCCGTATGGCGCGGCGGCCCAGGCGGCGATGGAGCGGTGGGAATTGTGGCAGAATCTCAACACCCGGATCGTGCGCGCCGAGAACGTGGCACAAGCCTTTCAGTTCGTGGAGTCCGGAGCCGCCGAGGTCGGTATCGTCGCCCTTTCCCAGGTCATCGAACGACAGGCGGACCATTATGCCATCTTGCCAAACGACTTGCATCGACCTATCCAACAGGATGCCGTGCTGCTGAACCACGGCGAGCACCATGCAGGTGCTCGAGCTTTCCTAACGTTCCTCCAAAGCGACGAGGGTCGACGAGTGATCGCTGACTTCGGGTACGCGCAGCGGTAACACATGGCAATCGACTGGCGGGCCGTCGTGGTCACGGCAAAACTGGCCAGCGTTTCGACGCTCGTGCTGCTCATCATCGGCACGCCACTGGCGTGGTGGTTGGCTCGTACCAAGGCAAAGGCACGGCCCTTCGTCGAGGCGATGGTCGCTGTGCCCTTGGTGCTTCCGCCCACCGTCCTCGGTTTTTATCTGTTGATCCTCCTCGGCCCAGGAGGAGCCATCGGGGCGTTCTGGGAGTCGGTGGGTGGACCCAGACTCGTGTTTTCGTTTCCGGGACTCGTCGTCGGCTCCGTGCTCTACTCCCTGCCCTTCGTGGTACAGCCCCTACAGAACTCGTTTCGAGCGGTACCCGAGCGACTGCTCGACGCGGCGGCGACGCTCAGGGCTTCTCCCCTCGACCGTTTTGCCACTGTCGTGTTCCCCCTCGCCCGGCCCGGGTTCTTGACTGCCATTACGCTTGGGTTTGCTCACACCGTGGGCGAGTTCGGCGTGGTGCTGATGATCGGCGGCAATATTCCGGGCCGGACCGAAGTGCTCTCCATCGCCCTCTACAACCACGTGGAGGCGTTGCAATACGCGGAGGCCCACACGCTGGCCGCCGGCCTGCTGTTGTTCAGCTTTGTCGTCCTCATGGTGGTGTACACACTCAACCGGCGCTTCGAGACGCCTCGCCTGTGAGCGGCATCGGCGCGCGGTTCCGAACGACCCTCGGCGGGTTTGTCCTCGACGTGGACATCGAGGCACCGGGAACGGGGGTGACGGGATTGTTCGGCGCGTCCGGCAGCGGGAAGACCACGGTCCTTCGATGCATCGCCGGGCTACACCGGGCCACCGATGGCGCCGTGCGTGCGAATGGCGACGTGTGGCAAGACGATACGGCGGGCGTGTTCGTGCCGCCGCACCGCCGCGGCGTCGGCTACGTGTCACAGGAGGCGGACCTATTCCCCCATTTGAACGTGCGTGACAACCTGCGCTACGCCCAACGTCGCGTGCCGCCGGGAGACCAGAGTATCGCGTGGGACGACGTGATGGCGTGGCTCGCCGTCGGGCCACTCTTGGCACGGGATGTTCCCAGGCTCTCCGGCGGCGAGAGGCAGCGCGTCGCGCTGGCCCGGGCACTGCTCGCGTGCCCCAAGCTGATCCTCATGGACGAGCCTGTGTCGGCCTTGGATGAGCCCGCCCGTCACGAAGTGCTCGGTTACCTCGAGGCTGCGCTCGACCAGCTTGCCCTTCCCGTGATCTACGTGAGTCACTCCCTCACGGAGGTGGCGCGTCTGTCGAATCAGCTCGTGTGGCTGGTGGACGGGCGCGTGTCGGACACCGGCTCGGTGTCCCACGTCCTCGGGCGGATCGACTTTGCGCGGTGGCGGGGGGAAGAGCCCGGGGTTGTCCTGGAAGGAACCGTGAAGGCCCACGACGAAGAGTTCCACCTCACGACGATCGACACTCCTCTGGGCAACCTCACAATTCATCGTCGTGCCGAACAACCGGGATCACGCATCCGGGTTCAGGTCAACGCCCGCGACGTGAGTCTGGGACTTGCTCCCCAACAAGCGAGCAGCATCCTCAACGAGTTGCCGCTGACCGTGCTGGAGACGGCTGAGCTTTCGGCATCGAATTGCCTCGTTCGACTCGGACGTCCGGAACGAGACGGACCGGTGTTGCTGGCACGGATCACCAACAAGTCGCGCGCCCAGCTCTCGTTGCAACCAGGGCGTGAGGTGTACGCCAGGGTGAAGTCGGTGGCGGTCCTCGATTGAGAACGTAAACGATTGCTTAGGAACATTTTCCCTCCCCGCAGCATACGCCTCATGTAATCCACGAACCGCCTCTGCGCTACCGAAGACAACCGGAGGACTGCAGGATGCATTTGGCAAAGCCACCAGCGACCGCGACCGTACTGATCTGTCTCACAGGCTGCCTGCTCTCGACAACACCGGCCGACGCACAGAGCGTCGATCCGCGACAAGCCGAGGTCACCTTCCCCGTCGCTCCCACGGTGCTCGTGGACGGCAAATTCGCACGCTGTGAGGGGATCGCCTTCAACGGCGAGGGAAACCTGTACGTCTCAGGCAACGCCTCCTTGTGGCGCGTGAGCACCGATGGCGAGATCACACACGTCACCCATCTCTACACCAACCTCGGGCTCGCCCCGATCGGCGAGCGCGATATCCTCATGGCCGACTTTGGGCCGACCAATCGCTTCAATCATGGCGCGAACGTCGATGGGATCGTGTGGCGTATCACCCCCGAGGGCCAAAAGACCCGAGTGGTCGATGGTGGCATCGGTGACCCCAACTTCGTCCTGGTGCTTTCCGACGGCTCGTTTCTCGTTTCCGACGACGCGACGGACGAGATCTTCCTCGTCGGCGCCGACAGATCGATTCGGCTCTTCAGCGACGCAGTGGGGCATCCCAACGGGCTGGCGCTGTCGCCGGACGGTTCGACGCTGTACGTCGCGCAAATATTCGAGAGCCTCCGGCCATTGGTGCCCGACGACCGCGTGTGGGCGGTTCCCCTGGAAGCGGGGCAGCCCACCGGTCAACCGACGGTCCTTGCGCGACTAGGTGACGGCGCCGCCAACGACGGACTCGCCGTTGACGAGGTGGGGAGGGTCTACGTCGCGGCCAACGGATTGGGACAGCTCTGGCGCATCGATCCTGGCAGTGGCGAGACCACGTTGATCGCCGAGAACATGCCGGGTATCGGCAGCTTGGCGTTTGGGAAGGGCGCTTTCGACCGCCACGCCATTTACGCCACGTCGCCGCGAACGGGGAGAGTCTGGGAGGTAAAGGTCGGTGTGGCCGGGGCGGAATTACACCGCTAGCAAGCAACGGCCGCCCTCGTCATTGGCGAGGACGGCCGTTTTCGTGTTGCACCGGCTGCCGTTAGCGCAATTGCACCGTCGTGCTGGCCGTTCCCCCTTTGAGCGCCGAATACTGCACCGTCATGGACCCCGATCCACTGACCAGATACTCGATCGTGCGAGTGGTTCGTCCAGTGTGTCCACTCCGGATGAGGATTCGATCCAACTCCTCTTGCTCGATCATCTGCGTGGGACCGGGAAGAAACTTGTTCGGGACCCATCCGGCCGCGATGACGTCGACGTTACCGTCCACCGTGAGTAGATCGGGACGCACCACGTTATTCTGACGAGCCCGCTCGGTGATCGTCGGGATCAAGCGCTCGTTGGTGATGTCCACGCGCACGCGGAACAGGTTACCATCCACCCGCTCGACGGTGGACTCTCCCATGGACATGAGGGGCATCTGGTCGGCGTGGTACAGCGTGAACGCCATGTTCCGGTGGAACAGCTCCATGCTCAGGAAACGGGGGTTCACCCGCCCGGCGAGTTTCTTCCAACCACCCATCTCCACGGATCCGTATTCCGGGTGTTCGAACGGCGTCCACTCGACGTACTGGTCTCCGAACTCCAGGAAGTCGTCGAAGAAGAACCGGGACCGCTGACCCGAAATCGGTGAGTTGGGATCCTGTCGCTGCGCCTGAAGAAGTGGGCTGTTGAAGTACTGCCCGCCGTTCCACAGCTCGTTGGAGAACGACACGATGCCCAGCCCGTCGTTGGTCCAGTCGATGGACCCGCCGTGGACGGTGTAGAGCCCCCGCCAGATCACGATGTAGTTGTAATACGGGAGCATCCGCTCACCCCACTCTCCCAACTCGTCGTAGACGCGGATGTCGGAGGTCGGATAGGTACCGTACCACGCAGCGCCCGGACCCCGGAGGATCATGCCGCCGGTGTTATGGAATGACTGCATCCCGGCGATGTTGGGACGGGCCATCATGAAATCGTTCAGCGCCCGCGCCTCGGGGAGCTCGAACGGATAGTTCATGGAACCGCCCTGGATGTAGTTGGGCTGCCAGTCCGACGCGTAGTTCCTGTTCGGGTCGTAGCCGCCGACGGGATCTTCGTTGACGCGGCCATCCCCGTCGTTGTCGATCCCTTCCCGTCCCAGGATGACCCAATCGCCCTTTTCCCCCGGTGGAACGGCTTCCAGAATGCGGCTATCGACATGGCTGATCCGGTGCGTGCCCTCTCCCGGGACATACTTCCGGATTTGCTCGATGATGCCGTTGCCGTTGAGATCTTCCGGTCCGTCCTCGTCGGCCACGCCGTCCCCGTCGCTGTCGACGGGAACGTGGCCGGTGCGGGCGCCCGATCCGGCCTCGTCCATGAAGTAATCGCGGCCGTCGGGATTCACGCTGGGCACCAGATGGAACACGCGTTCATCCACGAGACGCGTGATCTCGTCGATCCGCCCGTAGTTCTCCATCAGGTACCAGATCGTGTAGAGCGTGATCTCCGCACCCTGAATCTCGTTGCCGTGCACGTTGGCCTCGATGAACATGGCGGCCTTGTTCATCTCATCACCCGTGCGCGGGTTGTTGATGGTCATCACCCACATCTCGCGGCCGCCGTAGCTCGTCCCCGTCGATTGGAGCGTCAAGAACTCGGGCCAGGTGCGCTCCATGAGCCTGAGGCGCTCCCCGATCTCGTCGTGATCCAGCCACCGGTCCCACGTGAGAGGCAGCGTGTGTTCCGGGTCGGAGCTCCCTTGTGCGGCGAGTTGCTGCACCGGAACCGCGGTGGCCAGCACCATGACCAGTGTCGCAATCGCCATTCCCTTTATATGTATGCGCGTCATCTCATTCACCTCAGAGTCACAGTGGCGGTTTCGGTCCCACCTTTTTGAGACCGGACGCGGATTTCGACCGACGCTCCCTGTCGCCCGCGGATCACCCACGCAAACCGCGCGCGGGCCCCCGATCCTTCCAGCTGCTGCACGGTGCTCGACTTGGCATCGCCGGTCAGCAGTGCCTCCGGTGGTACTTGGATCTGCACCATGGTGGGCTGCACGGATCGGGACACGACACCGTGCTGGAGGGAGGTCGGAAAGTAGCCGGTGTTCTCGATTTCCACGGACACGGTAAAGACCCCGCCGCCGTGGTCGGTGACCTCGGTGTCCGCGATACGCACTCGGGGAAGCATGGAGGTGAGGCGCGCTGCGAACTCCCCATGCGCCCGACCGAGTTCCGGTAGCTCCGCCCCTGGCGGGTTCATGACGGCGGGCATGCGGAAGCCGCCGATCTCCACATCACCGAGATCCGGGTGATCGAACGGTGTCCAGTCCACGAACGCGTCGATGCCTGCGCCCTCGAGCGCCGCGAGAACGGCGGCATCGGTGCCATCCGCTCCACCCCCGCCTCGCCCACCTCGCCCTTCACCGGCTCCCTGCTCGTCCGATTCGGGCTCGGGCAAGCCCCAGCCCTGCGTACTGAACGATGGGACGCCAAACTGGAAGTAGCCGTATTGGAAGAACGCCCCCTCGGCCTCGCGGTTGATTCCCACCCGCGTGATGCCGGTGATCTCCCCATAGGCTTCGGAGACGGCCTCGAAGTACTGCACGTCCTGGCGGTTGACGGTGGTCGCCGGCCGCCGTCCCGAGTTGGGATCGTTGTCGCGGCCGGGCTGCGCACCCCGGAGTCGGGGTTGCCCTCCACCGCCTCCGCCGAAACCGCCGCCGCCAAAACCCCTACCTTGCGTCCGGAACACTCCCTTGTCGAACACGTCGGCGTTGGACGCGTCGGCAAACGCGGGAAGATCGAGGATCTTGGGCCCGGCCAAACCGCCGCTTGCGTTCGGCGCAGTGACCAGGTTGTCGGAGTGACCGAAGGTCAGAATCGCTCCGATATTGCGCTGGGCCACGACGAAATCCATCAGCGCTCGCGCTTCAGACTCGCTCACCATGTGGGGGCCGGCGTCCCGCTCGTAATAGGGATAGGCGTGCTGGAAGTTGCGGTTGAGATCCACACCGCCGGCGCCGTCCTCGTTCAGGAATCCATCGCCGTCCGAATCCCGACCTTCCCGATACAGCGTGTAGGCACCGGACTCTCCCTCGCCTGCATCCGCCCGCTTCATGAGCCGGGCGTCGTCGGGATGAATGATGTAGTCGCCGGATGGGTCGGGTACTCGCATGACCGTAATGAACCCATCGCCGTTCAGATCCTCGGGAGGATCCTCGTCGATGCGCCCGTCGTTGTCGTCGTCGTAGGGTCGAGCATTGCCGCGACGAGCGTGATGTACAGCGGCGAACATCGCTTCGGCGCCGTCCGGATTGAGGCGGGGCACGACGTACACCACCTGCTCATCGAGGTTTGCCTCGCCGCCGTTCTGATCGATGAGGTAGCGGATGGTCTCGAGAGCCAACGCACTGCCCACGAGGTGATCACCCTCCAGGTTGCCGACGATCAGCAAGCCCGGCCGCGTGTCCACGGGGGTTCCTGAAGGGTTCCTTATTTCGACGAGCCAAATCTCCCGCCCCTCACGGGACGTTCCCAGCGAGCGCATGGTGGCCAGGTTGGACCCGTCCACCAACGATCGCAGTTCGCGAGTGAGTCCGTCGAAATCCAGGTACGAGGTGGCTTGTCCCCGTAGCGCACCCCCCGGTGCGACCAGGGCCAGCATGACAAAGCCTGCAGCGGCCCTCAGGCCGCGGATTCCAGCAAGCTGCACGGTCTCCTCCTTGAGACGAGGTTGCTGGATCAGACTATCAGAGTGGGGGCGAGAAAACCAGTGGGGTTGTGATGCGCGTCGACGGGATTATTGAATCCTCAGAAACGCTCGGCGCCGCAACCCCGTTCAGTCTCGAAACCGCTGACAACGCTCACCACGGCCGCGGGTTGCTCTTCCTGGATGAAAAAACCGGACTCGGCAATCGTATCGACAGTGAAGGAATGCAGCAGGTCGGCCAACAAGGAGATCTCGTCGCCCGGAGGACCGGCTTTGTGTTCCTTGTCCCCCACCAACAACACGACGGGGCACAGGATCGATTGTAGGTGATCACGCAACAGTTCTGGCTCCTCGGACTTGCCCATCGCTTGGTAGGCTTTGATCGTCGCCCGAGAGTCTCGAGCGAGTCCGGCCGTGTAGGCGACGACCACGCTGCTCTCAACCCACGAGTCGTCGTGCGACATCTTCTTCATGTCGCTGTACAGCAGCCGTTGCATGACCTGGCGAACGTCGAGCAGGCGGGCGGCCGGAGCAAACCGCATCCAGCTGCGAAAGCCATCCGTCGTGGCCGTCTCACCGGGACCGCCTTCCAGCGACACGACGCCTCGAGCGGAACCCGGGTGCCGATACGCCACGCGCAGCGCGATGGATGCCCCAAGGGAATGTCCCACCAACACGGACTGCTGAATCCCCAGTGTGTCCAGTGCTGCGGCGATCCGGTCGGCCTGCGCCGTGAGGGAATAGTCCGCGTCCTCGGGCCGGGACGACGTGCCCATTCCGAGGGGTTCGATGCCCACAGACTGATACCCTGCGCTATCGAGGAGCGCCATGACATGGCGGTAGCCGTAGGACGAACCGAAGAGGCCCGGGATGAGAACCACGGGCGCTCCCTCCCCCACCATCGTCACGGCCAGCGACTCCGCCGGCGCAACGGGGATCATGAGCGTCCGCGACGTGTCCGCAGACACGAGCGTGAGGAGTAGGAGTAGCATAGTCCCCTGGCGCTGAACGGGTGAACGCGAAGCGGGGCTATGCTAACCCTTCGGGTCAGGCGAGGGCAAGCCTCATACTACCGGATAGTGAACAGGACCTCGTACGGGCTGATACTTCCGCGGTCGACCACGAGATGCTGATACCCGAGCTGCCGGTCGCCCGTACTGACATAGTCACCGAGACCGCCGCCCTTGAGGTCTGTGCGATACCGCTCGTGGACATACTGGCTCAGCTCGATGGCACTGACGGCTCCGTCATCGTCGCTGTCGGCGAACCCGTCCGCGATGGCCTCGGCCAGGAACACCGCGAGGAAGCCACCCGCCTTGAACTTTTCCGCCACCGATGAGGTCACGTCCTCTTCCGACGAGAACATGCCCATGCGGCCCGGGACCGAGATGACGTCTTTGGAGAAGCCTCCACTGAAACACGCGTCTAGCAGCAAGATGATCTTCCCGGCGTTCACCTGGTTCAGCATCTGGGAAAAGTCATCGTCGGTGATCCCCGCATCGAACAACTCGATCGTCTCATCGAGGCCGTCCGGGTCCGAGGCCTGCGGACCCGCGCGCTCAACGCGGCCTCCGTGCCCGGAATAGAAGAACACGAACGTATCGTCCGGCCCCAACCTGCCGGCCATCTGTCGAATGGCGTTGCCGATACCCGCCGTCGTTGCCTGGGCGTCGGTGAGCAGAATCCCGTCTTCAGCACGCATGCCGCCACCGCGCATCATCGCCTCACGGACGCGGACGGCGTCTTCCGCGGTACGGTCGAGATTGCGGGCACGGCCACTGTAATCGCTGATGCCCGCGAAAATGCCATAGACCCGTCCCTCACCTCCCGTCGCGGGGCGGTCGGCGGCGGGGGATACGGTTGGGGTGGAGCCCCGGAGTGCGAGCTGGTAGGCGCCGGTTCCGGCGGAGTATGACGTGGCAAACACACGATACCGCCCACTCTCGCGAAGCGTTAATTCGATGAGGGAGCGCGATGTACTGCCTTCGTAATCGTCGTTCTCGATCGTCTCGCCCGACGGGGTAATGACGCCGACGTAGGTGTCGAACGCCGAGGAATTCATCTCTACGGTTATCGCTCCACCAACCACACCGTCGAACACGTATAGGTCGCGGTACTTCCCGGCCTCCACCTCGCTGTCGCCCGCTCCCAGCTGGCCGCTGGTGACTTGTCCGATCGACAACGCGACGACGTCGCGACTGGGGGTCGCTGCACCGGAGGCAGCCTCGCGCACGTCGATGCCCAGATCGTAGCCTCCGGTTTCGCCTACCGCGTAGGACGTCACCAGCACCGTGTAGGTGCCCGATTCGGTGGCGTCCATCTCGACGACGCTGTGCCCAGGACGATCGGCATCGTCGTTCTCCTGTTGTCCACCGCGTGGCGGTTGGACGATCAGGTAAGTGTCGAACTCGTCGGATCGCAGATCGATGGTGATGTGTTGGCCGGGCACGGCCACGAATTCGTACTGATC